>DATFWW010000200.1:0-7813 GCA_035258825.1 Myxococcota bacterium
TCGGCAAGCAGCTGCTGATGACGCGCGGCGCGCTCACCACGTTCAGCATCGCCAATGACGTCGCCAAGTACTTCGCGATCGTGCCCGCGATGTTTGCGGCGACCTATCCCGCACTCGCGGCGCTCAACGTGATGCGGCTCGCGACTCCCGAGAGCGCCATCCTGTCGGCCGTGATCTTCAACGCGCTGATCATCATCGCGCTGATTCCGCTCGCGCTGCGCGGCGTGCGCTACCGCCCGCTGCCGGCATCGACCCTGCTGCGCCACCACCTGCTCGTGTACGGCGTGGGCGGCATCATCCTGCCGTTCGTCGGCATCAAGGCGATCGACGTCGCGCTCGTCGCGCTGCGTCTGGTCTGAGGGGGTTGCCATGGCGATCCGAGAGTTCCGCACGGCACTGTTGATGCTGCTGGCGCTGACTGGCGTGACCGGCATCGCCTACCCACTCGTCGTGACCGGAATCGCCCAGCTCGTGTTCCCGGGCCCCGCGAATGGAAGCCTGGTGATGGACGGCGCCACTGCGCGGGGCTCGGCGCTGATCGGGCAGCCGTTCGACGACCCGCGCTATTTCTGGAGCCGGCCGTCCGCGACGGGCCCGTTCCCGGACAACGCCGCCGCTTCTTCGGGATCGAACCTCGGTCCGACCAACCACAAGCTCCTGGAGGCCGTGAAGGGGCGAATCGACGCGCTGCGCGCGGCCGACCCGGGCAACGACGCGCCGATTCCGGTCGACCTCGTCACCGCGAGCGGTAGCGGCCTCGATCCGCACCTTTCGCCGGCTGCGCTCTACTATCAGGCCGGCCGCATCGCGCGCGCGCGCGGCCTCGAACGCGCGGCGGTCGAGGTGCTGATCGACGAGCACACGGAAGGCCGCTTCCTCGGCCTCCTCGGCGAGCCGCGCGTGAACGTACTGCTGCTGAACCTCGCGCTGGATCGCCACGCGGCGCGGTGAGAGACTCGGGCGCGTGGCGAACCGCGAAGCCGACGATCGACGCCCCTCCCCCGACGCGCTGATCGAGGCCGCCGCGCGCGAGCAGCGCAGCCGTTTCCGGCTGTTCGTGGGTGCCGCACCCGGGGTGGGCAAGACCTACGCGATGCTCCAGGCCGCGCAGGCGCGCCGCGCCGAGGGTGGAGAGGTGGTGATCGGGGTCGTCGAGACGCACGGACGCACCGACACCGAACAACTGCTCGAAGGGCTCGAGGTGATCCCGCGCAAGGCCGTCGCCTATCGCGGCCAGACCCTCACCGAGATGGACCTCGATGCGCTCCTCGAGCGCCGCCCGGCGGTCGCGCTCGTCGACGAGCTCGCCCACACGAATGCGCCGGGCTCGCGCCACCCGAAGCGCTACCTCGACGTCGAGGAGCTGCTCGACGCCGGCATCGAGGTGTGGTCGACCGTCAACATCCAGCACCTCGAGAGCCTGAACGACGTGGTCGCACAGATCACGGGCGTGCG
Source organism: Myxococcota bacterium (assembly GCA_035258825.1). Taxonomy (GTDB): domain Bacteria; phylum Myxococcota_A; class UBA9160; order UBA9160; family SMWR01; genus JAHEJV01. The sequence goes on from DATFWW010000200.1 coordinate 1,456, forward strand.
CGTGCGCGAGACGGTGCCCGACAGCATCCTCGACCGCGCCGACGAGGTGCGGCTGATCGACCTCTCGCCCGAGGAGCTGCTCCAGCGCTTGCGCGACGGCAAGGTCTACGTGCCCGAGCAGGCCGAGCGCGCGCTCGAGCACTTCTTCCGCCCCGAGCAGCTCACCGCGCTGCGCGAGCTCGCGCTGCGCGAGACCGCCGAGCACGTCGACGAGCAGATGCAGGCGCATCGGCGAGCGCAGGCCGCACCGGGCGTCTGGGCGGTGACGGAGCGCCTCGTCGTCGCGATCGACGGCGGACCCGGATCCGACGCATTGTTGCGCGCTGCGCGGCGAATCTCGGAGCGCCGCGACGTGCCCTGGATCGCGGTCTTCGTCGAGCTTCCGGGCTTCGCGCGCGCAAGCGAGCCCGCGCGCGCCGAGGTGGCGCGCCTGTTGCGGCTCGCCGAGGAGCTGGGCGGCGAAGCCGTGACGCTGCCGGGCACGCGCGTGGCCGAGGACCTCTTGCGTTATGCGCGCGAGCGCAACGCCAGCGAGATCGTGCTGGGCAAGCCACGCCGGCGCGGATGGTTCTCGTGGCTGGGCCCGTCGCCAGTCGCCGAGGTAATTCGGGGCTCCGGGCCGATCGAAGTGCGCGTGGTGGAGAGTGTCGATGCCGAGGCACCCGCGCGCGCGGCGGCGCGCGCGCCTACTCCGCCTCCGGTGCTCGGCTTCGTTCTCGCGATCGCATTGGTCGCAGCGGCGGGGTTCACCGCCGCGGCGATGATGGCGGTACTGCCGTTCTCCGACCCGGGCATGATCTTCCTCGTCTCGGTGCTCTTCACCGCGGTGTACGCCGGACTGTGGCCGTCGATTGGGGCGTCCGTGCTCTCCGTGCTCGTGTACGACTTCTTCTTCGTCGAGCCGGTCTACACGTTCACGATCGCGCGCACACAGCACTTCGTCGAGATCGTCGTCTTCCTGCTGGTCGCAATACTGACGAGCCAGCTCACGGCGCGCGCGCGTGAGCAGGCGGATGCCGCGCGGCGCCGCGAGGCGCTCACGGCCGCGCTCTACGACTTCGTGCGCGACGTGGCGGGCGCGCCGGACGTCGCGACGCTCTTGCGCAGCATCGCCGAGCACGTGGCGCATGCGTTCTCCTCGCGCGTCGTGCTGCTTTTGCCCGAGGGAGACCAGCTGCGCACACGCGCCTCGCACCCTCCGGGCGCCGCTCTGGCCGCCGCGGATCGCGCGACGGCCCAGTGGGCCTACTCGCATCGCGAGCCGGCCGGGCACGGCACCGACACGCTGCCCGGCAGCGAGTGGCTCCACGTGCCGCTCGCGACGGTGCGCGGCTGCGTCGGCGTGCTAGCGCTGCACCGCGACCGACCCGACGCGTTCCTGCCGCTCGAGCAGCGCCAACTGATCCAGGCGCTCGCCAACAATGCCGCCGTGGCGATCGAGCGGACCCGCATCGACGCGGTGCTCGCAGAGAAGGCCAAGACGGAGGCCGTGATCGAGAGCATCGACGACGGGCTGGTCGTGCTCGATCCGAGCGGCGGGGTCGTGCACATGAACGAGATCGCGTGCGCGATCCTCGATCTCGAGCGCGGCGAGGCGATCGGCCGCCCGTTCCGCGAACTCGGCACGACGCACCCGCACTACCTGCGTCTGCGCGCGGCGGTTGCCGACTTCCTCGCTCACCCCGATCGCGTGCCCGAAGCGGTCGAGATCGCGATGTTCCTGCGCGGTCGCGATCATTTCTTCGTGCTGCGGCCGACCCCGCTGCGCGCCGCCAACGGCACATCGATGGGGCTCATCCTGACGCTGCAGGACGTCACCTATCTGCGAGACCAGGAGGCGCGCCGCGAGCAGCTGATGGCGACGCTCTCGCACGAGCTGCGCACGCCGCTCACCTCGCTGCGCATGGCAGCCGATCTGCTCGCGCAATCGGACCTGCCGCACGGATCGGAGGCGGTCTCGCTGGTGCAGGCGGCGCGCGAGGACGTCGCGCGCCTGGAGGACGTCGCGCAGCGGCTGCTCGAGCTGTCGCGCTCGCGCGCGATGACCATCGGGCTCGCGCGCGAGAAGATCTCGCTCCGCGATCTCGTCGAGCGCAACGCCCGGATCTTCCTGTTGCAGGCGCGCGAGGCTGGCGTCACGCTCGAGACCGACCTCGCGGTCGACGTTCCGAAGATCACGGGAGATGCCACGAAGCTCGGCTGGGCACTCTCGAACCTGATCGGTAATGCGCTCCGCTACACGCCGCGCGGCGGGACGATCCGGATCGCGCTCGGGACGGCGGGCGACGCGGTGCGCCTTTCGGTCCAGGACAGCGGCCCGGGCATCCCGCCCGAGCAGCGCGATCGCATCTTCGAGCGCTTCGCGCAGGGCGAGGATCCGGGTGCCGCAGGGCTCGGGCTTTCGATCGTGCGGGACGTGGTGCAGGCGCACGGCGGGAGGATCTACCTCGAGAGCGAGGTCGGCCGCGGGAGCCGGTTCACGATCGAGATCCCGTGCACATGACGGTGCGCGCTCGCCTACTCTCTGCGCCATGGCCGTGATCCTCGTCGTCGACGACGAGAAGAACATCCGCGCTCACCTGGCGACCTATCTCAGCGGGCTCGGTCACCGCGTAGCCGCCGCAGCCGATGGGATCGAAGCCCTGCGACTGGTCGACGCCGAACCGTTCGACCTCGTGCTGTCGGACGTGCGTATGGCGGGCATGGACGGCATGTCGCTCCTGCGCGAGCTGCACCGCCGCCGCCCGGACACGGTAGTGGTGCTGATGACCGCTTACGCGACGATTCCCGGCGCGGTCGAGGCGATGCGCGAGGGGGCGTTCCACTACCTCGTGAAGCCGTTCGCACTCGACGAAGTCGGCCTGCTCGTCGAGCGCGCGCTCGAAGTCGTAGGACTTCGGCGCGACAACCGCGCGTTGCGCCGCGTGATCGACGATCCCCCGCTGCTCGAATCGCGCGCAGAGGCCATGCGCAGCGCGCTGGACACAGCGCGGCTGGCCGCTGAATCAGATGTGACCGTGCTGTTGCTCGGCGAGAGCGGTACCGGCAAGAACGTACTCGCGCGCGCGATCCATGGCTGGAGCGCGCGGCGCGCGGCGCCGTTCGTCACGGTGTCGTGCACCACGCTCGCCGAGCACCTGCTCGAGAGCGAGCTGTTCGGACACGTGAAGGGCGCGTTCACGGGCGCGTGGAAGGACAAGCCGGGCCGGCTCGAGGCGGCAGCGGGAGGCACGATCTTCCTCGACGAGATCGGAGAGCTCCCTGCGGAGCTCCAGGCGAAGCTGCTGCGCTTTCTCGAGGAGCGGCGCTTCGAGCGCGTCGGCGACACGCGCACGCGCGAAGTCGACGCGCGGATCGTAGCGGCCACCAACCGCGACCTCGCGGTGGAGGTCGAGGCGGGCCGCTTCCGCTCCGACCTCTTCTACCGGCTCGCGGTCGTGCCGGTCCGGGTGCCGCCGCTGCGCGAGCGCTCCGAGGACCTTCCCGCGCTCGTCGATCACCTGCTCGCGGCGCTCGCCGCGCGTCACCGCAGGCCGCGCCCTCAGCTCGATCGAGCCGCGGTCACCGCGATCGCCGCCTACGCGTGGCCTGGCAACGTGCGCGAGCTGGCCAATGCGCTCGAGCGCGCGCTCGTCCTCTCGCGCGGCGACGCGATCGGCGCCGAGAGCCTGCCCGACGCGGTGCTCGCGCCGCCGCGCGAGCCATCCGCTCCCGCCGACGGCGCACTCTCGCTCGAGGAGGTCGAGCGCCGCCACATCCAGCACGTGATCGCCAGCTCGCCCACACTCGAGGACGCCGCCGCGCGGCTCGGCATCGATCCGACCACGCTGTGGCGAAAGCGCAAGCGATGGGGGCTGGACTAACCCACTCGCCGTCAGCGGACCTCCGCGACGCACTCGATCTCGACGAGAAAGTCCGGGTGGGGAAGGGGCGCCTGGAAGGCCGTCCGCGCCGGATAGCGTCCGGAGGGGAAGTACTCCTTGTAGATCTCGTTCATCTTGCCCCAGTCCTCACGCCGCGCCAGGATGACCGTGCACTTGACGATGCGATCGAATCCGGTCCCGGCCGCCTCGAGAACCGCGCCGACATTCGTCATCGTCTGGCGCATCTGGGCGACGAAGTCGTCCTTCCCGAGCCGGAGATCGAGCGTGAACGGCGTGATCCCGGAGAGGAAGACCAGATTTCCGGAGCGAACCGCTTGCGCGATCGGGGCCCTGGGCCGCGGCGCCTGCGGAGTATCGATCACGTCCGACACGACCGTCCACCTTCGGACGGTTTTGTAGCCGGCTCAAGTCCGCTGCGAAAGGCCGGTGCCGGCGGGCACCGGAAACCGCGGCGCGCTCGACTCGTGCTCCACGCCGAGCCCGTTCACGGCGAACGAGATCGTGTGGTAGAAGCCCGCGAGCACCACGAGCTCGACGAGCTGCGCGTCGCTCCATTGTGTGCGCAGATCGCTCCACAGCGCGTCCGAGATCCGCGCGGTCTCGTGCAGCTCGTCGGCGAGCCGGATCAGCGTGCGCTCCCGCTCGGACCATCCGGCGTACTCGGGCCCCGCGTGCGCGGTCGCGGCCACCTCGGCGTCGTCGAGCCCGACCTTCGCAGCGAAGAACGCCACGTGCACGCCCCACTCGTACTCGCAGCCGCAGCGTGCCGTGGTGCGCAGGATGACGATCTCGCGGTGCCGCCGCTCGAGCGGACCGCGGTCGAGCAGGTTGCCCGCGCGGATCTTCGCGAGCACGCGCGGGTTGTGCGCGAGCGTGCGGAACAGGAGCAGCGGCGGGAGTCCGGGCGGCATCATGGCGGCGAGCGTCGCGGCGAGCTCGTCGGGGTACGGGGGCTCTAGCGGGGCGAGGCGGAGGGACACGGCTCTCTCCAGATCGGGGGGTCGGATCGGGCGCGCTATGATTTTCGTAGCAGAGGCTATCGCTACGCTTTTGGTAGCGCAACCCGGAGACCGCATGCCCACTCCCCGACCCGGCCGGCGCGCGCGCGGATCGCGCTCTGGACGCCCGATCATGGCCGCGCTCGATCTGCTCGGGCGGCGCTGGGCGCTGCGGATCCTCTGGGAGCTGCGCGCAGAGGCGTTGCCGTTCCGCGCGCTGCGCGAGGCCTGCGGCGACGTGTCGCCGGCCGTGCTCAACACGCGGCTCGCCGAACTGCGCGAGGCGGGGATCGTCGAGACCACATCGGACGGCTATGCGCTCACATCGACGGGCCGCGAGCTGTGCCGCGCGCTCGCGCCGCTCCAGAGCTGGGCGCAGCGCTGGGCACGCCGGGCCGGTTAAGCCGGTCGCGCGCTCGCCCGCGGCAGCGGCGCGAGCTTCGCCGGGCGCTGGCCGTGGCGCTGCGCGCCCTCGACCGGCCGATAGGCGAGCTCGATGCCATCGCGCGCCGCGCGCAGGAGCAGGCCGCCGCGGCTCATGTCGCCGCGCCCGACGAAGTCGCCCGGGAACCGCAGCGACCGCTCGAACACCGCGCCGAGTACGTCGACGTACTTGGGTGTCGCGATGCTGCCGAGCAGCACGATCTCGGTTTCCGCCGGGATCCGCTCGCGCAGCGCCAGCGCGTCGGTGCGCAGCGGTTGCGCGTAGCGCCGGTCGGCGGCGTCGATCGAGATGCGGTGGAAGGCGCGCACGTCGCGGGCCGTGATCGCGGTCTCGGGAGGCACGAGCCCGCGCCCGGCCGTGATCACGAGCACGCCGGGACAGCCGCCGGGCGGCGCCGCGAAGCGCTGCGCGTAGGTGAGCTTTCCGCGGAAGTAGAGCGAGGAGAGGAAGCTGAACACCTCGCCGATCGGAGCGCCGCCGTCGCGTACGCGGTGGGCCAGCTCGAACGCCGCACCGCGCGCGAGAAGCTGCCGGCAGCGCTTGCCCGCGCTGCTCGCAGGCGACAACAGGAATACGCGGTGGGACACGCGCTGTAGAATCGCGGCGTGCAGCTTCCCGTCAACCCGCCCCTGCTGCCGATGCTCGCCCGGCGCGTCGGCGAGCTGCCCGAGGGCGCGGGCTGGATCTTCGAGCCGAAGTGGGACGGGTTTCGCGTGCTGGTGTTCCGCGACGGCGACGAGCTGGTGCTGCAGAGCCGCGACGCGAAGCCGCTCGACCGCTACTTCCCCGATCTGCGCGCGCCGCTGCTCGAGCAGCTCCCGCTCCGCTGCGCGCTCGACGGCGAGCTCGTGATCGCCGCGGGCGATGCACTCGATTTCGAGGCGCTCCAGATGCGGATCCACCCGGCGGCGTCCCGCGTCGCGACGCTCGCCCGGGAGCGCCCCGCGAGCGCCGTGTTCTGGGATCTGCTGTGCGAGGGCGCGCGCGACCTGCGCGGCGAGCCGTTCGGGAAACGCCGCGCCGCGCTCGAG
>DATFWW010000201.1:0-9265 GCA_035258825.1 Myxococcota bacterium
GCCCACGCGAGCAGCAGCGCGACGGCGAGCGCGCGCTGCGGCGCGCGCCCGGGCACGCCGGTCCAGAGCGTCCACCACCAGGCGTCGACGTCGCCCGCGAGCAGCGAGCGCACGTGGCCCGCGATCGGCGCGCGCAGCGGATCGAACAGGAACGGCTGGCTCGCGGTCGTGAGCTCCTGCTCGTAGCCCATGCGCTCCACGGTGTGCCGCCAGTGGGCGGTGACCAGCGCGATCTGCGCAGCGCAGCCGAGCACGGCGAGCGTCGCCGCGATCGCGCGCTGCCAGCGCGGCCGCGGCGTGTCGAGCCACGGACCGAGCGGGAGCAGCAAGAGCGGCGTGAGCGCGAACAGATAGCGAGGGCCCGGCGCCGACCACAGCCCGTGCCAGAACACGAAGCGGCCGCACACGTAGAGGAAGCTCGCCGCGATCGCGAAGATCGCCACGGCCTCCGCGCGGTGCGCGCGCCAGAAGTCCGGCACCCAGAGCGGCAGCAGCACGAGCAGCGGGGAATAGGCGAACAGCCCCGCGCCCGGGCTGAGCAGCAGCCCGACGAGGCCCTTCACCAGCGATCCGTGGAGCAGGAACGACTGCGCGGTCATCGGCGAGAAGATCCAGGTGCCCCACTTCGCGTAGTTCACGGCGACGTGTACCGCGCCGACCGCCGCCGCGGGCAGCGCGATCGCCGCGAGCGCGCGCGCCGCCGGGAAGCCCGGCTCGCGCGCGCGCTCGCGCAGCGTCCAGGCGAGGTAGCCCGCGAGCGCGGGACCGGACACGGCCGCGGGCAGGCGCACGATCACGACCGAGGACGCGAGCAGGCTGCCCGCGGCGAGCCAGGCGATGCGACCCGTGCGCCGCCACGCGAATAGCGCGCCGAATCCGGAGAGGATCGAGATCGCCTCGGTCGTGTGCTGGAGGAAGTAGACGGAGTGGGTCGCGACATAGGTGGAGGCGCCCAGCAGCGCCGCAGCGCACAGCGCCGCGCGGCGGCTGGCGCCGAGGCCGCGCTCGAACAGGAAGAAGATCGCCACGAGCGCGCCCGAGGCGATCGGGGCGTAGGCGCTCGTGAAGAAGATCGGCGGATTCTCGCGCGTGTCGAGGTAGCCCTCGTCGTCGCGCCCGATCGCCGCGCGCAGGCGCTCGGCGCCGACCGCGCGCGAGACCGCGTCGGCGACCGCGATGAACGGCAGCGCCAGAATCGTCTGTCCGATCGCGAAGTGGCTATAGGATCGCCCGTCGTGGCCCGCGAAGATGTGCATCCCGGGCTCGACCGCGAGCGTGCCGCGCGTGTAGAGCGCGAGCGCCGGATCGAATACGCCGGTCTCGTCGGTCGCCGAGAAGTGGCAGTGGTCGAACGGCAGGTAGGCGAGGGCGGCGACCGCTGCGAGCCAGGCGGCTGCGCGCCGGTCGCTCCGGGATCTCGGACTCGCCATCAGTGGGCGGGAACATGGCAGAGCGCCGCGGGGACCGGAAGGTTGGCGTAGGTCGAGGCGCTTCGGGCTCCTCGCGCCCTATTGCACCGGCTCCGAGTCGTCGAACACCGCGCAGTTGCCGCCCGCATCCTTGGCGCGGAACAGCGCGCGGTCGGCGCGCTTGATCAGGTCTTCGCGGCTGGACCGCGCGCCCGCCGCAGTGGCCACGCCTACGCTCGCAGTGATCCGCAGCGCCATGCCTCCGCATTCGATCGGTTGCGACGCGAGCGACTCGCAGATCCGCCGCGCGATCTCGGTCGCCTCGCTCTGACTGATGTCGGGCAGCACGACCAGGAACTCGTCACCTCCGTAGCGGCCGAACTCGTCCGTTCGCCGCAGGATCCGCTGCACGCGCTCGCAGACGGTGCGCAGCGCGCGGTCGCCCACGAGGTGGCCGTGCTCGTCGTTGATCGTCTTGAAGTCGTCCAGGTCGATCATTGCGAGCGCGAGCTCGGTGCCGCTCGCGGCGCGCTCGGAGAGCCTGTTGTCGAGCGCCTCGAGTACGCGGCGCCGGCTCGACACGCCCGTGAGGCCGTCGCGGTCGGCGTGACGGCGCTGCTCGTCGCGCGCCGCGATCAGGCGCTCCTGCAGCTCGACGATCCGCTGTCCCGCTCGCAGTCGCGCGCGCAGCTCCTCGGGCGCGACCGGCTTGGCCAGGAAATCATCGGCGCCCGCTTCGAGGCCGATCAGCATCGACTCCGGATCGTCGCGTGCGGTGATCAGGATGATGTAGGTGTAGGTGTCGGACTTGCGCGCGCGCAGCGCGCGGCACAGATCGATGCCGTCGAGGCCGGGCATCATCCAATCGACGATCGCGAGGTGCGGAGGCCCGGACGGCGAGAGGATCTCGAGTGCCACGTCGCCTCGCGAAACCGACGTCACGTGGTGGCCCCACTTCGTGAGCAGGTGCTCGAGGCGCGTGCGCGTGACGTCGTCGCCCTCGGCCACCAGCACGTGGCGCAGCTCGTGGCGCGTGCAGTGCGCGGAGAGCGCGCTCGAGAGGTCGGCGAGCGCCGCTTCGACGCGTTCGACGAGCGTGCGCAGCGACGGGATGTCTCCCGTGCGCGCCCGCTCCATCAGCGCGCGCGCGGCGCGCTCGGTGTCGTCCGCCGCGAAGCTCTGGCACCCGCCGGCGAGTCCGTGCGCGAGGCGCTCGATCTCCGCGGCGTCGCGGCGCTCCAGCGCCGTCCGCAGCTGATCGATCCGGGAGGAGTTCTGCTCCAGGAACCGCTGGGCGGTCGCGACCAGCAGATCGGAGTCACCCTCGACGAGTTCGAGCGCGCGCGCGAGGTCGAATGCCGGATTTTCGCGGTCCATAGTCCTCAGCGGCCGCCCGCCAGAAACCCGGCTTTTTGTATCGCGCATCTGCCCGCACGACTTGACCCAAGGTCGCCAGGGGTGGGCATTTTTCCCCATTCGTGGGGATCTGATTTGCCACTGCTTGCCGGCCGGGCCCGCTAGTCGGCTCCAGGACGGGCCTAAGGGTCCGTCCTACAAGGCGCAAATGTCCGCACGGATGGTGAAATCCCGCGCTATCCTGGGTCGCCGATCGGTCACCAGGCAGGAAAGAGCGCGCATGCCCGAGGCGTCTGCGGATGAGTGAGGCCCTGGCCGTGCAACGCATCGATCCCACTCGCGTCATGATCATCGACGACCACCCGATCGTGCGCCGAGGGCTGGTAGAGCTGGTCTCAGCGATGCCGGACCTCGAGACCGTCGGGGAGGCAGAAAGCTACACCGCGGCCATCGAGCTGCTGGAGCGCACCCCGACCGACGTGGCGATCGTGGACCTCTCGCTGGACGGCTCGAGCGGGCTCGACCTCCTCTCCGAGATCCGATCCCGCTTCCCGACCGTGAAGGCGATCGTCTTCTCGATCCACGACGCCGAGCTCTACGCGCCGCGCGCGCTGCGCGCGGGTGCCGCGGGCTTCGTCAGCAAGACGCAGCCCTGCGAGGATCTGCTGGTCGCGATCCGCGCGCTGTCGGAGGGGGAGATCTACGTGGCGCCCGACGTCGCGCAGCGGATCCTGCGCCGGATGTCGAGCGGAGGCCGCGCGCGCGCGGACGGCGGCGTCGAGCTGCTCTCCGATCGCGAGCTGCAGGTGTTCGAGCTCGTGGGCCGCGGCCAGACGACGGGCGAGATCGCCAGGGCGCTCCACCTGAGCCCGAAGACCGTCGAGACACACCGCCAGCGCATCAAGGCCAAGCTCGGGATCGACAGCGGCACGAAGCTCCTGATCCGCGCGGCGCAGTGGGTGGCCCAAGACACCTAGCAAGGAGGCCGACGAAGTCGGCCCCGCAAGTCTTCGCGCAGCGAGCCGCAGGCGAGCGAAGACCATCGGACGCGCAGCGAGGCGAAGCCGAGCGAAGGCCCGGCAAGAGTGGGCTGCGCGGCTAACCTGCCGCGGTGCCGATCTGGAGCAACTGGTCGGGACGCGTGCGCGCGCAGCCCGCCGAGATCGCGCGGGTCGCCGACGAGAGCGACGTCGTCGCCGCAGTGCGGCGCGCCGCGCGTGCGGCTGCCGCGCTGCGCTGCCTCGGCGCCGGGCACAGCCACGCGCCGCTCGTCGCCACCGAGGGAACGATCCTCGATCTGCAGGACCTCGCGGGCGTTGTGCGAGTCGACGCGGCGCGCGGCGAGGCGACGCTGCGCGCGGGCACGCGGATCAGCGCGCTCGGCGCGCCGCTGCACGCGGCGGGCGCGGCGCTGCTGAACCAGGGCGACATCGATCGCCAGTCGATCGCGGGCGCCGCCGCCACGGGCACGCACGGCACGGGGCGGGAGCTCCAGAACCTCTCCGCGTCGGTGATCGGCGCGCGCGTCGTGCTCGCGGACGGCGAGATCGCCGGGTGCGACGCGCGGAACGAGCCCGAGCTGTTCGAGGTGGTGCGGCTCTCGCTCGGCGCGGTCGGCGTGGTGACCGAGCTCGCGATGGCGGTGCGCGCCGCGTACAAGCTCGACGAGCGGATGTGGCTCGAGCCGGTCGACGACGTGCTCGCGAAGATCGACGCGCTGGTCGCCGCGACGCGCCACTTCGAGTTCTTCTGGATGCCCGGCAGCGCGCGCGCCGCATGCAAGGCGCTCGCGGAGACCGACGCCGAGCCCGTCTATCCGCTGGCCAAAGAGGGCGCGCGCCGCGCGTGGAGCTACGAGGTGCTCGCCAACGACCGGCCCGACAAACACACGGAGATGGAGTACTCGGTGCCGATCGAACGCGGGGCGGCGTGCTTCGACGCGGTGCGCGCGCGGATCGAGTGCGATTTCCCCGCGCTGCGCTGGCCGCTCGAGTTCCGCACGCTCGCCGCGGACGATCTCTGGCTGTCGACGGCGAGTGGGCGCGCCACTGCCACGATCTCGGTGCACCAGGGCGCGGACCTGCCCGACGAGCCGGTGTTCCGCGCGTGCGAGGAGATCTTCGCCGCGCACGGCGGGCGGCCGCACTGGGGCAAGGTCCACTACCGCAGCGGTGCGGAGCTCGCGGCGCTCTACCCGCGCTGGGCGGACTGGTGGCGCGCGCGCGATCGCTACGACCCGGAAGGTCGGTTCCTCAATCCCCATCTCCGTTCGCTGCGCCCCTCGTGACCCGTGTGTGTATCCTGTGCGCTCCGAAGGGAGGACCCCCCATGAAGTTCGGAGTCGCGTTCGCGAACGTCGGCCCGTTCGTGCAGCCCGAAGAGGCTGCGTTCCTCGCCAGAACCTGCGAGGAGGCGGGCATCGAGTCGCTCTGGACCGTCGAGCACGTGGCGGTGCCGACCGGCTACCGCTCGCAGTACCCGTACAGCGCCGACGGCCGCATGCCCGGGCCCGAGAACTCCGCGATTCCGGATCCGCTGCTCTGGCTCGCCTACGTCGCGAGCGCTACGTCGAAGATCCGGCTCGCCACGGGCATCCTGATCCTGCCGCAGCGCCATCCGATCTACGTCGCCAAGGAGATCGCGACACTCGATGTCCTCTCGAAGGGCCGCGCGCTCCTGGGCATCGGCATCGGCTGGATGGAGGACGAGTTCCGCGCCCTCGGCATTCCGTTCGACGAGCGCGCCTCGCGCACCGAGGAGGCGTGCACGGCGCTGCGCACGCTCTGGAAGCCCGGTGCGCATGCGTTCAAGGGCGATCACTACGCGTGGGAGGCGCTCGAGTCGAACCCGAAGCCGGTGCAGCCGGGCGGGGTGCCGATCGTGATGGGCGGCCATGTGCTAGGCGCAGCGCGTCGCGCGGCGCGTGTGGGCGACGGATTCTTCCCGATGAAGACTCAGGGCGCGCGTCTGCGCGAGCTGCTCACCGCGCTCTCCGACGAGTGCGCGCGCGTCGGGCGCGATCCGAAGCGGATCGAGATCACCGCCGCGGCTCCGGGCCCGGATCTCGACGCGATCCGCCGGCTCGAGGACCAGGGCGTGTCCCGGCTCGTGATGGGGCCGCCCGGCTTCGATCGAAACGCAGTGCGCGCCGGCCTCGAGAAGTTCGCCGACAGCGTGCTCGCGAAGCTCTGACGCGGTGAACGCGATGGCCGATTCTCCGTACACGGTGATCGATGCGGCCGGCGCGCCGGACTGGGGCGACTCCGCCGATGTCGTGATCGCCGGGCTCGGCGTGGCGGGCGCGTGCGCGGCGATCGAAGCGCGCGAGGCTGGCGCCGACGTGCTGGTGCTCGAGCGCGCTAGTGGCGGCGGCGGCACCACCGCGAATGCCGCGGGGCACGTCTACCTGGGCGGCGGCACGCGCGTGCAGAAGGCGGTCGGCGTCGAGGACGACGTCGAGGACATGTACTCCTATCTGCTGATGAACACGCCGGTGCCCGAGGCGGACAAGATCCGCCTCTATTGCGACGAGAGCGTGGCGCATTTCGATTGGCTGGTCGCGCAGGGCGTGCCGTTCAACGACACGATGTTCCACGGCAAGCACTTCATGCAGATGACCGACGAGTGTCTGATCTGGTCGGGCAACGAAGAGGCATGGCCGTTCCGCGAGAAGGCGAAGCCCGCGCCGCGCGGCCACAAGGTGGCGAAAGTGGCCGAGGGCGGCGGGGCCCTGATGGTGGAGCGCCTCGTGGAGCGCATGCGCGCGCTCGGGGTGCGGATCGAGGTGAACACGGCCGTGCAGCAGCTCGTGCGCGAGAGCGGCCGCATCGCGGGCGTGCGCGCGAAGACCTTCGACGCGCAGAAGGCGATCCGGGCGCGGCGCGGCGTGATCCTCGCCACGGGCCACTTCACGGGCAACGAGGCGATGCTCGCGAAGTACACGCCGCGGCTGCTCGAGGAGGGGATCACGCGCCAGTACACCCCCTACGACGACGGCGCCGGACACCAGCTCGGCGCGGCCGCGGGCGGCGAGCTCCTGCACATGGACGGGGCGCTGATCACGTCGCCGTTCTACCCGCCCGAGCAGCTGATCAAGGGGATCCTCGTCAACCGGCTCGGCAAGCGCTTCGTGTCAGAGGACTCCTATCACTCGCGCTCGAGCATCTACGCCACGCAGCAGCCCGGCGGCGAGGCCTACCTGATCGTCGACGAGAAGATCTTCGCGCGGCCGCTGTTCGGCCACGAGGTCGTCGACGCGTGGGAGAGCGTCGCCGAGATGGAGCGCGCGCTGCGCATGCCCGAGGGGTCGCTCCAGAAGACGCTGCGCGACTACAATGGACACGCGGCGCGCGGCGAGGACCCCGAGCTCCACAAGAAGGGGAAGTGGGTGGTCCCGATCGAGCAGCCGCCGTTCGCGGCGATCCAGTTCTCGCGCGGGAAGTGCGCCTACATGGGGTTTACGCTCGGCGGGCTGCGCGTGTCGGCCGACGGCGAGGTGCTCCGCGCGGACGGCAGTGCGATCCCGGGCCTGTACGCGGCCGGCGCGTGCGCGGCGAACATCGCGCAGGACGGCGCGGGTTATTCGAGCGGCACCTGCATCGGCGAGTCGAGCTTCTTCGGGCGGCGCGCCGGCCGGCACGCAGCAGGGAGGCCGACGGAGTCGGCCGACGCGCAGCGAGCCGAAGGCGAGCGAAGGCGGGCTCCTGCAGAGACGGGGAGGAACTAGCCATGGGTTTCGAGACGAGCGGCCGGCTCCATGCGGTCTCCGACACCAAGCAGGTGACCGAGCGCTTCCGCAAGCGCGAGTTCGTGGTCGAGATCGCCGACAACCCCCAGTTCCCGCAGTTCGTCCAGTTCGAGCTCACGGGCAACCGCTGCGATCACCTCGACGGTTTCGAGGTGGGCGAAGAGGTGCGCGTGGAGTTCAGCCTGCGCGGCCGCGAGTGGAGGAGCCCGAAGGGCGAGACGAAGTACTTCAACAGCCTCGACGTCTGGACGCTCGCGCGCATCGGCGAGAAGCGCGGCCGCAGCGCGTTCGCCGACGACGAGCCGCCGCCGCCGTCGGACGATGACGTGCCGTTCTAGATTGCGCCCCTGAGGCGCCGTGTTTCCCTGGCCCGCCGGACCTTCCGGAACCGGACTCCTTTACACTGCCGGGGAATGCTCGGGCGGGATGCTGCTTTGACGACCGCGGCCACGGGAGAGGCGACCTCGCTCGGCGCCACGGACCGGATCGCGCTCGCCTACGCGATCGTGCTGGCAGCGCTCGCCGCGATCTGCCGGGTGCGTCCGCCCGCACTGCTGCTCGCGATCTCGCTGTTCGTGGCCGGGGTCGTTGCTGTCGCGCGGCTCGCATCGGTGTCGCGCGCCGGCAGGGTCGTGCACGACTTCGCTCCGATCGCGTTCGTGATCGCGCTGTTCGGCTTCTCCGCGCCGGTGGTGGCGGCGGTGAATCCGACGCGCTGGGACGCGCGGCTCGCCGCGCTCGATCGGGCGTGGTTCGGCGCGCTGCCCGCGCTGTGGGTCGGCCTGTGGGGACGGCCCGAGTGGCTCACCGAGGTGGCGTCGATCCTCTACGCGAGCTACTACGCGATCCCGATCGCGATCGCCGTTGCGCTGTATCGCCGCGGCCGGCGTGCCGACTTCGAGTTCTTCGTGTTCGCTGCGGTCGCGACCTTCCTGGCCTCGTACATCGGATATCTCCTCACGCCCGCGCTCGGGCCGCGCGCGCCCGCTGCGCGCGAAGCGCCGTTCGACGGATACGCCGTGAGCGCCTGGCTGCAGGCCTTCCTGCGGTCCGCCGAATGGAATCAGCTCGACGCGTTCCCGAGCGGACACGTCGCGCTGTCGCTCGTCTACTTCGCGCTCGGATCGCGGCTGCTCCCGCGATGGCGCCTTCCGCTCGCGGGGCTCACCGCGGGGATCGTCTTCTCGACGGTCTATCTCTCGCTGCACTACGTCGTGGATCTGCTCGCGGGCGGAATCGTCGCGGCGGTGATGCTGCCGGTGTCGTCCGCGCTGTACCGCGTCCTCGATCAACGCCCATCGTCGTAGGCGCGCCAGCCGCAGTCCGACCAGCCGATCCGCTCGAAGCGGCCCGCGCGATAGCGCAGCATGCGATCGGCGGAGCCCAGGTGGCCCGGCGACACCCACGAGCCCGTCCGCCACGTCGCGACGCCGCCGATCTGCCCGCGTCCGGGCCCATAATGGATGTGGCCGTGGAGCAGCACATCGACGCCTTCGATCAGCGGAGCGACGCGCGCCGGCAGCGCGCGTCGCGCGAGCAGGCACTCGATCGACGCGATCCCGGCGACCAGCCGGCCCGGGCCGAGCGGGTACAGCGCATGCAGCGCCTCGACGCGGCCGTAGGCGAAGTTCTCGAGCGGGAGGATCGCGCTGCCGAGGCGGTCGTAGCGCTCCCACACCGCGCGCGAGGCCGAGAAGCGGTGCCCGTGCAGGACGCGGACGCGTTCGCCGCGCACCGTCTCGAAGTCGAGCAT
>DATFWW010000202.1:0-8795 GCA_035258825.1 Myxococcota bacterium
TGCCGGCTCGTCGGCGTCCGCGGGGACCTCGATCTCGTCCCGGCGCTTGCCGTTCACCTGCACGGCGAGCCGGATCGCCGACCGGACCAGCCGGGACGCATCGGCTTCGGGCCACGCCGCGAGCGCCACGGAGGCGTCGTGCCCGAGCTGCCGCCAGAGCTCCTCGGCCAGGTGCGGCGCGAAAGGGGACAACAAACGTACAAATGCGTCTGCCGCCTCGCGGGGCAGCTGCGCGTCGCGCGCGACGTCGCGGGTGAAAACCATCAGCTTCGAGATCGCGGTGTTGAAGCGCATGTGCTCGACGTCGTCGGTGACGCCCGCGATCGTCTCGGCGAGCAGCCGCTGCTGGTCGTCGGTGCCCGCGCCCGCCTCGAGTGCTCCCCCGCCGTCCTCGCCCGTGACCAGGCGGTGTGCGCGCTGGAGGAAGCGGAACAGGCCCGGGATCGCCTCGTCCGACCACGGGGCCCCCTTCTCGATCGGCCCCATGAACATCTCGTACAGCCGCATCGAGTCGGTGCCGAAGCGCGCGACCACCTCGTCCGGGTTCACGACGTTGCCGCGGCTCTTCGACATCTTCTCGGTCACCGTATCGAGCAGCACGTCGGCGGTCGGGTGATAGGGCTGCTCGTCGACCCAGCGCACCTCGGTCGTGTGCAGCCAGCGCTCCTTCAGCTCGGCGCCGGTCTTCGCGTGGCGCGGTGTCTCGCCGTCGAGCGCGACTTCGGACGCGGCAAAGATCGCGGGATCCGCGCGCGAGTCGGTCGGGTCGTCATCGAAATAGCGGTAGCTGTATCCGAGGACCATGCCCGGGTTCAGCAGCTTCTGGAACGGCTCCACCGTGTGCACGAGCCCGAGGTCGTAGAGCGCCTTGTGCCAGAAGCGCGCGTAGAGCAGGTGCAGCACGGCGTGCTCCGCGCCGCCCACGTAGAGATCGACGGGCATCCAGTAGCGCTCGGCCTCCTGCGAGAACGGCGCCGCGTCGTTGTGCGGATCGCAGAAGCGCAGGTAGTACCAGCAGCTGCCGGCCCACTGCGGCATCGTGTTGGCGTCGCGCCGCGCGGGCTTGCCGGTGCTGGGGTCGCGCGCGGCGATCCACTCCGGGCTGCGCGCGAGCGGCGTCTCGAAATCGCCCGAGGGCGCGAAGTCCTCGAGCTCGGGCAGGAGCAGCGGCAGCTCCGACTCGCGCAGCAGCGCCGTGCTGCCGTCGGCGAGGTGCAGCACGGGCAGCGGCTCGCCCCAGTAGCGCTGCCGCGAGAACAGCCAGTCGCGCAGCTTGTAGCTCACCGCGCGCTCGCCGCGGCCGTGCTCGGCGAGCCACGCGCACATGCGCTCCTTCGCTGCGTCGGTGGCGAGGCCGTCGAGGAAGCCCGAATTCACGTTGGCGCCGTCGCCCTCCCAGGCGGCCACCGCGACGTCGCCGCCCTTCACCACCTCGACGATCGGCAGACTCATCGCGCGCGCGAACTCCCAGTCGCGCGCGTCGTGACCGGGCACCGCCATGATCGCGCCCGTGCCGTAGCTCGCGAGCACGTAGTCGGCGATCCAGATCGGGATGCGCGCGCCCGTCACGGGATGGAGCGCGTGCGCGCCGATCGCCACGCCGCTCTTCTCGCTGGTGCCCGCGATCCGCGACCGCTCGCTGCGCCGCGCGGCCTGCTCGATGTAGGCCGACACCGCGGCGCGTTGGTCCGGCGCGGTGAGCTCGGCGACCAGGGGATGCTCGGGCGCGAGCACGAGATAGGTGGCGCCGAACAGCGTGTCGGGCCGCGTGGTGAACACTTCGATCTTCCGCTGCGAGCCCTCGACTTCGAAGGTGATCCGTGCGCCGACCGACCGCCCGACCCAGTCGCGCTGCATCTTCTTGATCGACTCGGGCCAGTCGACGAGGTCGAGGTCCTCGATCAGGCGGTCGGCGTAGGCGGTGATGCGCAGCATCCACTGCCGCATCGGCCGGCGCTCCACCGGATGGCCGCCGCGCTCGCTCTTGCCGTCGATCACCTCCTCGTTCGCGAGCACGGTGCCGAGCGCGGGGCACCAGTTCACCGGCACCTCGGCGAGATAGGCTAGCCCCATCTCGTAGAGACGCCGGAATATCCACTGCGTCCACTTCACGTAGCGGGGGTCGGTGGTGTCGATCTCGCGCGACCAGTCGTAGTCGAGGCCGAGCGACTGGAGCTGGCGCTTGAACGTCGCGATGTTCCTGGCGGTGGTCTCGCGCGGGTGGGTTCCGGTCTCGATCGCGTACTGCTCCGCGGGAAGTCCGAACGCGTCCCAGCCCATCGGGTGCAGCACGTTGAAGCCGCGCATGCGCTTGTAGCGCGAACAGATGTCGGTGGCGATGTAGCCCTTCGGATGGCCCACGTGCAGACCGGCGCCCGACGGGTACGGGAACATGTCGAGCACGTAGAACTTCGGCTTGCTCGGGTCGAGCTCGCTGCGGAAGACCTCGTTCTCTCGCCACCAGGCCTGCCACTTCGCTTCGATCGCCGTGGGATCGTACGGCATGGCCGCAAAATCTAATGCAAGCTTCCGGCATGAGCGAAGACAAGAAGCCGGTACCGACGTCGCGGCCGATCTTCGTCGTGTCGGACGGCACCGGCGACACGGGCGCGGCGGTGGCGAAGGCCGCGCTCGCGCAGTTCCAGGTGGAGTGCCGGCTGCGCCGCTTCGGCGGGATCCGGCAGCCCTCGCTCGCGCGGCGCGTGGTCGCCGAGGCGGAGCGCGTCGGCGCCCTCGTGTTGTTCACACTCGTCGACCGCCGCGTCGCGCAGGGGCTGCTCGAGGAGGCCGCCGCGCGCGGCGTGCCCACGCTCGACGTGCTGGGCGGCATGATTGCGAAGATCGCCGAGCACGTGAAGGCGGAGCCGCGCTCCGAGCCGGGCCTCTTGCACGGATTCTCGGACGACTACTTCAAGCGCATCGAGGCGGTCGAGTTCGCCGTGCGCCACGACGACGGCGCCAACCTGCACACGCTGTTCCGCGCCGACCTCGTGCTCACCGGCGTGTCGCGGACCTCGAAGACGCCTCTCTCGATGTATCTCGCGCAGCGCGGGTACAAGACCGGCAACGTGCCGATCGTGCCCGGGATCGCGCCTCCGCGCGCGCTGCTCGAGCTCGACCCGAAGAAGGTGTTCGCGCTCACGATCGACCCGTCACACCTGCTCACGATCCGTCAGGCGCGCGTGCGCGCGCTCGGCGCGCCGCCCTACTCCACCTACGCCGACCCGGAGGCGCTGATCGAGGAGGTGCGGCGTGCGCGCCGGCTCTACCGCGAACAGGGCTGGCAGGTGGTCGACATCACCGGACGCGCAGCCGAGGAGAATGCGGCGCGCATCTTGAGGCTGATCGAGGAAGCCGAGTAGAATGCGCCGGCGAGAGCGCAAGGTCGCGGAGCGGCCGCGCAGCGGGCCGCAAGTTTCGCGCAGCGAGCCGCAGGCGAGCGAAGACCATGGGGCGGGCCGAGCGGAGCGCGGGCCCCCGCGAAGGATTTGGATGACGCACGGGGAAGGGGCGACGCCGCTCGAACGCGAAGACGATCGCGCGTCACACGCGTGGATGGTCATGGCGGAGCGCGGCTCGTTCCGCGCGCTCCGGTTCATCCGCTGGTTCTACCGGACGCTCGGGCGCCGCGCGACGATCGCCTTCCTCACGCCGGTCGTCGCCTACTTCTTCGTCACCGGGCGCGCCACGCGCCGCGTCTCGCTGGACTATCTGCGCACGCTGTGGGCGGCGCCGGGCGGACGCGAAGCGCTCGGCGCGCGGCCCACCTGGCGTCACGCGTTCCGCCACCTCCACGAGTTCGCCGAGCACATGCTCGACCGCATGATCGTCTGGAGCGGTGACACCGAAACCATCCAGGTCGACTACGCCGGCACGGAGATCCTGCTCGAGCTGTCGCAGCAGCGCCGTGGCGCGATCCTGCTCGGCTGTCATCTCGGGAGCTGGGACCTGTTGCGCTCGGTCGCGGAGCGCACCGGCGTGGCGCTGAACGTGCTGATCTTCACGGCCAACGCCGCGCGCATCAACGCGTTCTTCGAACGCATGCACCCGAACCTCGCGCTGCGCATGATCCCGTTCGAGCTCGGCTCGATCCGCTGGGTGTTCGACGTGAAGGCCGCGATCGAGCGCGGCGAGTTCGTCGGCGTGCTGGGCGACCGGGTGTGGGAATCAGAGCGCGACCGGTCGGTGTCCGTGACCTTCCTCGGCCGCCGTGCCCACTTTCCCATCGGCCCGTTCCTGCTCCAGGCCGCGCTCGGCTGCCCGATGATCCTGACGGGCTGCTTCCGCACCGGCGCGGGGCGCTACCGCGCCGTGGCGATCCCGTTCGCGCCGGCCGGAGCGGTCCCGCGCAGCGACCGGCGCAAGTACGCCGAGGAGCTCGCGCAGCGCTATGCGCTCGAGCTGGAGCGGTGGTGCGTGCGCGCGCCGTACCAGTGGTTCAACTTCTTCGACTTCTGGCCCGAAGATGGGGCCTGATAGCGAAGCCCGCGGATTCCGCACGATGCTCTCCCGCGCCCGAGCGCTCCTGTTGGCCTACGCCGCCGCCACCGCGGGTGCGGTCGGCGCATTCGGCGCTTCGCCGCTCTCGCTCGGGCTGCCCGCGGTGTTCCTCGCGCTGTTCGCGGACGGCGTCGCGCGTCCGGGCTCGAGCGTGCTGTATCCGACCGTGACGCACGGCCCGCGCGACGGGCGCTGCGTCGCGCTGACCTTCGACGACGGCCCCGACCCGGAGGTGACGCCCGCCGTGCTCGACGCGCTCGCGCGCCACGGCGCGCGCGCGACCTTCTTCTCGGTCGGGCGGTGCGTCGAAGCGCGGCCCGAGCTCGCGCACCGCATCCTCGCGGAGGGGCACGAGCTCGGCAATCACTCGTGGCGGCACTCGAGCTGGGAGCCCTTCTCGACCCCGCGCGCGCAGATCGCGGAGATGGAGCGCGGCGAGCGCGCGCTCGCGAAGATCGCCGCGAGCGGCGCCGCGCCGCTCTACCGCGCGCCGTTCGGCGTGAAGAGCCCGCCGTTCGTCGAGGCGGCTCGCGCGAAGCGGCTCACGATGGTGGCGTGGTCGGTGCACAGCCGCGACACGCGCACGGACGATCCGGCGCGGATTGCGTCCCGCGTGCTGCGGCGCGTGCGCGCGGGCGACATCGTGCTGATGCACGACGGACACGACCAGCCCGGGCGCCACCACTTCGCGTGCGCGGAGGCCGTGCAGCGCGTGCTCGAGGGCCTGCGCGAGCGGAAGCTCGAGTGCGTGACCGTCTCGGAGCTCCTGCGCCCGTCGCTCAGCTGACGCGGCACCGCGCGAGGAACGCCGCGGGCGCAACCACCTCCACGCCGCGGTGGCGCGCGCTCGCCGCGAGCTCGCGGTCGGCCGTGACGAGCGCGACCTGCGCGGGGTCGCGCTCGCGAATCCGCGCGAGCAGCCACGCGTCGGCGCTCGGTGCGAACACCGGACGCGCTCGTCCCACTCGCTCGGCGTCGGGCGGCATCGCGCCATCGAACACCACCCAGATCTCCGCGGCCTCCTCCTCGAACGCGTCCGCCCGGCCGAGCAGCTCGTCGCGGAACGGCCCGGTCCACCAGCCCTCGCGCGCGCGGCCTCCGAGCATTGCGACATTGAGCACGTTGTAGCCGTCGACCAGCCACACGCGCGGGGGGATTTCGGGCCGCTCCGGCTCCACGGGCGGATGGTAGAGCGCGGGCCGGGCCGCGGGCAGCGCACCGCCGCCGAGCGCGGCGGCATAGGCGAGCCCACCCGCGACGAACAGCGCCACGATGCCGGCGGCCTCGAACACGCCTCGCACGAGCGATCCGATCGATTCCATCTCGGGCGGTATCGCGCGCGCGTGTGACGGATCCGGTCACACCGCATCCGCGAGCGGGTCTTGCCTCCCCGCTCCCGCTGGCCTACGCACCCCGAGTGGCGCCGCCGCTCAAGATCGCGCTGGTCCAGATGCGGGTCGAGGAGGACCCGCCGGTGAACCTCGCGCGCGCGCTCGAGAAGATCGACGCCGCGGCACAGCAGGGCGCGCGCGTGGCGTGCCTGCCCGAGCTGTTCCGCTCCCGGTACTTCTGCCAGAGCGAGGACACGGCCAAGTTCGACCTCGCCGAGCCGATCCCGGGCGAGAGCACCGAAGCGCTCGCGAAGCTGGCCGCGGAGCGCGAGATCGCGATCGTCGCATCGCTGTTCGAGCGGCGCGCCCAGGGCGTGTACCACAACACCGCAGTAGTGCTCGACACGGACGGCCGCTCGCTCGGGACGTACCGCAAGATGCACATCCCGGACGACCCGCTCTACTACGAGAAGTTCTACTTCGCGCCCGGCGACACCGGCTTCCGCGCGTTCTCGGCGCGTCCCGCCACGGTGGGCACGCTCGTGTGCTGGGACCAGTGGTTCCCCGAGGCCGCCCGCCTCACCGCGCTCGCGGGCGCGCAGATCCTGTTCTACCCGACCGCGATCGGCTGGCAGTTCGACGAGGGCGAAGCCGTCGACACCGCACAACACGACGCCTGGGAGACCGTGCAGCGCAGCCACGCGATCGCGAACGGCGTGTTCGTCGCGGCGGTGAACCGCGTCGGCCACGAGGGCGGCATCCGCTTCTGGGGCCAGTCGTTCGTCGCCGATCCGTTCGGACGCGTGATCGCGCGCGCGGCGTCGGACCGCGAGGAGACGCTGCTCGTCGACTGCGATCTCGAGGCGATCGAGGCGGTGCGCCGCAACTGGCCGTTCCTGCGCGACCGCCGGATCGACGCCTACGCCGAGATCACCAAGCGGGTGAGAGACTGATCTCCAGTGCGCTGGCCGGCGGAATGGGAGCCCCACCGCGCCACGTGGCTCGCGTGGCCGCACGCGGAGACGACGTGGCCGGGCCACCTCGCCGCGGCGCGCGCGGAGTACGCCGAGATCGTGCGCGCGCTCCAGGGCCGGGAGACAGTCGAGCTGCTGGTCCGCGACGCCGCAATGGAGGAAGACGCGCGCAAGCAGCTCTCGCGCGCCGGCGTCGACCCCGACCGCGGGCTGCGCTTCCACCACGTACCCACCAACGATTCGTGGTTGCGCGACAGCGGGCCGGTCTTCGTCGCCGACGACGCCGGAAACCGGCGCGCGCTCGCGTTCGGCTTCAACGCGTGGGGCGGAAAGTATCCGCCGTGGGACCTCGACGACCGCATCGGCGCGGCGGTGGCGGGGCTCGCGCGTGTCCCGTGCGAAGAGGTGGGGTTCGTGCTCGAGGGCGGCTCGATCGACGGCGACGGCGCAGGCGCGATCCTCACTACCGAGTCGTGTCTGCTCAACACGAATCGCGAGGTGCCGCCGCGCACGCGCGATCAGATGGAGCAGCGACTCGCGCGCTGGCTCGGCGCGCGGCGCGTGATCTGGCTCGCGGGCGGAATCGAGGCCGACGACACCGACGGCCACATCGACGACTGCGCGCGCTTCGTCGCGCCCGGCGTGGTCGTCGCGGCGCGCGCGGATTCTGGAGGCGACGAGGTGATGCTCGCCGAGAACCGGCGGCGGCTGGTCGCCGCGGGCTTCGCCGTGCACGACCTGCCGATGCCGCCCGTGCACCGCGTGGGCGGCGAGGCGTGCCCGGCCAGCTACGCCAACTTCTACCTCGCGAACGGCGCCGCGCTCGTCCCCGCGTTCGGCGCGGCCTCGGACGACCGTGCGCTCGCGGTGCTGCGCGACGTGCTGCCGGGCCGCGAGGTGATCGGCATCCCGTGCCCGACGCTCGTGCTCGGCCTCGGGGCGATCCATTGCCTGTCGCAGCAGGAGCCGGCGTGATTGCCTACCGTCTGACTCCTCGCCGCCCGGCCCGGCGCGGCAGGCCGCCCCTCCCCTTCTCCCCCGAGGTTCCGTTGTGATCGAGATCTTCCGTCACGACATCGTCATCGTCGGCGGCGGCTGCGCGGGGATCCGCGCGGCGATCGCCGCGGTCGAGGCGTCTCCGACCGCCTCCGTCGCCATGGTTTCGAAGGTCTATCCGATGCGCAGCCACACCGTCTCGGCGGAGGGTGGCGCGGCCGCCGTGGCGCGCGACGACGACAACTTCGAGATGCACGGCTTCGACACCGTGAAGGGCTCGGACTTCCTCGGCGACCAGGACGTGATCCAGTTCTTCGTCGAGGAGGCGCCCAAGGAGCTGATCCGGCTCGAGCACTGGGGCTGCCCGTGGAGCCGCAACGAGGACGGCACCGTCGCCACGCGCGCGTTCGGCGGCATGAGCACGAAGCGCACCTGGTATGCCACCGACAAGGTCGGCTTCCACATGCTGCACGCGCTGTTCCAGCACTCGCTGCGCTTCGACCGGATCGTGCGCTACGACGAGCACTTCGTCACCAAGCTCGTCGTCGACGGCGGCGCGTGCCGCGGCGTGGCCGCGCTCGACGTCCGCACCGGAGCGGTGCGCGCGATCCTCGGTCGCGCGGTGATCCTCGCCACGGGCGGCGCGGGCAAGATCTTCCCGTTCACCACCAACGGCAACATCAAGACCGGCGACGGGATGGCGCTCGCCTATCGCGAGGGCGTGCCGCTCAAGGACATGGAGTTCGTGCAGTACCACCCCACCGGTCTGCCCGGCACCGGGATCCTGATCACCGAAGCCGCGCGCGGCGAGGGCGGCCACCTCAAGAACTCGCAGGGCGAGCGATTCCTCGTCATCCGCGACTACGGCGTGGGCAGCAAGGCGGAGCTCGGCCCGCGCGACATGATCTCGCGCGCGATCGTGCAGGAGATCGAGGCGGGCCGCGGCCTCAAGGGGCCGTACGGCGACTACGTCCACCTCGATCTCACGCACCTC
>DATFWW010000203.1:0-7187 GCA_035258825.1 Myxococcota bacterium
CAGCTCGAGCACGTCGCGGCGCTGATCCCGCAGGAGTGGCTCGCTCCCGCGGCCACGGGCAGCCCGAGCCAGTGCGTCGCCGCGATCCGCAACCAGTTCGCGCTCGGATGCCACGGCGTCATCCTGCACGGCGCGACCCCCGCCGAGCTCGCGCCGATCGTCGCGGAGTACCGCCGCGCCGTCGGATAGTCGCAGCAAGCGCCGCGAAGCGGCGTGCGCGGCGAGCCGAAGGCGAGCGAAGTTCGAAAGGGCGGCCTCCGCTCTTCTCAACCGCACCGCAGCACGAGTCTTGGGTTGCGCTGCTACTCCAGATCACCTCCGCCGCTGTCGATCGAGGAAGCGCCGCAGCTCGAGGCGGATCTCGACGTCCTCGGGCGCGCCGCCGAACCCTCCGTGCGGCATCGCCTCCCAGACGTGCAGCTCCGCATCGACGCCGGCGTCCCGCAGCTTGCGGTGCATGCGCACCGTGTTCGACAGGAACAGGTCGCGTGTGCCGGCCTGGAGGAAGGTAGGCGGGAACCCGGTGACGTCGGCGAACAGCGGCGAGAGATACGGATGCCGGAGATCGTGGCCGCCCGCGTAGAGCAAGTTCGTCTGCAAGAGGCGCCCGAGCACGTTGTCGACGCCGAGATTGGTCGTGAAGGAGTCGCCCGACTCGGTGAGGTCGACCTCCGGTGTGAGCAGCACGAGTCCCGCCGGCATCGGCAGGCGCTCGTCCTTCGCGCGCGCGATCAGCGCCGCCGAGAGATTGCCGCCGGCGGAGCCGCCGCCGACGAAGATGTCTTCGGGGGCGCGCTGCGCGAGGAGCGCGCGGTACACCGCCATGCAGTCGTCGAGCGGGGTCGGATACGGATGGAGCGGCGGCATGCGGTAGTCGACGGCCCAGTGGATCATGCCGGTGACCATCGCCATCGTGCTGGCGAACACCCTGCACGCCTCGCCCCCGCCCATGATCAGTGCGCCGCCGTGGATGTCGAGGTAGATCGGCGTGGTCGGATGATCGGGAACCCCGTGCGCGCGGATCACGTAGGTGTGCACGCCCGCGATCTCCGTGTCGTCGACGTGGACCGGGAACTCGACGGCGCCGAACCGCTCGAGGAGGTAGGCGTCGCCCTCCTTCGCGCGGCGGAGCCAGCCGTCGACGTCGTCGAGCGCGGGCTCGGGGCCCGCGGTGCGGTACGGCGCGGCGGCGAGGAAGCGCCGCGCCGGCTCGCTGACGGTCGAGGGGGCCGGGAAGGTCGCTCGCTCCGCGAGCGCCGGCTCTGCGGGCCCGCCCAGCGGGTGCCACGCGACCGGCCACTGCTCGTTGCCGGCCACGCGGAGCTGGCGCTCGGCGAGGCGCCAGCCGTCCGAGGTGCGCACGGCGACGTCGTGGTAGACGCCCCAGATCTGCGGCGTCGCGCCGTGCGGCGCCCGGTGCCACGCGTACACCGAGGTGAGCACGGCGGCGCGGTCGTCGCTCTCGAAGCGGACGAGCACGTTCGCGTTGTGATGGCTCGTGGCGAGGAAGCCGCGCCGGACGTCGTCCGATTCCGGCGCGGCGCCGAACAGCGCGCGAAGCGCGCGCCGGCCGCGGATGGGCGGCCCGACGCCCGGGCCGTAGTCGACGAGGCAGTCGTCGGTGAACAGCAGCGCGAGCTCGTCGTGGAGCCGATGGTCGACGCAGTGGGAGTAGCGATGGACGAGATCCACGATCGCGTCCTTGTCGACGAGACGCCGCACGTCGCGCTCGAGATCGGCGCGGGACCGGCTCGCGGCCAGGTCGGAGACGCGGTCTTCGACGAACGCGACGCGGCTCCTGCTGCGATCGAACAGCGTCTCCTCGTCCGCAATGATCTCGGCGACGCGCTCGGGGTGCCGCTCCAGGCCGCGGTGCGCCTTCTCGAACGTCTCCCGATCCTGGTACCACAGCTCCGTGAGGACGTCGTACTCCGGCTCCCCGACCTCGTTGCCGTAGAGGTCCTTCGGGCTCGGGTGGAGGTAGTGCCGCTCGTAGTGCAGGAGGCCTCTCGCGCGCTTCTCGGCGAGCGGAACGTGAACGCGCTCGTAGTGCTCGATGAACTCGGCCAGCGAGAGGCCGGCTTTGCGCTTCAGCAGCAGCATCACCTTGAGCATCGGCACTCCTCCGCGATCAGACGCCGATCGGCCTTCCGTTCACGATCTGGTCCAGATATTCGGACATCCCGATCGCGTCGATTCCGTTGCACGAATAGCGCGTGAGGCCCTCGGTGATGCGCGTGGTGAGCCAGGTGCCGTCGGGCAGCTGCCGCCGGTTGCGCAGCGGGATCAGCGAGAGCACCTGGCCCTCGATCTCGTAGTCGATTCCCGCGGCGCGGGTCTCGAACCGCAGGCGGCGCTGGTGGCCGCGGTCGTCCCACTCGGTCTCGATCCGGCCTTCGGAAATCTCCTCGACACCGCCCGGCGTGAACGCGAGGCCGGTGCAGCGCTCGTGCTCGCCCTCGCCGAGGATCGTGGCGGCGATCGAGAGCTCGGGCGACACGTGGAAGTGGAGCCAGCGGTACCAGTCGATGCTCTGCCAGTAGCGCGGGCCCCAGGTCTTGTCGCGCGCGCCGTGGCCCGAGAACGCGAAGCGCTCTTCGCCGATCTCGAGCCGGCCCGCGCCCTGCATGAACTGATCGAAGTGGGCTTTGCCGAAGCCGCGCTCCGGGTCGATCGGCAAGGGCGTACCGTCCTCGCGCACGATCTGGCCGCCGACGCACGGCGTGGCGGCGCGCAGGTCCATCTCGAGGCGGCAGTCGACGATCGGGTTCTCGCGGAACGCCCGGCCCGGTTCCGCCATCTCGTGCGGCCGCTCGAGCAGGCAGACCTTGCCCTCGTAGGTGACGCGGTGGCGCTCGAACGGCGCGACGATCTCGAAACGGAGCCCGCCCGCGTTCATCTCGCGGTTGGAGGCGATCTTCGGGCGATCCGCCATGAACGCGACGCGCCCGTCGGGCAGGTACCAGCAGTTGCTCATCTCCGCGTGTCCCTCGTTCACGCGGTTGCCGATCCGCACCCAACCGCCCATCGCGCGCCCGAGGTCGAGCGCGCTGAAGTACATGCTCTCGTTGTAGTTGGAGACGGCGTCCGGGGTGTGGTTGAAGTCGTCGCGCGGCTCGAGCACGAGCTTGCAGCCGTCGGGGATGTGGGGCATGTCGGGGCCTCTCTCTGCGGTCGGGTCAGGCCGTGATCGCGGCAGCGGCCTCGCGCGCGAGCCGCAGCACCGTTTCACCCATCGCGCCCGGATCGCCGCGCGTGGGATCGGCGAGCGATCGCTGGTAGACGCCCTCGAGCATCACGGCGAGCTTGAAGTTGTAGAGCGCGGTGTAGTAGCGGAGGTCGGGGGCGCGGCGGCCGCTCGATCGCTCCCACCGGTCGATCAGCGCGGCGCGCTCCGCCCACGCCGCGCGCTCCGAGGTGCTCGTCATGTGCAGGAAGCCCGCGAGGTCGAGCAGGGGGTCTCCAATCGTGCAATTCTCCCAGTCGAGGATCGCGGCGACGCGCGCGGGCGGATCGGGAGCGACGAGCACATTGGCGGCATGATAGTCGCCGTGCATGATGCCGGGCGTCCATGCGCTCGGGCGGTGTTCCGTCAACCACGCTCCGACGTCGCCGATCGACGGGATCTCGCGCGCCCGGTAGCTGTCGAGCTGCGCCAGCCAGCGGCCGACCTGGCGCTCGTGGAAGCCGTCGGGCCGGCCGAAACCCGCGAGCCCTCGCGCGCGCCAGTCGACGCGCGCGAGCCGGCCGAGCGCGTCGGCCGTGGCGAGCGCGATGTCGCGCTGGAGCCCGGGGTCGCGCGCGAAGGGCTCGGGCAGGCGCTGGAGCGAGGTGAAGCCGTCGATGTGTCCCATCAGGTAGAACGCGGAGCCGATCACCTCGCGGTCGGTGCACAGCGCGATTGGCGGCGGATGCGGCACGTCGGTGCCAACGAGCGCGGTCAGCATGCGGAACTCGCGCTCCATGCCGCGGTCGGCGCGCTCGAGCGCGATCACCGCGGGCCGCCGCAAGACGAACCGCCGGCCGCCGCGCTCGACGCCGATGCTCTCGTTCGACATACCGCCCGAGATGCGGCGCACCGAGAGGTCGGCGCCGGGTTCGACGCCCCGGGCGTCGAGCCAGGCGCGCAGCCGCTCGACGTCGACGAGGCCCTCGAGATCGCCCGATTTGAAGCTCGCGAACGGGGCCGTCACAGGCGAGCAGTTTACGCGCGTCGGGAACTGGCGGGCCAGATCAGGGTGCGCAGCCCCGCGCCCGGGATCGCGCAGGCGGTCGAACGCGGCCGGGACGCCCGTCGAGGCCGTCTTCGTGGGTGATCCACGACTCGATGTCGATCTCACCGTCGCCGAGCGCGCGCAGCGCGGCGTCGAAGTCCTGCGGATGGGGTCCGCCGCCGAACTGGACCGTGAGCCCCTTGGTGTGCGCTACGGGCGTGAAGAGACGATCCGTTTCGAGACACCAGCCCGCGACCATCACGCGCGCCGTAGGGCACCCCACGCGTGACGCCGTCGAGCACGCCGGGCAGGCCGACGCACTCGAATACCGCGTTTTGCGGGCTGGGTCGCGCCGGGCTGCACCGCGTAGGGCGACTCGGCGCGCGGGTCGATCACGCGATCGGCGCCCATCTGCAGCGCCTGCTCGCGCCGGTGTGCGGAGAAGTCCGCGGCGAGGATCGGGCGCGCACCCGCGCGTCGCAGCGCGGCGCCCGATCGCACCGCATCCGATCACGAGCGGAACGTCTCCCTCGAGCAGCTCGGCGACGCGCACGTAGTAGACGCCCACCGACACCGGTTCGGTCAGCGCGGCGAGTCGCGCGCCGAGCGCTGCGGGGACAGGGCGCAGGAGCGCCTCCGAGAGCAGCATGTACTCGCCGAAACCGCCCGGACAGTCGTTGGAGAGCCCCCACGCCCGCGATCCCGTGCGCGCCGATCTCGACCGGCGAAGAGGTCACGACGGTGCCGGCGGCGAGCTTGCGCTGCGTCTTCGACCCGTAGTCGACGATCTCGGCGGTGTATTCGTGGCCGAGCACGACGGGGCGCTCGAGATCCATCGTGAACGGGCCGTTCGCCGCGCGCGACCACTCGGTCAGCTCGCGGCCGTGCTGCAGCACGTGGAGATCCGAGGCGCGCACGGCGCACGCGAGCGTGCGCACGAGCACTTCCCCGTCCCGGGGAACCGGGTCGGGCAGGGCGCCGACCACGAGCCTCCCGCTCTGCATGTAGGCCGCCCTCAACCGATGTCTCCAAAGGCCGGCACGCCGTCGCGCTTCGGGTGGAGCGCACCGCGGGCCGGCGTGAGCGGCAGGTGCAGCGCGTCCACGATCCCCGGCCGCGCCTCGCAGACCCAGGGGATCGCGTTCACGATCCGCATCCCCGTCGCGAGCAGGCCGTGATCGTCGTTCTCCTCGCCCTTCTGGAACCCCACCTCGAACTCGCCGTCGAAGCTCGGCTCGCCCTCGATCATCACGCGCCAGGTGCGGTCCGTGCGGCCCGCGCGGCTCTTCAGCCACTCGGGCGCGAGGTCGGGCGCCATCCGGTTCACGTGCTCGAGCACGATCACCTCCTCGCCCCCGACCACGCCAATGCAGCGCGCGCGCGTCGCGCCGACGTGGCCGGGCTCGATCACGCCGCTCGCCGTCTCGAGCCGGCGCGGCGTCGGCAGGAACTCACACGTCTCGCGGATCTCGTCGAGCTCGACGCCGAGCGCGTCGGCCACCATCGTGACCGCCGCGCCCCAGCCCGCGCGGATCGCGCCCGGCTGTCGGAGGCCGCCCTGATAGTCGAGCGGGTGCCCGAATCCGAACAGCTCGCGCATGTCCCAGACCACCGGGTACCTGGAGTAGTCGTGGATCTCGATCCCGCGGATGCGGTAGACCTTGTGCGACATCGACATCAGCGCGATCGGAAACAGATCGCAGCCGAAGCCCGGCTCGATCCCCGACGAGAAGATCGCGCTCCGGCCCCTTTCGCACGCCGCGCGGATCGGGGCGAGGTATCGCTCGGGCAGCGATCCGCGCTCGTACACGAGCCCCGGCAGCGACGTGGTGACGATGCTCTTGCCCGATTCGAGGATGCGGCAGAAGTCCCGCTGCGCTTCGCGCGGGCGCGGCGCCGCGGGCGCCACGTAGACGACGCAGTCGGCGTCCGATGCGATCAGCTCGTCCGCGTCGCGCGTGGCGCGGACGCCCAGCGGCCCGATGCCGGCGAGCTCGCCGGCGTCGCTGCCGTCCTTCGCCGCCGAGTGGACCCAGACACCCGCGAGCTCGAGGTTCGGCCGGTCGGCGATCGTGCGGATCGCGAAGCGGCCGACGCCGCCGGTGGCCCAGACGATCACGCGGTACGTCCTGCCCGGCATGATCGCCTAGCGCCGCTTCGGGTCGTCGATCAAGTAGATGCGCGCCATCAGCTGCGATACGAGCGCCGCGCCGGGCAGCGAGACGCCGGCCTCGAGCGCGAGGTCGAGCGCGCACGCGAGGTCCTTCTCGGCGTTCAGCATCTGGGTCTGGACGTAGGCCTGGTAGGCCTCCGACTTGAGCGCGGCCTC
This sequence comes from Myxococcota bacterium, assembly GCA_035258825.1. Lineage (GTDB taxonomy): Bacteria > Myxococcota_A > UBA9160 > UBA9160 > SMWR01 > JAHEJV01. The sequence goes on from DATFWW010000203.1 coordinate 6,544, forward strand.
GGGCAGCTTGTGGGCTCCGAGGTAGGCGACCATCATGTCGGTGAGCTGTCCGTTCGAGCGACCGACCTTCTCGAACATCTCGATCCCGAGCCCCGCGCCGCGCGCGAGCATGCTGCCCTCGAATGCGGCCAGCCACTGCAGATACGTGACCAGGTTGAGGCAGATCTTGGCCTTGCAGCCGCTGCCGAGCGGGCCGGCGTGGATCACCCGGTCGGCGGCGATCGCGGTGAGATAGGGCCGGATCTTCTCGACCTGCGCCGCCTCGCCGCCCACGTAGAGCTTGAACATCGGGTCTGCGGCGCGCGTGTTTCCGCTCACGCACGCGTCGACGACCTCGACAGCCTGCTTCGACGCGAGCTCGTTCATCGCGAGCGCAGTGGAGGGCAGGATCGTGCTGTGGATCGCGATCACGAGGCCGGGCTTCGCGCCGGCGAGCAGCCCGTCCTCGCCCTGGATCACTGCGCGCACCTGCGCATCGGTCTGCACGCAGATTCCGACCACGTCGCACGCGGCGGCGACCTCGGCCGGAGCAGCCGCGGCCTTGGCGCCCGCACCGACCAGCTCCTGCACGGGTGCCGGAACGATGTCGAACACCGCGGTCTCGAGGCGTGCGGCGGGTAGCCGCAGCGCCATCGGCTTGCCGA
>DATFWW010000204.1:0-17115 GCA_035258825.1 Myxococcota bacterium
TCGACGCCGCGCGCGCGCTGCTCGCGCGGTTCGGGCCCGGCGCTTCGCTGATGATGAAGGCGGTCGCGGGCGGCGGCGGCCGCGGCGTGCGCCCCGTGCACTCTTCGGACGAGCTCGACCGCGCGTTCGAGCGCTGTGCGAGCGAGGCCGCAGCCGCGTTCGGGAGCGGCGATCTCTACGTCGAGCGCTGGCTGCCGCGCGCGCGACACGTCGAAGTGCAGGTGGCGGGCGACGCTTCCGGCTCGGTGGTCCAATTTGGCGAGCGCGAGTGCAGCATTCAGCGCCGACACCAGAAGCTGATCGAGATCGCGCCCGCGCCGTGGCTCGCGGGCGCGCTGCGCGCCCGCATCCACGCCGCCGCCGTCGATCTCGCGGTGGCAGCGAGCTACGCGGGGCTCGGCACCGTCGAGTTCCTGGTCGATGCGGATGCGCCCGACTCGTTCTACTTCATCGAGGCGAACGCGCGGCTCCAGGTGGAGCACACCGTCACCGAGGCGGTGACGGGCCTCGATCTCGTCGCGCTCCAGCTCGACCTCGCGGAGGGCCGGCCGCTCGCCGAGCTCGGCCTGGCACAAGCGAACGTGCCGGGGCCGCGCGGCTATGCGATCCAGCTGCGCGTGAACACCGAGAAGCTGCGCGCGAAGGACGGTCTTGCGCTGCCCGCGTCGGGCACGCTCACGGCATTCGAGCCGCCCGAGGGACCGGGCGTGCGCACCGACACCGCGGGCCATGTCGGCTATGCGAGCAATCCCCGTTTCGACTCGCTGCTCGCGAAGGTGATCGTGCACTCGCCGTCTGCCCGCTTCGCGGATCTGCTCCCGCGCGCCGCGCGCGCTCTCGCTGAGTTCCGCATCGAGGGGATCGAGACCAATCGCGGCCTGCTGCTCGCGCTGCTGCGCCATCCTGCACTCGCGGAGCACCGGATCACCACGCGCTTCGTCGAGGAGCACGCCGCGGAGCTGGTCGCGGCGGCCGCGGAGCCACAACCGCGGCTCTATCTCGAGGCGGCGCCCGCGCCGCGCGCGGGCGAACCTCGCGGAGCAGTGCCCGCGTTCGATCGCGGCGACCCACTCGCGGTGCTCGCGCATGGGAAGAGCGCGCTGACGCTGCCCGCGGCGGGACCCGCGAAGCCCGCGCTCGCGCGGCCCGACCGGCCCGCGCCGCCCGGAACGGTCGCAGTGCGCTCGCCGCTGCAGGGCACGGTAGCGAGCTATGCGGTCGGGGAGGGCGACGCCGTCGCCGTCGGCCACCCGCTGCTCGTGCTCGAATCGATGAAGATGGAGCACGTGATCGAGGCCGACCGCAGCGGAATCGTGCGCGCCCTCGCCGCGGCGCCCGGCGAGACGGTGACCGAGGGGGAGCCGCTCGTGTGGCTCGAGGAGGCCGAGGTGGCGAGCCGCGCGGGCGACGCCGCGCCCGCAACCGACCCCGCGCACGTCCGCGCCGATCTCGCCGAGGTGGTCGAGCGCCACGCGCTCGGGCGCGACGAGCGCCGCCCCGACGCGGTCGCGCGGCGGCGCAAGACCGGACAGCGCACCGCGCGCGAGAACGTCGAGGATCTGTGCGACCCCGGGACGTTCCTCGAGTACGGCCCGCTCGCGATCGCCGCCCAGCGCCGCCGCCGCACACTCGAGGACCTCACGCAGCGCACGCCCGCCGACGGCCTGATCGCGGGGATCGGCAGCGTGAACGGCGAGCTGTTTGCCGCGGACCGCGCGCGCTGCGCAGTGATCGCCTACGACTACACGGTGCTTGCCGGCACGCAGGGCATCCAGAACCACCGCAAGAAGGACCGCCTGTTCGAGCTCGCCGCCGCGTGGCGCCTGCCCGTGGTGGTGTTCACCGAAGGCGGCGGCGGCCGGCCCGGCGACACCGACGGCACGGGTGTCGCCGGGCTGGACTGCACGACGTTCCACGACTTCGGCGCTCTCTCGGGCCTGGTTCCGCTCGTGGCGATCAACTCGGGCCGCTGCTTCGCGGGCAACGCGGCGCTCTTGGGTTGCTGCGACGTCGTGATCGCGACCGCGAACTCGAACATCGGGATGGGCGGACCCGCGATGATCGAGGGCGGCGGGCTCGGCGTGTTCCGGCCCGAGGAAGTCGGGCCGATCGAAGTACAAGTGCCGAACGGTGTGGTCGATCTGCCGGTCGAGGACGAGGCCGAAGCCGTGGCGGTGGCGAAGCGCTACCTCGCCTACTTCCAGGGCTCCCTAGCCCGCTTCGAGAGCGCCGACCCGCTGCTTCTGCGCCACGTGATTCCCGAGAACCGGCTGCGCGTGTACGACGTCCGGCGCGTGATCGAGGGCCTCGCCGATACGGGCTCGGTGCTCGAGCTGCGCCGCGCGTTCGGGCGCGGGATGGTGACCGCGCTCGCGCGGATCGAAGGCGCGCCGATCGGCGTGATCGCCAACAACCCGACCCATCTCTCGGGCGCGATCGACAGCGACGGCGCCGACAAGGCGACGCGCTTCATGCAGCTGTGCGACGCGTTCGACCTGCCGATCCTGTTCCTCTGCGACACGCCGGGCATCATGGTAGGCCCCGAGGCGGAGAAGACCGCGCTCGTGCGCCACGCGTCGCGCATGTTCGTCACAGCGGGCAGCCTCAGCGTGCCGTACTTCACGATCGTCCTGCGCAAGGGTTACGGGCTCGGCGCCCAGGCGATGGCGGGCGGCAGCTTCAAGGCGCCCGTGTTCTGCGTGTCGTGGCCGACCGGCGAGTTCGGCGGCATGGGTCTCGAGGGGGCGGTGAAGCTCGGGTACCGCGGCGAGCTCGCGGCGGTCGAGGATCCCGAGCAGCGACGCGCGCTGTTCCAGCAGATGGTCGACCGCATGTACCAGGTCGGGAAGGCCGTGAACATGTCGACGGTCTTCGAGATCGACGACGTGATCGACCCGGCCGATTCGCGGCGCTGGATCGCGCGCGCGCTCGCCTCCGTGCCGCTGCCCGCGCCGCGCGCGGGCAAGAAGCGGCCCTGCATCGATCCCTGGTAGCCGTTCGCGAGCAGAACGCGAGCGAAGACGCTGCTTGCCGGCGCGGCCGGTGTTTCCCTTCGGCCGATGGCTCGGCGGCTAGGCTCACTCCTGCGCTGGGAACAACACCTGGAAGCGGGCGCGGCGGCCGGAGGGATCGTTGCCCGCGCCGATCCACCCGCCGTGCCGGCACGACGCCGAGCGCCGATGCGAGACCGAGGCCGCGCCCCGCGAACTTGGTGGTGAGCTGCGCCTGTGAATCGATCCCGGCGCAGGCAGCGATGGATCAGGGGCCCGTCTCGAAATCGCCCTCCCCGAGGTAGTCCTGGGCGCCGCCGGCCTTGAGCGCGCGCAGCGGCAGATCGCCCTCGGCCGCGCTCGTGAAGACCACGATCGGCACGCTCGCGTCGGGGTCGCGCAGCCTGCGCACCGTATCGGTGCCGGCGCTGTCGCGGAGGTGGAGATCGAGCAGCACGACGTCGGTCGACTTCCTGCCGAGATGGTCGATGCCCTCCGAGAGCGTCGTCGCGCGAGGGCGATGCTCTCGAGTGACCCGAGCTCGCGCTCGAGGCGCCGCGTCACCAGCAGCGCGTCCCCGAGATCGTCCTCGATCAAGAGCACTCGGATCGGCGGGGCGCCCGTCGCGGCTCCTTTCGTTCACGGATTCAGGAGGTCGACACGAGCCAATAGTTCGAGACGGCGTGAACCACCTGGATGAAGGTCGAGGCGCTCTCGGGCTTCACGACATACGCATTGCAGCCGAGCTGGTAGCTCTGGGCGATGTCCTCGTCGCGGGACGAGGTCGAGATCACGATCACGGGCATCGATTCGAGGCGCGCGTCGCTGCGCACGGCCGAGAGGATGCTGAAGCCGTCGGAGCCGGGAAGATTCAGGTCGAGCAGGAGGAGATCCGGGCGCGGCGCGTTCTCGTCCTCGCGCTCGGCGCACGGCGAAGGTATTCGAGCGCGGTGTCGCCGTGATCGATCACGAGCGGGTCGGCTCTTCCCCCGTTGTTCATCAGCGCCCGGCGCACCAGATACTGATCGCCGGCGGCGTCGTCGACCAGCAGCACTCGCGCTATGTGCTGGGCTCCGCTGACCGGTGAGTCGGCACGCGTCCCGGTCATGACGCGCTCCGCTCCGAGCGGCCCAGCGTGAAGAGGAAGTGCGAACCCTTCCCCTTCGCGGACTCGACCCACAGCCTTCCCTGGTGGCGGTCGACCGCCTTGCGCGCGATCGCGAGCCCGATGCCCGTGCCGGGATACCGGTCGGCCGAGTGGAGGCGGCGGAACGGCCGGAAGATCTCCTGGATGTGCTCGGACTCGATGCCGATTCCCTCGTCCCTCACGCCCAGGATCCAGGTCGCGCCCGGGGCCCGCCGTGGCGGAGAAGTGGACGCGCGGCACGGTGCCGGGGAGCACGAACTTCAGCGCGTTGGAGAGCAGGTTCTGACACAGCTCCTCGATCAGCGTCGCATCGCCGACCACCTCGGGAAGCGGATCGCGCGTGATCACGGCGCGCGTCTCGGAGATCCGGAGGTCGAGCGCATCGAGCACGCGGTCCACGCACTTGTCGAGCGACACCGGCGTACTTCATCTCGCTGGTTCCCGTGCGCGAGAGCGTGAGCAGATCCCGGACGAGCGTGCGCATCCGCTTCGCCGCATCGGTGATGAACTCGAGGTCCTGCGAGGCGCGCTCGCTGAGGTCGCCGCCGAGATCCGCGCGCAGCAGCTCCGAAAACGACACGAGCTTGCGCAGCGGCTCCTGGAGGTCGTGCGAGGCCACCGAAGCGAACTGCTCGAGCTCCGAATTCGAGCGCGCCAGGTCCTGGTTGGCGATCTCGAGCGCGTCGCGCTGCCGCGCGAGCTCGCGCTGCGCGAGACGCGCCTTCGTGATGTCGCGGATCGCCGCCGACACCACCGGCCCGGGGTCGGTCTCGAGCGGGGACAGGCTGATTTCCACCGAGCGTCGACAACGGCGAATTCGCAGGCGACGCGGCTAGCCGTCCCAATTTGCCCCATCGATCCCGCCGACTTCCGAGTCTCGGGTAGCGTGAGTCCATGGCAGAAGGAATTCCTCCGCTCGTGGCGCGCGATCGGCGCGTCGTCTGGCATCCCTATGCGCCGCCCGTCGCCGACCCGCTGTTCGCTGTGGAGAGCGCGCGCGGCGCGGAGCTGCGGCTGGTCGACGGCCGCGAGCTGATCGACGGGATGTCGTCTTGGTGGTCCGCGATCCATGGCTATCGCCATCCACATATCGAGGCCGCCGTGCGCGCGCAGCTCGAGCGCCTGCCGCACGTGATGTTCGGCGGTTTGACCCACGAGCCCGCCGTGTCGCTGTGCGAGCGGCTCGCCGCGCTCGCCCCGGGCGGGCTCGAGCGCGTGTTCCTGTGCGATTCGGGCTCGGTGGCGGTGGAGATCGCGATCAAGCTCGCGCTCCAGTACTGGCATGCGCGCGGTGAGCCACGGCGCAAGCGCCTGCTCGCGCTGCGCGGCGCCTATCACGGCGACACGTTCGGCGCGATGGCAGTCTGCGATCCGGTCACGGGCATGCACGGGCTGTTCGCGGGTGCGCTCGTGCAGCACTGGTTCGCCGAGCGCCCGCGCTGCCGCTTCGACGAGCCGTGCCGCGACGAGGACTTGAGCGACTTCGCCGATCTGTTGCGCGCGCACCGCGGCGAGCTCGCCGCGGTGATCCTCGAGCCGATCGTCCAGGGTGCGGGCGGTATGTGGTTCTACGCGCCCGACTACCTGCGGCGCGTGCGCGCGCTATGCGACGAGTGCGGGGTGCTGCTGATCGCCGACGAGATCGCGACCGGCTTCGGGCGCACCGGCCGCATGTTCGCGTGCGAGCATGCCGGTATCGCGCCCGACCTGCTGTGCGTGGGCAAGGCGCTGACCGGCGGCACGCTGAGCCTCGCCGCCACGCTCGCGAGCGGCGCGGTCGCCGCGGCGATCGCGCGCGGCGAGCCCGGCGTGTTCATGCACGGCCCCACGTTCATGGGCAATCCGCTGGCGTGCGCGGCGGCCGGCGCGAGCCTCGACCTGCTCGCAACCGAGCCGTGGCGCGAGCGCGTGCAGCGGATCGCCGCCGGCCTGGCGGCCGGCCTGGCCCCTGCGCGCGGGCTGCGCGGCGTGGCCGACGTACGCGTGCTCGGCGCGATCGGCGTGGTCGAGCTGCACGACCCGGTCGACATGGCGGTGGTGCAGCCCGCGTTCGTCGAAGCCGGGGTCTGGATCCGCCCGTTCGGGCGGCTCGTCTACACGATGCCGCCCTACATCGCCGAGCCCGCGCAGATCGATCGGATCACGCGCGCGATCTGCGAGGTGATCGACGCGCACGGCGCGCCCGACTAACGCCTCGATCCATCCATCACGCGGCGTGCGATCTCGATCAGCAGCGCGTCGCTGTTCAAGGCGTAGTCGCGATTGGCCTGGAGCGCCACGGCGATCCGCGTGCGCGGGAAGTACAGCATCCCCGAGCGATAGCCCGGGAACCAGCCGCTGTGGCCCCATGCGCGCCCGAACGGCGTCGCGTAGCAGTACAGGCCGAGCCCGTAGCACCGCCCGTCGCCGGTCGCGACGGGGTTGCGGATCATCTCCGTCGCCGCATCCGCGGGCAGCGCGGGGCCTTCGAAGAGCGCCTTCGCCCAGCGCACGAGATCGCGCGGGGTCGCGGCGAAGCCGCCCGCAGTGGACTCGAGCATCGGGTGGACGGGCAGCGCGCCGCCGCCGTCGAGCATCTTCGGCGGGAGCAGGAACGGGTTCACGGGCAGCTGATAGCCCACCGCCAGCCCGGGGATTCGCCGCGAGCGCGCTGGCACGATGCCCGAGAGCCCGAGCCGGCCGAGGAAGCGCTCCTCGATCTGGTCGAACGGCGAGCGCCCCGTGGCGCGCTGGATCACGATCCCGGCCAGCACGTAGTTGGTATCGCCGTACCCGAACCCAGTGCCCGCGCGAAATTTCGGCTCGCGGTCGAGCGCGGGCTCGATCAGCTGCTCGGGCGGGATCAACGCCCCGTCCTTCTCGAACATCCGCAGCTTCAGCTCGCGCGCGAGAAACTCGAACGTGTAGAGGTGATCGATCAGGCCACTCCGGTGCTGGAGCAGGTGCCGCAGCGTGAGGTCGCGCGCGTTCGGCAGGTGCGCGAACCACTTCTCGCGGCCGATCCAGCGCGAGATCGGAGCATCGAGATCGATGGCGCCGTCGCGCGCGAGCGCGACGGCGAGCGCCGCGTGGAAGCTCTTGCCGACGCTGCCCGCAAGAAAGCGCGTGTCGGGCGTCATGCGAACTTCTCGGTCGCGGTCGGCATACCCCGCCACCGCGGTGCCGATGCGGCCGTCGGGCAGCGCGAACGCCGCCGAGATCCCGGGAAGCCCGGCGGACTCGCGCGCGTCCGCCACGAGCTTCTCGACGCTGCGCTCGATCGCGGCGAGCTCGGCCGCGTCGCGCGCGGCCTCGACCCGGGCCTGCTCGTCGCCGTGCCGGCGCCACATCGACGCGCCCACCGCCGCCGCGATCGCCGCCGTCGCGGCCAGACCCCACACCCACCGCGCGCGGCGGCTCACTGTGCTCGCTCCCGCCCCGTGCCCGCGGTCGTGCCTACGGGCCACGTCTCCAAGCCAAGGTAACCGACCCCGCACGCGGCGCCGCCGCCGTTGTAGGATCGGGCATCCACCCCCGACGAGGAGCCTTGCGATGCCGCGCATTCCCGCGATCGACGCCGACGGACACGTGCAGGAGCCCGCTCTGGCCTGGGAGCGCCATCTCGCGCCCGAGTGGCGCCCGTACGCGCCGCGCGTCGTGCGCGACGAGAGCGGTCGCGTGCGGCAGGTGGTGGGCGGCGAGCAGAAGCCGCCCATCCCGTCACCGGGCGGCGGCGACTGGGAGATCCCGGCCGGCGGGCACGACCCGGTTCAGCGGCTCGCCGACATGGACCGCCAGGGCGTCGCGCGATCGCTGCTCTTCCCCACCTTCGGCCTGTTCTTCGCGGGGCTCGAGCGCAGCGACGTGCAGGTCGCGCTATGCCGCGCCTACAACGACTGGCTGCACGAATTCTGCGGTGCCGATCGCACGCGACTGCTCGGTATCGCGCTCGTGCCGCAGTGCGATCTCGGCGCCGCGCTCGCCGAAGCGCGCCGCTGTATCCGCGAGCTCGGGTTTCGCGGCGTGATGATGCGGCCCAACCCCGTGCGCGCGCGCACGCTCGGCGATCCGTACTGGGAGCCGCTCTGGTCGCTGCTCGAGGAGCTCGACGTCCCGCTCGCGGTGCACGAGGGCACGACGCAGGATCTCCCGCAGTCGGGCCGCGACCGCTTCGAGAACTACGCGTTGCGCCACATCTGCTCGCACCCGCACGAGCAGCAGATCGCCTGCGCTGCACTCGTGATGGGCGGCGTCCTGGAGCGCCATCCGGAGCTGCGGGTGGTCTTCCTCGAGAGCGGCTGCGGCTGGCTCCCCTACTGGCTCGAGCGCATGGACGAGCACGTGCACGCGTGGGGGCACGCGATCGCGAAGCTGCCGCTCGCGCCGAGCGAATACTTCCGGCGCCAGTGCTTCGTGTCGTGCGATCCGAACGAGCGCACACTGCCGGCCGCGGTGGCGCTCGCGGGCGAGGACGTGGTGCTGTTCGCCACCGACTACCCACACCCCGACGCGCTCGCGGGCGATCTCGTGTCGCGCATTACGGCGCACTCCGATCTCTCCGCCTCCGCGCAGCAGAAGATCCTGTGGCACAACGCGGAGCGCTGCTACGGGATCGCCTAGCGCGGACGCAGCCGCCGCCCCGTGGCCTCCCCCAGGCACGGCGCTTGCACCGTCTCGAGGCATGAGATGTCTCCTCGCAGACGATCCGCCGAGGCCGACAAGCTCCGCGTCGAGTGCGACGAGCGCGGCCGGAGCTCGCGGCACGCCGACTGACGCCGATCCGCAGACCGGAGCGGCGTTTCGTCTCGGGTTTCGTCTCGGATGAGGCGCGCCTCGGTCCCACGCGCGGCGACGACGTCAGCGGGCCCGGCGCTTCCTCGACGAGGATTTGCGCGACGGCGATTTGCGGCGCGGGACCTTGCCACCCTCGCGCCGCGCCTGTGAGAGGCCGATCGCGATCGCCTGCTTGCGGCTCGTGACCTTCTTCCCGGAGCGTCCGCTCCGGAGCGTTCCGCGCTTGCGCTCGTGCATCGCCTTCTCGACCCTTTGCGACGCCTTGCGTCCGTATTTCGCCATTTCGTGGGTCCTCCAGCGACACGTCCCATGCACGACGCGTGCCGCAAGAGCGCTTCAGGGCCGATGCGGGGTGTCCGACGCGGACAAGATGCTCCGGTATCTCGAGTCGCACTGAGCCCGGCGCGCGATTCCGCGCGGACGGGCCATCGTGCAAACCCTTCCCGCCAGCATGCAGCTTTTTCCGGTTCGGCGGCGTGACTCCCGCCAGCGCGAAGCAGCGGCCGATATGCGAGGCATGGAGCTTGCAGAACCGGCCAGACACGGTGCAAGCAAGAAACCGGAATCGGGAGGGAGAGATGAAGCCGACTCAATCGCTCGAGCGCGGTCGTCGCACGGCCAAGGGGCTGCTCTCCAAGGTGACCGAGGCGGGCAGGGACGCCGTCCGCCGAGTCACGAATGCGGAGAAGGCGCCCGGCCACCGCCGGGTGACGCGGCGCGCGGATTCCGCGCTGAGCCGGCGGCGGAAGCGCGGATCGAAGAAGGCGCGGCGCTCGAGCAAGATGCAGCGCGCGCGGTCGTCGAAGGCGCGCAGTCGGCGATGACGAACCGTCGTGCCGGGTCCGCGTGACGTCCTTCGCAATCGGACGTTGACCGCGTTCGCGATCGCGACCCTGCTCGCGGCGGCACAGGGACAGGCGCAGAGCGGGACCGGCATCGCGATCGATCCCGAGCAGGCGCGCCGACTCGCCGTGCAGACGCTGGCGGATGCACTCCGGGACGCGGAGCAGCAGCACCTCCGCACCGCGGCGCCGCTCTCCGCCCCGATGCGGGAGGCGCTCTCCCCGTTCTTTCCGGCCCGCATCGTCGATCGCGCGCGAATCGCGGTCGGCGACGTCGAGCCCACGCTGCCCGCGCTGATCAACGCGGTGGCGCGCGAGATCCTGCGCGCCGAGGGAGATCCGAGCGGCCACGCCGTCACGGTGGGCAGGGTGATGGTGTTCAGCCGGATGCCGCGGGCGGACGAGATCGACTGGGTCGGCCACGAGCTCGAGCACGTGGAGCAGTACGACGCGCTCGGATTCGAGGGCTTCTCCGAGCGCTACCTCGCCCACCCCGAAGAGGTGGAGAACGAGGCGCGGTCGGTCGAGCTGCGGGTCCGGGAGCGGATGCGCGCGCAAGGCGATCGCTGACGGAGCGCAGATCGGCTCACTGCAGGGGTGGGTTCGCGTTGTCCACGAGCGCGACGAAGTAGGCGGGGAAGAACATCCCCGCCATGGGCGCATTGGGAGTGGCGTCTTCGGACGCGCACGTCGGATCGAAGCCCTTCGCCTTCGGGTCGGAGGTCCCGTCCGATTCGCCGGGCACCTTGATCCAGAAGTAGGCGTCCACATTCGGAGCCGGCGCGGCGCGCGGGCGCTCGCCGAGCCCCGCACCCTTGATGTTGCACCAGTGACCCGACTTCGACCGGATGCCCGCGCGCCCGTTGCGACTGGTGTCGATCAGGAACGCCTTGCCCGTGATTCCCGCCTGGGCGAGATCGCCCGAGAGCTTCTCGACGTAGCTGAGCTCGTCGGGACATGGATTGCTCGGCTCGAGCCGGCGGCCGTCGTCTCCGCGCAGCACGTTGTAGCCGGAGACGTTGGTGGCGAAGCCGCGGATCTTCTGCGCGCCGCCCGCGCGGTCGAGCACGTCCTTGTAGACGGCGGCGGCCTTGGTGCGGTGGGCGTCCCAGCCGAGCCAGCCCGAGTGGCCCGCATCGAGGTAGAGCGAGACGTGGGGCATCGCGAGCGTCGAGACCGCGTAGGCGATCGACTTGCGGTAGATCGCATCGGAATCCGCGCACTTCTTCACCTTCGCGTTCGTGACCAGGTTGGCGAGCGAGTCGGGCTCGATCACGATCGCGACGCGCTGGTCGGCGTGCGCGCGCAGCCGAGCCGCGAGCGGGTCGATCACCTCGGTGCGGTAGCGCGCCTCGTCCCCGGGCCCCAGCTCTCCCGCCGACGCGTTCGCCGCGCAATCGCGATTGGGAAGGTCGTAGAGCACGAGCACCGCGAGCTTGCCGCGCGCGCCGTCGAGCCATCCCGGCAGCTTGGTCTTCACGATGTCGATCGAGTTGACCCATAACGCCACGGGCTCCGACGCGAGCGAGCGAACGCGCGCGGCCTTCTCCGGAGCCGCGGACGCCGCCGACTCGAGCTCCGCAGCCCACTCGGGACTCACGTAGAAGCTCGCGCCTTCGAAGGGATTACCGCTGGTCGATTGTGCGATGGCGCAGATCGGCGCCGCGCAGACGACGAGACAACAAAGAAGAGATTCGAGTAGTTTGCGCTTCATCGGGGTCCTCGCTAGGGCGCGGAAAGGGCGCCAGCCACGCTGCGACGATGGAGGGGATCGAAGCGAGCATCACGATCAGGAAGAACGACCGGTATCCGACGGCATTCGCGAGCGGGCCGCTGGCGCTCTGCGTCGGGATCAGCACGAGATTCATCAGCGCCGTTGCGAACGCATAGTGCGTCATCTTGAACTCGCCCGGGGCGATCTGCTGCATCATGTAGAGCATGTTCGCGACGAAGCCAAAACTGTAACCGAACTTCTCGAGGCTCACGAGCAACGCGATCGCGCCGAACGAGGGCGGATGCCCGTCGGCGCCCATCTGGCTCAGCGCGACATAACAGAGGTGCGGGAGGTTGAGGCAGATCGCCATGAACACGAGCGTCCGCTTCAGACCGAACCGGTCGATGAACACGCCCCCGAGCAGACCGGCGGCGATGCTGACCGACGTGGAGAGCGTCCCGTCGATCAGGCTCTTGCTCTGGAGCGAGAGGCCGAGGCCGCCGTCGGCGGGGCTCGCCTGCAGGAACAGCGGCGCCTCTACGAGCAGGAAGCCCTCGCCGGAGCGGAACAGGAATACGAACGCGAGCATCCCCCAGATCGATTTCTTGGCGAAGAAGGCGCGCACGCTAAGGGCGAACTCCCGGGCCACCTCCGCAGCGTTCTTGGGGTGCCGTCGGATCGATCCGGTCGGCAGTACGAGGCCGTGATAGAGTGCGAGCGCCGCCATCACGGCCGCACTCGAGAGCAGCGCAATGGCCCAGGCGGACTTTGCGGGCAGGCCTGAGCGCTCGAGCGCACCGGCGAGGAAGACGACCGCGGCCGTGGCGAAGATCCGGCCGGTGTTCCAGGCCGTGCCCTGAACGCCGATCCAGGTCGCCTGGCGGTGCGAGTCGAGCGCGGTGACGTATACGCCATCGACGCAGATGTCGTGGGTCGCGGAGGCGAAGGCGAGAATCCACAAAATCCCGACGATGACAGCGAAGTATCGATCCGTTCCGAGCGCAAGTGCGATCGCAACGAGCAGCGCCGCCATGGAAAGCTCGGTCGCAAACACGAAGAACTTCTTCGTTCGCGCCATGTCGAGGAACGCCGCCCAGAGCGGCTTGAGCGACCAGGCGATGGCGATCGTTCCCGTCGCGAGCGTGATTTCCGCGTCGGTGTGTCCGAGATCTTTGAACATCGTGCCGGTGACCCAGATCACGATCGCGAACGGAACACCTTCTGCGAAATAGGTCGAGGGAACCCACCGACCCGGCGCAGTGATATTCGATGATTGCTTTCGACAATGGGATGTGGTCAACTGCGCGCCTCACGAGCTCGTCGCATCCGGTACCCGACGTCCCCCGCCCAGAGTGCCTCTCAGCGACGGCGAGCAACTAGCACTAAAGCCGTTCCTGGTTGGGGGTCCCGCATCGTGAAATTTCGTGCACTCCTCTGCCTGGGGGTCTGCCTCCTCGCGGCGGTTTCGCCGGTATTCGCACAACCGGTCGAAGTCGATTTCCGAGTCACGAGCGATTGGCAGACGGGATTCGTCGGCGAAATCGCCCTGATCAACCGGGGGACCGCGCCGATCTCGGGTTGGGCGGTCGAGTTCGATCTCGGCGGACAGCTGGTCGGGTTCTGGAACGGACAGCCCACCGTCGACGCGCCGCACTACACAGTCCGCGATCTCGGCTGGAATGCCGCGCTCCAGCCCGGCGTCTCGACCGTGTTCGGATTCCAGATCGGCTATTCGGGCGCGCGGCCGGCGCCCGCAAACTGTCGCTTCAACGGGCAGGCCTGTTCGTTCGGCGGGGTCACCGCCCCCGCGCCCGCCCCGGCCCCCGATCCCGTCCCCGCGCCGGCCGTACCCGCCGGCATCACCGTAGACTGGATGGTGTTGAGCGCATCGGCCACGGGTTACGAGGCCCAGATCCGGATCATCAACGCCTCGACAGCCAAGGTGCCGAACTGGCATCTGCAGTTCGACCTCGCGGGATCGATCGAGAGCGTCTCGGGCGATGCCAGGCTGTCGAGCTCGAATCAGACGCGCACCGCGAGCTCGGCGATTCGGATCGCTTCGATTCCAGCGGGCGCGTTCGTCTCGTTCCGACTCGTCGGCAGCTTCCAGGGCACGAGGCCCGAGCCCACGTCCTGCTTCTTGAACGGTGCCCCCTGCGCGTTCTCGAAGCTCGAATCTCCGCCGACGCCACTTCCTCCCCCACCGCCTTCGCCGCCGATCGCCGGAGCCCCGGGCTTCCTCTCCATCTCGGGCTCCGCGATGGTCGACTCGCACGGGGTGCCCGTCCGCCTGACGGGCGTGAACTGGTTCGGCTTCGAGACCGCCAACCGCGTAGTCCACGGACTGTGGTCGCGCGACTACCGCAGCATGCTGCACCAGGTGCGCGATCTCGGGTTCAACGCGCTGCGGATCCCGTGGAGCAACGCGATCCTGGAGCCTGGATCGATGCCGACGGGCATCACCTTCTCGGGCTCCGATCCGTACGACGGCGTCGGGCCGATGAATCAGCCGCTGCAGGGCAAGACCAGCATGGAGGTGCTGGACCTGATCATCGAGGAGGCCGGGCGCCAGGGGCTCAAGGTGATTCTCGACAACCACTCGCGGAAGCCCGACGACTTCATCGCCGAGGGTCTCTGGTATACACCGGACTTTCCGGAGAGCCGCTGGATCTCCGACTGGAAGACAATGGCGGCGCGTTACCGGAACAACCCGACCGTGGTCGCGTTCGATCTGCACAACGAGCCGCACGGCCAGGCGAGCTGGGGCGGCGACCCCGCCACCGATTTCGCCGGCGCCTACGAGCGCGCTGCCGCGGCGATCCACTCCGTCCATCCCGACGTGATCATCATCACCGGAGGCGTCGAGACCTACGCCGGCATCTCGTACTGGTGGGGTGGCAATCTTCGCGGCGTCCGGAACCGGCCGCTCGACATCGACCCGGCCAAGCTGCTCTACTCCGCACACGACTACGGCCCCGAGGTGTTCCCGCAGACGTGGTTCTCGGCCGCGAACTATCCCGACAATCTGATCGACCTCTGGGACCAGACCTGGGGATACATCCCGAAGCAGGGCCTCGGCGCGGTCTTCATCGGGGAGTTCGGCATCGGGCACCGCGATTCGTTCCAGGGTCGCGAGCTCCAATGGATCCAGACGCTGATGGCCTACATGGGCAGATCGAGCTCCTGGACATACTGGAGCCTGAACCCGAATTCCGGCGATACGGGTGGGATCCTGCAAGACGACTGGGTCAGCATTCAGCAATGGAAATTGGACCTGTTGGCGCCGTACCAGGCGCGCCAGTTTCCGACGGCGCCGTGAAATGAGCGATGCTATGCGGCGTTCTCCCATGCCGGGGTGACCTCTCCGGCCGGTTCCGCGACCTCTTCGATTCCCACCCGCCAGAGCAGCAGGAAGCGGCGATGTGCGTGCACGACGCGGCCCCAGCGCAGCTCGGAGATCCGCCACAGCTCTCCGTGCCGCGGGCGGCGGCCCGTGCACAGGAGTCCGGCGCCGCCGGGCGAGGTGTCGCGCAGCCAGACGCTGCGCCTGCGGTTGCGGCCGAGCCGCCGCGGGAACCGCAGCACGCGGCGCGCGGGATAGCGCCGGCTGACGTCGCGCGATCTGCGGAGACAACCGGCGAAGCCGAACAGGAACGCGGACGCGAGCCCGAGGCGACTGCGCCGCTCGCCCGCGCGCAACTGCTCCCAGGTCTCGCTGCGCGCGAACACGTCGAGCAGGATCTTCTCGCGAACCTCCGCCGACGGATCGATGAACTTCACGCCGACGAGGTCGCCGTTCGCCGGAATGCGCTCGTGAAACACGAGCTCGGCGCGCACGCGCAGGCCGCCGTTCAGGCCCAGCACGAGGTCGAAGGAATAGGGCAGGGCGGTGCGCCCTTCGAGGATCAGCGAGCAGCCGGACAGGCTGATGTCGCGCGTCGTGGCGTGGATCGACGAGCCGTTCTCGATGCGCGCCGCAGCCTCGAAGCCCACGCGCTCGTCGGCGCGGCGCTGCGGCCGCTCCCACGCGACCAAGATCGCCCCGGTCAGGAAGACGAGGTTGTAGCCGGCCCAGACCATGTTGAAGAAGTAGGCGTCCTTCTCGATGCCGAACATCGAGAGCTCCCAGGCGCCCTTGAGGAGCCCCGCCAGATTCAGCGCGGCCAGCAGCATCGTCCACTTCGCCGACCGCCAGTCGAACCGGTGGCCCTGTGTGACGATCCCCTTCGGCGTCGCCTTGAAGCCGAGCGTGCTCGGCAGGAACAGGTCGAACATCGAGCGCGCGAGCGGCGCGGTCACCACGCTCTCGTAGAACGGTCCCCAGAACGGACGCGGCCAGCGCGGCATCAGCACCGAGCTGATCAGCGGGAGCACGAGCAGATAGGGCAGGAGGCGCGCGGAGAGCACCGCGACTTCCGAGAAGATCGGGTGCAGGTGGAAGAACAGGTAGTAGAGCGGGGTCACCCAGAAGATCAGCCGCGCCAGCGGGAAGAAGAAGTGATAGAGCGAGCCGAAGTAGGCGAGGCGCTGCGGCAGAGAGAGACCGCGCCGGAACAGCGGGTTGTCGCGGAAGAACACCTGGAGGCAGCCGAGCATCCAGCGCCGTCGCTGCACGACGTAGGAGGACAGGTCCTCGGCCGCGAGCCCCACCGCGAGCGTCTTGTCCACGAACACCGAGCGCCAGCCGGCCCCGTGCATGTGCATGCATGTGTGGATGTCCTCGGTGATCGAGAGCAGTTGGAAGCCGCCGATCGACTCGAGCGCCTCGCGCCGGAACACGGCGCCGCTGCCGACGAAGAAAGCGCCGCCCCAGGTATCGCGCGCCGGCTGGATGCCGCGGTTGAACAGGTCCGACTCGTTCGGAACGCGCCCCTCCAGCCGGAACGCGCGCTGGAAGATGTCGGGGTTGCGGAAGACGTGCGGGGTCTGCACGACGCCCACCTCGTCGTCCTCGAACCACGGCACGGTCTCCTCGAGGAACGACTGCGTGGGAATGTGGTCGGTGTCGAAGACCGCGACGAGGTCGCCGCGCGTCTGCTCGAGAGCCGCGTTCAGGTTGCCGGCCTTGGCGTGCTCGCGCGGGCCGCGCAGGTAGTGCGCGCCCAGCCGCTGCGCGAGGTCCCGCACCTCGTCGCGGTGCCCGTCGTCGAGCACGTAGACCGCGAATCGCGCGTAGTGCATCGCACGCGCCGCGAGGAGCGTCTGCTCGAGGATCTCGAGCGGCTCGTGGAAGATCGGGATCATCACGTCGACGCTCGGAGCGGCCCCCTCGGCCGGCGCGCGGCGCTGTCGCTTCCGGCGGGCACGCCGGCGGCGGCGGAGGCGCTTGCGATGGCGGCCGCGGCCGAGGCCGACCTGCACGAGCAGCAGCACTACGGAGCCGAAGCAGTAGATCTCCGCCAACAGCAGCGAAATGCTGATGAATCGGCCCCAGGGCTCGATGTAGTTGAGAGAGCTGGTGGCGCGCCACCATAGATAGTGGCCCGCCACCGTGAACGCGACGACGAGGAACGCCACGCGCGACAGCCGTTGCCAGATCGTCCCGCGCATGAGATGTGCGAGCGGGAACAGCGCGAGACACAGGAGCAGCGGAACGGCGGGCAGATTCGCCCGGAACGAGCGCATGTCGAAGGGCAGCAGGAAGCCGAG
>DATFWW010000205.1:0-2336 GCA_035258825.1 Myxococcota bacterium
GCCCGCCGGTGTTCCGCGGGCGCTAGTCAATCGAAGGAATCCGCGGAGTGAGCTGAGTGAGTGGAGGCTCGAGAACGATCGCCTTCGTGTGCGGCCTTGGCATCGGCACGGTCGGCGCGGCCGGAATCCTGGCTCCATCGATCCTCACGTGGATCGCGGAGCAGTTCGTTTCCTCCGGATCTTCCGCGTTCTACCTGCTGGCAGCGGCTCGGATCGCCTTCGGCCTGATCCTGATCTCCGCGGCAACGGCCTCACGAGCTCCCAGGGTCGTCCGTATCCTCGGCTGTGCGATCGCGCTCCTCGGCGCGATCACTGCCGTCACGGGTCTGGCGGCGATCCAGCCGGCTCGAGGCGCCATCGAATCGTGGGTGCGGCAGGGCCCGGGTGTCGCTCGGCTCACGGCCTTGCCGATCCTGTGTCTCGGCGGTTTCATCGCCTATTCCTGTGCTCCCACCCGGCGCGCGGACTGATCATCTCCCGCGGTCGCGCGCGGCCGCGGGTGTCGGCGCCGGCGCGGCGGACGCCGCGGCCGGCGGAGCGAAGTTGATGCCCGCGTCGCGGAACGCGTGCTCGATCGCGAGGTTGAGGTCGTTGCGGATCAGGAGCATGTGCTCGACGTCGGGGCTGTAGACGCGCAGCTCGAGGTTCAGCGTGGTCGCTCCGAAGCCGAGGAACAGCGCGCGCGGCTTGGGATCCGCGAGCGCGTGCTCGTGGGCCTGCGCCACCTCGAGCAGTGTGCGCAGCGCGACGTCGACGTCCGATCCGTGGGCGACGGTCAGCGGGATGTCGACGCGCTGCACGGTGTCCGCGAGCGACCAGTTCACCAGCTGGCTGGTCATCAGCTCCTTGTTCGGCACGATCAGCTTCTTGCGGTCGAACGCGGTGATCACCGTGGCGCGGATCCGGATCTTCGACACGGTCCCGGAGACGCCGCCCACCGTGACGGTGTCGCCGACGCGGATCGGGCGCTCGAACAGCAGGATCAGTCCAGAGACGAAGTTCGCGAAGATCTCCTGGAGCCCGAAGCCGAGCCCGAGGCCGACCGCCGCCACCAGCCACTGCACGTTCGACCAGCCGATCCCGACCGCGTTGAACGCGAGCACGCCGCCGAGCACGGTGATCGCATACTTCGCGATCGATGCAATCGCATAGCGCTCTCCCGGCCCGGTCTCCCAGCGCCGGAACAGCGAGATCTCGAGCAGCCCGGGCAGGTTGCGCACCAGCACGAACGTCATGAACAGGAGCAGCAGCGCGACGAGCAGGCTGCCGAGCGTGATCGGCACGACGCGCTGCTCGGTGTGGGCCTGCTGCGCGCCGTCGGCGGCCGTGATCTGGACCGTCTGCGTCTCGGTCGTGTTCCAGAGCTTCACGTCGTTGAGCACGCCGAGCGCGGGCACGAGGTCTGCCCAGAGCACCCAGAGGCCGATCAGCAGCGCGACGGCCGCGGAGGTGTAGAGCAGCCGGCTGGTCTGCACGTCGACCTCGCCGAGGTCGAGCTCGGGCTCGGGCGGTGCCCGGCGCTCCCCGCTCTCGGCCTCCGCCGCGCTCGGCTTCGCGAGCTGCGCCTCGTGCTCGGCGCGCCACTGGTCGAACGCCAGGCGCCGGCGCGCGAGCAGCACCCAGCGCAGCGCGAGGTGCAGCGCGGTGAAGAGCAGGAAGGCGAAGACGAGCGTCAGGTGGTAGCTGCTGCCGAGCCGCAGCGCCGTCCAGTAGTACCCGCGTGCCGCAGAGAGCGCGAGGACCACGGGCACCGCGACCGCTGCGGCGTGGACCAGCCGCCAGATCCACGGCTCGATACGCACGTGCTGCGCTTCGCGCACGATCGCGCGCACCGGGCCGTCGGCGCGCAGCATCCGGTGCGTGAAGCCGGTCACCACGACGAGCAGTGCGATCAGCGCGATGCGGCCGATCGACTCGCGCCACGCCTCCTGGCCGCGCGCCTCGAACATCTGGATCAGGAACAAGAGCGGCACTGCGACCGCGGTGATCCAGCCGATCTCGCGGCGCAGCTCCGCCGCGGCTGCCTCGGGCCAGGTGAAGTGCGCCGCGGCGGGCCCGTCGCGGCGCACGAGCTGGCGCGGCACCTCGAGCGTCAGCCAGATCGCGGCCGCGCCGAGCATGCCGTGTGCGACGCTGCGCACGAACTGGGTGGCGTCGGGTGAGACCGAGAGCCGCCACCCGAGATAGGCCAGCAGCGCCGGGCCCCAGGGCACGAACGCGAGCGAGATCCCGACCGCCTCGAGGGTCGGCGCGATCGAGACCTGCATCGGCGCGCGCGCCTGCTCGGCGAGGTGATGCAGGCGGTGCTGCATCGGCCGGCGCAGCCACAGCGCGCC
>DATFWW010000206.1:0-2113 GCA_035258825.1 Myxococcota bacterium
CGATCGTCTACCTCGAGCAGAACCGCCTCGAAGACGCGCTCGGCGCCACCGACCGGGCGGTCCAGGCCGCCAGGAGCTCCCCGCCCCCGCCCAGGGATTCCGCCAGGCTCCTGTGGATCCGCGGGGTGGTGCTCGCGAAGCTCGACCGTCCGGCCGATGCAGAGCAGGCGTGGAAGGCGGCGCTCGTGTTCGACCCCGACAACGCGGAGGCGCGCGCGGCGCTCGAGGGCGGCCAGCCGGAGAGCGGAGCGGGAGCTGCTATAAAACCGGCGCCTTGATCCCAGGGGCCGGCGAGGACGGGCAGCGGTGGTACGCGAGATCACGGTCATCGGGGGCGGCGCCGGCAGCTTCAACCTGCTCTCCGGGCTGCGCGCCCAGACGGATTTCGCGCTGCGCAGCATCGTCACGATGATGGACAGCGGCGGCGACTCCGGCGCGCTGCGCGATGCGTTCGGCGTGCTGCCACCCGGCGATCTGCGGCGCTGTCTGGTCGCGCTCTCCGAGGAGTCGGAGATCCTGCGCGATCTGTTCTCGTTCCGGTTCGCAGAAGCGCCGCTCCAGGGGCGCAACTTCGGCAACCTGTTCTTTCTCGCGCTGACGCGCTCGCTGGGGAGCGAGCAGCTCGCGGTGTCGGCGCTGTCGCGGATCCTCAAGATCCGCGGCGACGTGATGCCGGTGACCTGGGACCACGCACAGCTCGTGGCGCGCACGCGGGACGGGAACGTGCTGCGCGGCGAGGCCGCGATCGACAACCGCGGCGCGCGCGAGGGGCCGAGCCCGTCTCCGATCGAGGCGATCTGGCTCGAGCCCGCCGCGCGCGCCAATCCGGCCGCGCTCGACGCGATCCGGTGCTGCGACGCCGTGGTGCTCGCGCCCGGCGACGTGTTCACGAGTCTGGTTCCGAACCTGCTCGTGGCAGGGGTCGCCGACGCGATCCGCGCGTCGCGGGCCCCGTTCGTGATGGTGGTGAACCTGATGACGAAGGCCGGGGAGACCGACGGCTGGGGCGCGCGCCGCCACGTCGAGGAGCTCGCGCAGCGCGCGGGTCGCGCGCCGGACGCGGTGCTCGTGCACGCGGGCGACTTCCCGCGCGCGCGGCTGCGCGACTACGCGCTCGAGGGCGCGGTGCCCGTCGTGGACGATCTCGGCGATGCCGCGCCGTTCGGGATCCTGCGCGCCGATCTGGCGTCGGAAGGGGCGCTGATCCACCACGATCCGGACGCCACCGCGCGCGCGCTCGCCGAGCTCCTGCTCGGGTCGCCGCGCGTGCGGAGGTCGGCGTGAGCACACAGTTCGCGCAGCGCGGCGCCTGCGAGCGCGGGTTCGCGGCGCTGCAGGTCGCGCCCGAGGACCGCGCGCGAGCGCTCGCGAACCTGGGCGAGTGGCTTTCGGCCGCGGCGTTCTCCGACTACCGAGCGCAGCTCGGCTGGCTGATCGAACAGCGACGCTTCGAGGACCTGCTCGACAGCTTCTTCCGCGTGCTGCCGTTCGGCACGGGCGGGCGGCGCGGACCGGTCGGGATCGGCACCAACCGCTTCAACCCGTTCACGCTCGCGAGCTCGGTGCAGGGACACGCGGAGTTCCTGCGCCGCTACGAGTCCGGCGACGCGCACTCGGTGGTAGTGGTGTACGACGTGCGCGTGTTCCACGACCTGCGAAGGGTGTACGACCCCGGGCTGCCGAACCCGGTGGCCGGAGTCAGCTCGCGCGACTTCGCGCGCATCGCGGCCGAGGTGTACGCGGCGATGGGCGTGCGCGTGTTCTTTCCCGAACGCGGCTTCCTCTCCACGCCAGAGCTGTCGTTCGCGATCCGGCGGCTCGGCGCCACCGGAGGGCTGAACATCTCCGCGTCGCACAACCACCCGGACGACAACGGCGGGAAGTTCTACAACGCGCATGGCGCCCAGCACGTGCCGCCGCGCGACGAGGAGCTGGCCGAGCTCGTCGACGCGGTGCGCGAGATCCGCCGCATGCCATTCGACGAGGCGCGTGCCGCGGGCTGGATCGAGCCGATCCCGGCCGCTCAACACAAGGCCTACGTCGACCTGAACGTGTCGCAATCGCTCGCGCGGTCGCGGCGCGCGCGCGTCGTGTTCACGCCGCTGAACGGTAC
>DATFWW010000207.1:0-4480 GCA_035258825.1 Myxococcota bacterium
GGCCGGGAACAACCAGGCGTAGGGGGCCGGAGCGAGATGTCCGAACACGCTCGGCCCGAGCAGCAGGCCCGCCGCGAGCTCGCCGATCACCGCGGGCTGCCCGATCGCGCGCAGTGCGCCGCCGAGCGCGCGCGCGGTGAGCAAGAGCGCAAGCAGCTGGAGCCAGAAGAGCAGGAGCTGGTGCTCGGAAGCCATCGCGGGGGCGTACGCTAGCGTTCCCGCTCGATCCGGAGCCTTCCCGCGGAGGAACATCGTGCCGCTTCGCGAGCCGCCCGCGCCGGGCCTGTCGATGCTGCCCGAGAAGACGTTCGCCGACGACGTCGTGATGGTGACGGGCGGCGGCACCGGGATCGGCCGCGCGATCGCGGTCGAGTTCGCGCGGCTCGGCGCGCGCGTCGCAATCGCGAGCCGCGGCGAGGAGCACCGCGCGGCCGGCGTTGCCGCGGTGAACGAGGCGGGCGGGCGCGGCGCGGGCGTGGCGGTCGACATCCGCGACCCCGACGCGGTCAAGCGCGCGTTCGACCAGATCGAGGCCGACCTCGGGCCCATCACGCACCTGATCAACAACGCGGCCGGCAACTTCCCGGTGGCCGCGGAGGCCATGTCGCCCAACGCGTGGCGATCGGTCGAGCAGATCGTGCTCGACGGCACGTTCTTCTGCTCGAGCGAGTTCGCGCGCCGGCGGATCGCGGCGGGCGCGGGCGGCTCGATCCTGAACATCGGCGCGAGCTATGCGTGGACGGGCGGGCCGGGCACCGCGCACTCGGCCGCCGCGAAGGCGGGTGTGTGGAGCCTCACGATGTCGCTCGCGGTCGAATGGGCGCCGGACGACATTCGCGTGAACGGGCTCGTGCCGGGTCTCTTCCCGACCGACGATCACCCCGAGGCGATGAAGGAGATCCGCGTCGGCGCGAGCGAGGCGGAGCGCGCGAGGCGGATCCCGGGCGGGCGCCTGGGCCGGCTGCGCGAGCTCGGCTGGGCGGCGACCTACCTCTGCTCGCCGTTCGCCGCGTACCTGACCGGCCACTGGCTCGTGCTCGACGGCGCGAACTGGCTGCGCCGCAACGTGGTGATGCCCGAGTTCACGCCCGTGCGCGACACGCTGCCCAAACGGCCGAAGTGAGGTCGAAGTGAGAAAATGGGAGCGCCGCGCGCGCGCGGAGATCCGCAACACGATCGCGCGCTACACGTGGTGCGGAGACTTTGGCGACGTCGAGGGCTTCGTGTCGTGCTTCACCCCCGACGCGATGCTGACCGTGAAGGACGGAGCCGTGTTCGAGGGGCACGAGGCACTCGCGCGGCTCGCGCGCGGTGAGGGGATGCGCGCGCCGCCCGAACGGGCCGCCGCGTTCGGCCCGCTGCACCACCACGTGTCGAGCGTGCGGATCGAGGTCGAGTCGAAGCAGAGCGGGCATGCGTGGGCCTACTTCCTCGTGCTCGGCCGCCACGGGCTCGACCACTGGGGACGTTATGCGGACGAGCTGGTGCCCGTGGGCGAGCGCTGGCTGTTCCGACGCCGGCGCGTGAGCGTCGACGGCGCGGCGAAGGGATCGGTGCACTACCCGGACGGACTCTCCTGATCCGCCATCAGACGTGCTTGCGCAGGAACGCCACCATGCGGTCGATCGCGGGGCGCGCGAGCGGCAGGAACTCCATCTGCACGTAGCCGTGCGGCATGCCCGGGTCGACGAAGTTCTCGTGCGCGACACCGGCCGCCGCGAGCCGCTCGGCGAGCGCTTCGGCCTGGAGCACGAGCGGATCCGCGCTGCCACACACGACGTGTGTCGGCGGCAGGCGGTGCGCGGCGTGGACCGGTGACACACGCGGGTCGGCGAGCAGCGCCGCGGAAGGCGACGCGCCGAGGTACGACTTCACCATCAGCTGCATCAGCTTCTCGCCGATCTCTGCGGGCATGCCGGGCGGCGCCTGGAAATCGGCGGTGTCCGCGTGCAGGCGCGCGAAGTCGAACACGCCGTAGATCAGCAGGCACGCCTTCGGCGCGGCCGCGTCGCCGTGCAGCGCGGCGGCGGATGCCGCGGCGAGGTTGCCTCCTGCGGAATCGCCGCCGACGGCGAGCCGCGAGGCGTCGCCGCCGAAGCGCTTCGCCTCGCGCGCGGCCCAGCGGATCGCTCCGATGCAGTCCTCGACCGGGGTGGGGAACGGGTGCTCGGGCGCGAGGCGATAGTCGACGTTCACCACGAGATAGCCCGCCTCCGCAAAGCGGTGGCCGAGCTTGCGGTGCGTGACCGGGCTGCCGCAGATCCACGCGCCGCCGTGCAGGTAGACGAGCACGGGAAACGGCCCCGAGCCCTTGGGCACCACCACGTCGGCCGTGACCCCGTCGCCAGCCGGAACTCTGTCGTGCCGGGCGCCGACCGGCGGCAAGTCCGCATTCAGGAACCCGCCGAAAAGATCGATCATGCGGCGCATGTCCTGCGCCGTCTCCGGCGGCGCGAACCCGCCTCCCAGGAGCTTCGCGAGATCCAACTCCGCCATTCTTTCCCCTTCTCTCCCCTTTCTCCCCTTCGCTCCCCTTCTCCCCCCTTCGCTCCCCTTCGACTTCTCCTTCGAAAAGCGACATTCCCCCTTCGAAGGGCGAACAATCTAGTGGATCGGGGTGGGCCATGGCATGCTGGCCGCCGATGATCCCGTACGACGAGTTCGGGCTGTTTCGCGAGAACGCGGAGGAGTTCGGCATCCCGTGGGCAGGGCCGCCCGCGGTGCGCCGCGCGTCGACCGACCTCGGCGACGGCCGCCGGCTCAGCGCGCTGGTGTGGGGAAGGCGCGCGCCCGAGCTCGCGCTGCTGCACGGCGGAGCGCAGAACGCGCACACGTGGGACACGGTGGCGCTCGCGCTGGATCGCCCGGTCGTGTGCATCGACCTGCCGGGCCACGGCCACTCCGACGCGGCCGCCGACGGCACGCTGAACTTCCACCGCAACGCGCAGGACGTCGCGCGCGCGATCGGCGAGCTCGCGCCCCACGCGCGCGGCGTGGTCGGCATGTCGCTGGGCGGCATGACCACGCTCGCGCTCGCGCAGCAGTTCCCGGAGCTCGTGCGCGCGGCCGTGCTCGTCGACGTGACGCCGGGCGTCGATGAGACGAAGGCGCGCGCGATCACGGCGTTCGTCAACGGGCCCGACAGCTTCCCGAATTTCGAGGCGCTGCTCGCGCGCACGATCGAGCACAACCCGACGCGCTCCGTGTCATCGCTGCGGCGCGGCATCCTGCACAACGCGGAGCAGCGCACCGACGGCAGCTGGGTGTGGCGCTACCGCCGCTTCTTCGAGCCCGACCGCCGCGGCAGCTTCCCGCGCTTCGCCGACATGTGGGAGGTGATCTCCGCGATGCGCGCGCCGCTCATGCTCGTGCGCGGCATGCGCGACCAGTCGGTGGTGACCGACGCCGACGAGGCGGAGCTCGTGCGGCGCTGTCCGGGCGCGCGCGTCGAGCACATCCGCGAGGCCGGGCACAGCGTGCAGGGCGACACGCCGGTCGAGCTCGCGCGGCTGCTGGAGGACTTCCTGTTCGCGGGGAATGCGTGAGCTCCCGCTACACGCGCTTCGAGGGATTCGAGGGCATCTCGCTCGCGGCCGACGTCTGGGGCGACGACGCATCGCCGCCGGTCGTGCTCCTGCACGGCGGCGGGCAGACGCGCCACGCGTGGGGCAGCACTGCGCGCTCGCTCGCGGCGGCGGGCTGGCGCGCCATCACACTCGATCTGCGCGGCCACGGCGACAGCGGCTGGGCGCGCAACGGCGACTACTCGTTCGGCACGTTCGCGGCGGACTGCGTCGCGGTCTGCGATCAGCTCGAGACGCCGCCCGTGCTGGTCGGCGCCTCGCTGGGCGGCGTCGCGGCGATCCTCGCCGAGGGCAACAGCGATCGCGTGGTGTCGAGCGGGCTCGTGATCGTCGACATCACCCATCAGAACAACGCGGCCGGCATCCAGCGGATCAAGGACTTCATGATCTCGGGCCTGGGCGGGTTCGAGACGCTCGAGGCGGCCGCCGACGCGATCGCCGCCTACACGCCGCACCGCCAGCGCGCGGCGAATCCGGCCGGGCTGCGCAAGGTGCTGCGCCTCGGCGCCGACGGCCGCTGGCACTGGCACTGGGACCCGCGCTTCATGGACCGCGGGCGCACCGAGGTTCCCGGGCCCGAGTTCCAGGGCGTGTTCGAGGCCGCGCTCGCGAACGTGCACGTGCCGACGCTGCTGGTGCGCGGAAAGCTCTCCGACGTCGTGACCGAGGAGGGCGCGAAGGACTTCCTGGCCCGGGTCCCGCACGCGAAGTTCGCCGACGTGAGCGACGCGGCGCACATGGTGGCGGGCGACCAGAACGACGTGTTCTCGAACGCGGTGATCGAGTTCCTCGAGAACGATGTGCGGCCGACGTTGTCGTAGGGTGGGCAAAGGCCGAAGGCCGTGCCTACCGTGCGCTAGGCCAACACCGCGATCAACGCGGCGGCGACCGCGCCG
>DATFWW010000208.1:0-6058 GCA_035258825.1 Myxococcota bacterium
GGTGTGGCGGGCCTGGGGCGCGGACGCGCGCTACGTGCCGCGCGGTCACGACCCCGATCCGCCGCGCAAGCCGCACGTCGGCGGCACCGTCGTGTTCGTCGACATCGCACCCGACAACGAATACCTGCGCCAGCTCGCCGACGAGGCCGCGCACGTGGTGGTGCTCGACCACCACTGGACGGCGCGCGAGCGGTACGAGGCCGATCCCGGCGTCGAGAACCTGATCGCCGACGGTGGACACCGCGTGGTGTTCGACCTCGGCTATTCGGGCGCGGTGCTCGCGTGGCGCCACTTCCATCCGGATCAGCCGGTCCCGCCGCTGCTTGCCTACGTGCAGGACCAGGACCTCTGGCACTGGGCATTGCCGCGCTCGGAGGAGGTGAACGCGGCGATCGGGTCGCACGAGCGCGAGTTCGGGGTGTGGGACGCGCTCGCGGCGCGCGCGCCCGACGAGCTCGCGCGCGAGGGTGAGCCGATCCTGCGCGCGCAGCGCATCGAGGTGCAGCGCGCGCTGACCACCGCGCATCCGATCGCACTGGTGGACCGCCGCATCGAGGCCGTGAACGCGCTCCAGAACCGCAGCCACCTCGGGCACGAGCTCGCCAAGCGCGCGGCGTTCGGCCATCCGATCGGCCTCGTGTACCGCGTCTCGGGCCGCACCGTGGACGCGTCGATCTACTCGATCGGCGACGTCGACGTCTCGGGGATCGCGCGCCGATACGGTGGCGGCGGGCACCGCAACGCATCGGGGTTCACCGTGTCGCTGCGGCGGTGGCTCGACGAATTCTGCTAGTCCGCGCGCGAAGCCCACTCTTCGGGCGTGTACGTCTGCATCGCGAGCGCGTGGATCTCGCTCGTCATCTCCGCGGCGAGTGCGCCGTAGACGAGGCGCTGGCGCGCGACGCGCGAGAGTCCGGCGAACCGATCGGATACGACCGTGGCCCGGAAGTGTCCGCCGCCCGACGCGGCGCCCGCGTGTCCCGCGTGCAGGTGGCTCTCGTCGGCCACCTCGACGTGGCTCGCCGCGAGCTCGGCGCGCAGTCGCGCTTCGATGTGGCTGCGCCGGTCCATCGCGGGCGACGGTAGCCCAGCCCTGCGATGATCCGACCCAATGCCTCGCATGGACTGGAACCGCGTCGCCGCCGATCTCGATCGCTGGGGCTACGCGCGCATCCCGCGCGTGCTCGGCGCGCGCGACTGCGACTGCCTCGCCGCGCTGTACCCGCGCGATGGCGCGTTTCGCAAGACGATCTCGATGGACGCGCACCGCTTCGGGTCCGGCGAGTACCGCTATTTCCGGTATCCGCTGCCGCAGCGCGTGCAGCAGCTGCGCGAGGTGCTGTATCCGCCCCTCGCCCGGATCGCGAATGCGTGGCAGGAGCGGCTCGGCGACCCCGCGCGCTTCGAGCCGACGCTCGCCGGCTTCGTGCGCCGCTGCCACGCAGAAGGTCAGGCCCGCCCCACGCCGCTGCTGCTCCGCTACGAGGCGGGCGGCTACAACAACCTGCACCAGGACCTCTACGGCGCGATCGCGTTTCCGCTCCAGGTCACGATCCTGTTGTCGCGGCCGGGCGTGGAGTTCGAGGGCGGGGAGTTCCTGCTCGTGGAGCAGCGCCCGCGCCAGCAGTCGCGCGGCTGTGCGATCGCGCTCGCGCGCGGCGAGGCGATCGTGTTCGCGACGCGCGAGCGGCCCGTGGAGGGCGCGCGCGGCGCCTATCGGGCCGCACTGCGCCACGGTGTGAGCCCGCTGCATTCGGGTCGCCGCACAGCGCTCGGGATCATCTTCCACGACGCAAAATGAAGGCGCGCGCCTTCCGCTGTGGAAGGCGCGCGCGATCGAGAGCGGATCGAATCGGGGGAATCGGGGGTCAGGAGCCGCTCGTCACCTGGATCACGCGCGGCTGCGGCTGCGGGACCTTCGGCAGCGTGATGGTCAGGATGCCGTTGCGGTACACCGCCTTCACGCCATCCGCGTCCACTTCCGCCGGCAGTCGCAGCGAGCGCTCGTACTTGCCGCGGAACGTCTCGACGCGGCGTACCTCCTTGCCGTCTTCGCTCTTCACTTCGGCGCTGCGCTCCCCGCGGATCGTGAGCACACCGTCGTCGAGGGAGACGTGGAGGTCCTTCTCCTCGAGCCCGGGCAGCTCCGCGGCGACGCGGATCTCGGCGTCGGTCTCCGAGAAGTCGACGCGCGGCGCGTAGGACAGCGCGGATCTCGCGGCCAGGCCGCCATTCCAGAGATGGTCGAAGACGCGGTCGAAATCGGCCCAACCAAGCGGCGCGAGCGGAGCCGCGCTGCGCCGCGGTACCAAGAGGTGGGTGGTCAGCATTCAGTGTTCTCCTTTTGAGCGGACGAGGATCGCCCGGTCTACGGGTTGGAGCGCTGCGGCCCGTGCTGGGGCTCCTGCGCTCGCTGCCGGCTTTCCTGCCGGCCGCTCGTCCGATGTGCGAACCCTAAGCGGGGTCCCCGGCGCGTCAAGCCACCGCCGGAAGATTTTCAGGGCTGGTGGCCGCCCCTGTAGACTGCGGCACCTTGCGCATCGAGCATCCCGTGGAGGACCCCCCGAATGATCCAGCCGCCGAGCCCCGACGAGATGCGCGCGCTCGCGCGCGAGCAGGGCCTCGATCTCTCGGATGCCGAGCTCGAGACCTACCGCAATCTGATGATGGGCTCGCTCGGCGCGCTGGCCGTGATCGACGCCGCGCCATCCGCACTGCCGGCCGCACCTGCAGACCGCCGCTGGTGGGAGCCCGCGCCCGCCGACAACCCGCACGGTGCGTGGTTCGTGCGCTGCGAGATCCGCACGCGCGACGACGGCCCGCTCGCGGGCCTGCGCTTCGCGGTGAAGGACAACGTGATGGTGGCGGGTCTGCCGCTGCTCAATGGCTCGCCGATCCTCGAGGGTTATGTCGGTGAGGCGGACGCTACCGTGGTCACGCGCCTGCTCGACGCGGGCGCGACGCTCGCCGGCAAGGCGCACTGCGAGAATCTCTGCCTCTCGGGGGGCAGCCACACCAACGTCCGCGGCCCGGTGCACAACCCGCGCCGGCGCGGCCACTCCGCGGGTGGATCGTCGTCCGGCTCCGCCGCGGTGGTCGCCGCGGGCGACGTCGAGCTCGCGATCGGCGGCGACCAGGGCGGATCGATCCGGATCCCCGCGGCGCTGTGCGGCGTGGTCGGCATGAAGCCGACCTGGGGGCTCGTGCCCTACACGGGGATCGCGCCGCTCGATCCGAGCCTCGACCATGCCGGCCCGATCACTGCGAACGTGCGCGACAACGCGCGCATGCTCACCGCGATCGCCGGGCCCGACGGCATCGACGTGCGCCAATCGGGCGCTCCAGCGCGCGACTACGAGCGCGCACTCGAGGACGGGATCGACGGCATGCGGATCGCGCTCGTAGCGGAGGGCTTCACGGCGCCCGGTATGCAGGTGCCCGTGGCGAGCGCGGTGCGCGCCGCTGCCGAACGCCTCGCGAAGCTCGGCGCGCGCGTCGACGAGATCCGGATCCCCGAGCACGTGCAGGCCAACGGCCTGGTCTACCCGCTGCTCGTGCAGGGGATGTACCGCACTGTGCTAAGCGAGGGCGGGCAGGGCAGCGGCCGTCCAGACGTCTACCTGCCCGGCTTCTACGACCGGATGGCGCGGTGGCGCGCGCACGCGCCCGGATTTCCGCCGCTGCTCAAGCTGATGGCGCTCTCCGGCGCGTTCCTCGAGCGGCGCGCGGGCAGCCGCTACTACGGGCTCGCCGCGAATCAGGCCCGCCGCCTGCGCGCGTGCTACGACCGCGCGCTCGACGGCGCCGACGCGCTGCTCTTGCCGACCTCGCCGGTCGTGGCACCGCCGCTGCCGGGCCCGGGTGCGTCGATCGCGGAGCAGTTCATCCGCGCGTCCGAGACCTCGCCCAACACGATGCCGTTCGATGCCACCCACCACCCCGCGATCAGCGTGCCGTGCGGCGACGTCGACGGCCTGCCGGTGGGAATGATGCTCGTCGGCCGCCACTTCGCCGAGGCGACGCTGTACCGGATTGCCTACGCGTTCGAGCAGTCGTAGCGCGCGAACGGCGGGAATCCGACCTAATACAAGACCACCGGCTCGTAGCGCGGCAGCGTCTGGAACACGATCCCCGGGTTCGCGGCCTCCTTCGCCTTCAGGAACTCGAGCGAGCGGTCGCCGCCGCGCGAGAGGATCCCCTCGGCGCGCAGCGGGCCGCGGAACGGCCCCTCGGTGGGCGCGGTCAGGCTGTCCCAGTGGACGAGGATGATCCGCTGGGGTTCCACGGTCTCGCGCCAGTAGGTCTCGCGGTACTCGTCGGGAACCCGGAACCACCGCCCCGATCGCCCTCGGGCTGCTCGGATTGTTGATGAGCCCGCGGCGCCGCGACCGTCAGTGCAGCCGCACCACCGCGATCAGCGCGAGCAGGTTGCCGAGCAGCGCGAGGCCGTAGAGGATCGGCGCCACCACCGCGTCGCGCGATAGGCCGCCCATGTCGAGCGAGAGGTGGCGCACGTGGTGCGCGCCCTTCCACATCGGCAGCGCGATCAGCGCGAACAGCACGACGCGCCCGATCAGGCTGCTGCCGAGGCGCAGCGCGCGCTCGTAGGCGAGCGCATCGGGGGAGACGATCCCGAGCGGGATCGCGACGCCGACCACCGCGAGATAGGCGGTGAGCAGCATCGTTCCGATCATGATGCCCTGGCCGAACAGCAGCCAGATCACGGGCTCGAGCTTGAGCAGCAGGTGGCGCATCAGAAGATCCCCCCGGCCATCACGAGCGCGAGCCCGCCCGAGACGACGATCCAGGCGGCGTAGAGCCCCGCGTGCAGGATCGGGCGCGGCGGCGGCTTGGCGGGTCCGATCTTCGCGGGCTGCGCCTTCGGAAACAGCCGGAAGAAGCGCACGCCCACGAAGATCACCGCGGCGAGGCAGACGACGTGCAAGAGGATCAGCGGCGCCTGGGCGTAGTCGCGCTGCAGTCCCTCCCATGCGGTCCGACCGCTGCCGAGCAGCCACACCGCGCGCAGCGCGCCGAATCCGCACAGCAGGTAGAGGATCCCCGTGCTCCCGAACAGCGTGTAGGTGAAATAGCGCCCGGAGGTGGGGAACTGCGCGGGCATCTGCGGAGGTGCGGTTCGCGTGCGGCCGGGCCGCGACGGCGACATCGCGTGGGGGTGGGCAGCTCGCGCCATGCCTATTTACCTCCGCGCGGCACGACGAAGCTCGTCGCCCAGTCGATCACCGCGTTGATCTTGGCCTGGTTCACCGCGGCGGCCGGATCGACGTGCTTCGGGCACACCTCGCTGCACTCGTTCGCGTACGAGCACGCGAACACCGTGCCCTCGCCGCGGAAGATCTCGTTGCGCTCGCGCTGGCCCTCGTCGCGCGTGTCCATGTTGTAGCGGTGGCCGAGCGCGATCGCGGCCGGGCCGAGGAACTCGGGCTCGTTGCCCACCACCGGACAGGCGGAATAGCAGAGCATGCAGTTGATGCACATGCTGAACTGCTTGAAGTACTCGAGCTCCTCGGGCGACTGGCGGTAGGTGCCTTCTTCGACGGCGCGCTCCTTGGCCACCATGATCCACGGCTTCACGGCCTTGAGCTTCTCCATGAAGCCGTCCATCTCGACGACCAGGTCGCGCACCACCGGGAAGTTCGCGAGCGGCGTCACCTCGACGCGGTCGCCGTAGTTCGCGAGCGCGTCCTTGCAGGTCAGCGAGGGCTTGCCGTTCACCATCATCCCGCAGCTGCCGCACACGGCCATCCGGCACGACCAGCGGTGCGAGAGCGTGCCGTCGAGCTCGTCTTTGATGAAGTTGAGGCCGTCGAGCACCTTCCAGTCGGGCTGGACCGGCACCTCGTAGCTCTGCTGGCGCGGTGCTTCGTCCCGGTCGGGGTCGAAGCGCTGGATCACGAACGTCTTCTTGTCGCTCATCGGCTCCTTAATACTTTCTCTCCTCCGGCACCCACTTGCCGAGCGTGACGGGCTTCTTGCCGAGGCGCGGACCCGACGCGTCGTGGTAGCAGAGCGTGTGGTAGAGGAAGGTCTGGTCGTC
>DATFWW010000209.1:0-4273 GCA_035258825.1 Myxococcota bacterium
AATACATGCGCACCGTCATTCACGTAGAGAATGAGTGGCGCCGCGCGCCGGTCCAGCTTGGCCGCGATCTCGCGGTGCGTGGGCAGCACCCACTCGCGGTACTCGGCCGGTGAGAGCATGCCCGCCCAGGTGTCGAAGAGCTGCACGGCCTGGGCACCCGCTTCGATCTGGGCGCCCAGGTAGGCCACCGTGAGCTCCGTGAGCCGGTCGAGCAGCGCGCGCGCGAGCGCGGGCTCGCGCCAGAGCATGCGCTTCCAGGTGGCGAAGTGCCGCGAGCCGGAGCCCTCCACGAGATAGGCGGCGAGCGTGAACGGCGCGCCCGCGAAGCCGATCACGGGGATCGCGCGGCGCGCGAGCTCGGCGCGCAGCCCGCGCAGGATCTCGAACACGAACGGCACCGTCTCGCGCGGGTCGCCCACGCGCAGCCGCTCGACCTGCGCCGCGCTGCGGATCGGCGTCGCGACCACGGGCCCGGGACGGAAGTCCACCTCGACGCCCATCCCGGGCACCGGCGTGAAGATGTCCGAGAAGAAGATCACGGCCTCCGAG
This sequence comes from Myxococcota bacterium, assembly GCA_035258825.1. Taxonomy (GTDB): domain Bacteria; phylum Myxococcota_A; class UBA9160; order UBA9160; family SMWR01; genus JAHEJV01. Next base: position 550 of record DATFWW010000209.1, read on the forward strand.
CCGATCGCATCGATGGGTTGAAGTGAAACTTCAACGGCGCGGTCGACGTCGCGGCACAGCTCGAGGAACGACACCTGCTCGCGCACGCGGCGGTATTCGGGCAGGTAGCGCCCCGCCTGGCGCATCAGCCAGACCGGCGGGCGGTCGACGGGTTCTCCGCGGCACGCGCGCAGGAACCGCTGGGTGGGCGTGAGCCTCACGGCATGCGAGCGGCTAGTAGCCGGCGAGGCGCGCCCACCGGGCGCGGTGCCACGCGCTGTCGCCGAGCGTGAGCTCCGCAACGCGCGCGCGCTTGAGATAGAAGCCGATCTCGTGCTCGTCGGTCATGCCGATGCCGCCGTGCATCTGGATCGCCTCGTTCGCGACGAGGATCGCTGCGTCCGAGCAACGCGCCTTCGCGAGCGAGACGAGCGAGGCTGCGTCCACGCGGCCCGCGTCGACCGCGCGCGCGGCCGCCATCACCGCCGAGCGGCACAGCTCGATCTGGATGAACTCCTGCGCAGCGCGGTGCTTGAGCGCCTGGAAGCTGCCGATCGGCACGCCGAACTGGATCCGGTGCTTCAGGTAGTCGAGCGTGCGCGCGAACGCCTCCGACATCGACCCGAGCATCTCCGCGCACAGCCCCACGGTGGCGCGATCGACCGCGGCCTCGAGCGGAGAGAGCCCCTCGTCCCGCTTCCCGATCAGCGCGTCCGCGCCGACCTCGCACCCCTCGAGGTGCACGAGCGCCGCGCCCCTGGAATCGACCCGCCGCTGCCGCTCGGCGCGCAGTCCCGCCGCGCTGCTCGGCACGAGGAACAGGCTGATGCCGTGGCGGTCGTCCTCGGATCCCGCAGTGCGCGCGACGACCACGAGCGCATCGGCCACCGCGCCGTCGAGCACGGCGATCTTCTCTCCGATGAGGCGGAAGCCGCTGCCGCGTGCCTCGGCGCGCGTCGCGACGCGGTGCAGATCGAAGCGGCTGCCGCGCTCCTGCTGCGCGAGCGCGAGGAACGCGTCGCCGCGCACGACCGGCTCGAGCCAGCGATTCTTCTGCGCGTCGCTGCCCGCGATCTGGAGCACCTGGCCCGCGAGCAGGACCGTGGAGAGGAACGGCTCGGGCGCGAGGTTGCGGCCGAGCTCCTCGAGCACGACGGCGAGCTCGGCGAGCCCCATCCCCGCGCCGCCGAGCGACTCGGGGAACGGGATCCCCACCCAGCCGAGCTCGGCCATCTGCTTCCAGAGCGCGCGCGAGAAGCCGTCAGGGTCGTTGGCGTCGCGCAGCGCGCGCAAGCGCGCCACGGGTGAGTTCTCTGCCGCGAAATCGGCGGCGGTCTTGGCGAGGAGCTCCTGATCTTCCGTGAGTACGAGCTGCACGTCTTGTCTACTCCACTCGCCTTCGGCCCGCTGCGCGCCGGAGGCTTGCCGCCTCGCTAGTCCGGCAGGCCGAGCACGCGCTTGGCGATGATGTTGAGCTGTACTTCCGAGGTGCCACCCTCGATCGAGTTTCCGCGCGAGCGCAGCCACTGGCGCGTGAGCGCGATCTCGTCGTCGTCGTAGCCGGGGCCCTCCCAGCCGAGGCCCTGCGCGCCGGCGATCCGCACCGAGAGTTCGTAGCGGTCCTTGTTCAGCTCAGTCGCGTAGACCTTGAACAAGCTGCTCTCCGGGCCGGGCCGGTGTCCCGCCTTGGCGGCGTCGCGGCTGCGCTGCACGGTGAGGTGGAACGCGCGCTCGTCCATCTCGAGCAGGGCGATCTCGTCGCGCAACCGGGCGTCGCGCAGCTCGCCCTGCTCTCCGAACCCGTACTGGCGCGCGAGCTGCACGAGGCGGCTTCCGCTCCCGGTGCCCTTCTTCTTCCTTGCCCCGCGTTCGGACGCGCCGAACGCGTCCGCGATCATCGAGCGCTCGTAGCCGAGCAGCGCCTTTGCCACCGTCCAGCCGCCGTTGATCGCGCCGAGCACGTTCTTCACGGGCACGCGCACGTCGTCGAAGATCGTCTCGCAGAACGGCGACTTGCCGCTGATCAGCCGGATCGGCCGCACCGACACGCCCGGCGTCTCCATGTCGATCAGCAGGAAGGTGATCCCCTCCTGCTTCTTCGCGGCGGGATCGGTGCGCACGAGCGCGAAGATCCAGTCGGCGAAATCGCCGTACGAGGTCCACACCTTGCGGCCGTTCACGACGAAGTGGTCGCCGTCGCGCACCGCGCGGGTCTGGAGCGACGCGAGGTCGGAGCCCGAATCGGGCTCCGAATAGCCCTGACACCAGCGGATCTCGCCGCGCGTGATCTTCGTGACGTGCTCGCGCTTCTGCTCCAGGGTTCCGAACTGCAGCAGCGTCGGCCCGATCATCTCGAGCCCGAAGCCCATCAGCGGCGGCGGCAGCGAGAGCGCCGCCATCTCCTCCGCGAGCACCTTCGCCTGTGCGGGCGAGAGGCCACCGCCGCCGTACTCGACCGGCCAGGTCGGCGCGGTCCAGCCCTTCGCGACCATGCGCCCCATCCAGGTCTTCATCTCGGGCGGGTCGAAGGTCGGGCGCCGTCCGCCCCAGTTGCCCTGGCCCTCGATCGAAGTGAGCACACCGCGCACGCCTGCGGGAGCGTTCGCCTCGAGCCAGCTGCGCGCGTCGCGCCGGAATGCGTCGAGATCGGCCGAATCGGGCATGGCACCACTCCTCCTGCCTCCGCGCGGGGCGGCTCGGGCGGGGGGAGTTCAAGATAGCCAGCGGCCCCGGGGCCACGCACCCGCGCCGCGCACACCGCGCTACGCTCCGCGCGGTGCAGGTCGTCCTCGCCAACCCGCGCGGCTTCTGTGCCGGCGTCGACCGCGCGATCGAGATCGTGGAGGTCGCGCTCGCCCGCTTCGGGCCGCCGATCTACGTGCGCCACGAGATCGTCCACAACCGTACCGTGGTCGAGGATCTGCGCGCGAAGGGCGCCGTGTTCGTCGAGGACCCCGCGGACGTGCCCGCGGGCGCACTGTTGATCTACAGCGCGCACGGCGTGTCCCCGGCCGTCCGCGAGGCCGCGCGCGAGCGCGGCCTGCGCACGATCGACGGCACCTGCCCGCTCGTCACGAAGGTCCACGTCGAGACGATGCGCATGCTGAACGACGGCTACGAGGTGGTGCTGGTCGGCCACGCCGGGCACGTCGAGGTCGAGGGCACGTTGGGCCACGCGCCGGGTCGGATCCATCTGATCCAGGACGCCGAGGACGTCGCGGCGCTCGAGGTCCGCGATCCGGACCGGCTCGGCTGCGTCACGCAGACCACGCTCTCCGTCGACGACACGCGCGACGTGATCGAGGCGCTGGCGGCGCGCTTCCCGAACATCCGCCTGCCGCGCAAGGACGACATCTGCTATGCGACGCAGAACCGCCAGAACGCGGTGAAGCAGCTGCTCGAGCGCGCGCAGGCGATCGTGGTGGTCGGCGCGCCCACGTCCTCGAATGCCAATCGGCTGGTCGAGGTCGCGCGCAAGGCGGGCGGCCCCGCGTACATGGTGCAGACGGCCGACGAGCTCGACCCGCGCTGGTTCGTGGGCGTCGACTGCGTGGGCGTCACTGCGAGCGCGTCCACGCCCGAGCATCTCGTCGAGCAGGTCGTCGATCGGCTGCGCGCGATGTCGCTGGGCGGTATCGAGCTGGGCTCGCTTCCCGAGGTGGACGAGGGGGTCGTCTTCCAGATCCCGCCCGAGCTCCGCTGACCCGGAGCATGGCCGAGGCGCCCGAAACCGCGGCGGCGGAGG
>DATFWW010000210.1:0-6179 GCA_035258825.1 Myxococcota bacterium
TCTCGCCCGCCGCGGTATCCGGCTGCGTGGTCCTGTTCAGCGCGCTGACCTTCGTACCGCTCAAGTACATCTACCCGAGCAAGATGCAGCGCTGGGGCGCCGTGACCGCCGCAGGCGGCACGCTCTGGATGATCGCGATGGCGGTGATCGCCGTGCAGCCGCCGGGCGCCGCGCGCGAGCGCGCCGCGGCGATCACGCTCGTGTACCCGGCCTACTACGTCGCGGTGTCGGCCTGGCTCGGGCGATGGTGGCCGCTCGCGAGGCGCGCTTGAGCCCGCCGCGCGGCGCGCTCCTGATCAACCTCGGCACGCCCGACGCACCGCGCCCGCGCGAGGTGCGCCGGTACCTGCGCGAATTCCTGCGCGACCCGCGCGTGATCGACCTGCCCCGCCTCCAGCGCACGCTGCTCGTGGAGGGCGTGATCCTGCCGACGCGCCCGCGCCGGACCGCCGCGGCCTACGCGAAGATCTGGAGCGAAGCCGGGTCGCCGCTGCTCGTGCACGGCGAAGCGCTGCGCGGGGCGCTCGAGCGGCGGCTCGGCGCCGGCTGGGCCGTGGCGCTCGGCATGCGCTACGGCCGCCCATCGCTCGACGAAGCAATGCGCCGGCTCGAGGAGCGCGGCGTGCGCGAGGTGGTCGTGCTGCCGCTGTTTCCGCAGTATTCCTCGGCCGCAACCGCCTCGGCGCTCGCGGCGCTGTTCGCGGCGCCCGCGGCGGCGCGCCTGCACCGGATCCTCGCGGTCGGGCCGTTCTACGGCGACGCGGGCTTCATCCGCACCTGGCGCGACGTCGCCGCCGGGCCGCTCGCCGCGTTCCGCGCCGACCACGTCCTGTTCTCGTATCACGGCCTGCCGGAGCGGCAGATCCGCGCCGCCGACCGCACCGGTGGGCACTGCCTCGCGAGCGCCGACTGCTGCGCGCGGCCGCACGCCGCACATCTCCACTGCTATCGCGCGCAGTGCTATGCGACCACGCGTGCGCTCGTCGCCGCGCTCGGGCTCGACGCCGCGCGCACGTCGACCTCGTTCCAGTCGCGGCTCGGGCGCACTCCCTGGATCCGACCGTACACCGATCTCGTGCTGCCCGAACTCGCGGCCGCCGGCTCGCGGCGCCTCGCGATCCTGTGCCCCTCGTTCGCGGCCGACTGCCTTGAGACGGTCGAGGAGATCGGGATCCGCGCGCGCGACCAGTGGCGCGCGCTCGGCGGCGCGGAGCTGCTGCTAGTCGACTGCCCGAACGCGCACCCGACCTGGGTCGAAGCGCTGGCTCAGCTCGCGCTGCGCGCGAACGGCACGGCCGCGAGCACGCGCGCCGCCGCGGCGACTCCGGAGGCCAGCGAGTCCGAGACGCTCACACCCGCGACGTAGGCGCCCGCGAGCGCGAGCCCGGGCAGCCGGTCCTGCCGGTCGAAGAGCCAGCGGATCCGCGCGCGGTGGTCGCGGCCCGGCTGCGGCACCGCGCGCGCCCAGCGCACGAAGCCGAGCGGCGCGGGCGGATCGGCGACCCCGAGCGTGCGCGACAGGTCTTCGGCGAGGCGCGCCTCGAGCGCCGAGTCGGGCAGATGCACCGACTCGGGCCAGCGCACGCCGCCGAGCATGCAGTGCAGGAGTTCGTGGCCCGGCGGCGCGCGGCGCGGGAACAGTTGGCTCATGAACAGGCAGCCGAGCAGGCCCAGCGATTCCTCTCGCGGCACGATGAAGCCGAAGCCCTCGATCGGCACCCGCGTGCGGCCCGCCTCGATGCCGACGGGCGCCACCACGATCGGCGCGTAGGCGATGCCCTCGAGCGCGGCCGCCATGTCGCCGTCGAGTCCGCGCAGCAAGTCGGCCGCGGCGTAGGCGGGCGCGGCCACCACCACACGCGCAGCGGACAGCGAGAGATCGCCGCTCGGACTCGTGAGGTCGACGCGCCAGCGCGCGCCGTCGCGCGCGATCCACGCCACGCGCGTGCCGAGCGCCGGCGGCTCCGCGAGCCCCTCCGCGAGCCGCCGCGCGAACGGCCCGAACCCCTGCTCGGTCGCGTAAGATCCGCGCAGGCCGCGCTCGCGATCGCGGCGCACGAGCCCGGCGAGCCCGCCCAGCGCGAGCGATCCGAAGCGCTGCTCGCGGTCGACCCAGCGCGGGAACACCGCCGCCGCGCCGAGCTGATCCTCGTCGCCCGCGTACACGCCGGTCAGGAACGGGCCGACCAGCGCGGACGACACCTCCTTGCCGAACCGCCGGCCGATGAACTCCGCGACGCTCTCGTCCGATCTGCTGCGGCGATGGAACGGCTCCGCGAGGGCGCGCAGCTTCGCGCGCGTGGAGAGCAGCGGGGTGCGCGCGATCCGCCACGCGGAGTCGGGCACGCGGATCATCTGGCCGCCGCGGTAGAGGAAGCGCTTGCGGTTGGCCGGCGACGCGCGCAGCAGGCCGCCGTCCAGGCCGCGCTTCGACAGGAAGTCGAGCATCGGCGCGCGCACGAGCGCGGTGCTAGGTCCGCTCTCCACCACGAAGCCCTTGCGGTGGTCGGTGCGCATCACGCCGCCGGGCCGGTCGGAAGGGTCGGCGACGTGCACGTCGCAGCCCGCCGATTGGAGCTCGAGCGCCGCCGCGAGCCCGGCGATACCCGCGCCCACCACCACGGCCTCGACCTCGGGTGTTCCCATGGGGCCAGACTTTGGGAAAGAATCGCCGCCTCGGCACCGGAGGTGGCGCCCGGCCCGCGATCGCGCGGCCTGGGCGATCCTGGCGGACCCCCGCAGGTGGACGTCTGCCCGATCTCCGCCGCCCGCGCTCGCCGCCGGGGAGGCGCGCTCCCCGTCTGGAACCGCGCCGCCAACCGCGCGATTTCATTGGCTGAAATCGGATTCGCCGCGCGCCCCGGGTCGATTCTCGGCGCGCGCCCATCGCCTTCCCGCGGGCGGACCGCGACGACCGGCGCCAAGGCTGGTGGCGAGCCGACTACCCGACCGGCGACGGCGCAACCGACCGCGATTCGAGCTTCACGCCAATCGGCCCGCGCGGCAGGAACACCCGCAGCATCTCCCCGCCGCGCTGCAGCTGAATCTCTACCTGACTCCCCTGCTGGCCCACGCTCGTCGCCGTGCCGAGCTCGACGGGCGACAGCACGAGGCACTCGTCATCGCGCACGGTCAGATCGCCCGGACGCAGCCCGGCGGAATCCGCGGCCGAGCCCGGCAGCACTTCGGTTACCGCCACGCGGTTGGGATGCCCTCCGCGAATAGCATCCAGTCGTAGAGGCTTTCGTCGAACTCGCCACGCAGGCCCGCCTGCTCCTGCTCGATCCGACTGCTCTCGGCAGCGAAACGCGGCGAATCCAACCAGCCCTCGCGCTGTGCCTGATCGCGCAGGTAGAGGCGTTCGAGCTCGATCTCGGACACTCGCGCGCGGAAGCGCTCGACGTCCGATCGAGAGAACCCCGCTGCCGCGAGCTGCTGCGGGTCGAAGCGGGGGAGTGCGGCGGCTTCGACCGAGCCGGTGACTCGTCGACGGGCGCCGGAGCAGCCGCGCCGAAGGGCGGCGGGGTCGGAGCCGAAGGGCCTCGGGATGCTGCCCGGCCCTGCGCCACTTCCGAGCGCCGACGACCGATCTCGTCCTCGAGCGCGGCGACGGCGGACGCGAGTTCGGGCTCTCGCATTCCTACATGCTCAGACCGTCTTGCTGAAGATGCGAGCCCCGCTCTTCTGCTGCTCGGGCAGATAGGCGTCGAACGCCATCGCCACCGTGCGCACGAGCAGGCGCCCGATCGGCGTGACGTGCAGGCTGCCGTCCGCGTCGAGCTCGATCAGGCCGTCGGCGCGCGCGTGCTCGAGCGAGGCGAGCTCGGACTTGTACGTCTCCGCGAACACGCGCCCGAATGTCTCCTCGTATTCGCGCGCGCGCAGCTCGCCCAGGCAGAGGATCCGGTTGATGATCCACCGCCGTTCGACGTCCGCCCTAGAGAGCCGGTGCCCGCGCATCGTCGCGATGCCGCGCTCGCGCACCGCCGCCTCCCAGTCCGGGACCTCGCGGTGCGACTGCGCATAGCTCGCGCGCAGCTCGCTGATCGCGGACGGCCCGAAGCCGATCAGGTCGACGCCCGCCTGCGTGGTGTGGCCCATGAAGTTGCGGCGCAGCGACCGGTCGGCGAGCGCCTTGGCGAGCTCGTCGCCTTCGCGCGCGAAGTGGTCGAGGCCGATGAACAGGTAGCCCTCGGCGAGGAACCGCCGCACCGCGGTCAGCAGGATCGAGAGCTTGGTGGCGGAGTCGGGCAGGTCCTTGCGCTCGAAGCCGCGCTGCTGTTTCGCGATCCACGTCACATGCGCGTAGGAGTAGAGCGCGATGCGGTCCGGGCCGATCGCGAACAGCTGATCGAGCGTCTGCTCGAAGCTCGCGGCCGTCTGATAAGGCAGGCCGTAGATCAGGTCGAAGTTGACGCTCTCGAAGCCGGCGCGCCGCGACCACTCGACCAGCCGCGCCGTATCGTCGGCCGGCTGGATCCGGTGGATCGCCTGTTGCACGCGCGGGTCGAAGTCCTGCACACCCATCGAGATGCGGTTGAACCCGCACTCGGCGAGCGCGTCGACGTGCTCGCGCGTGGTCACGCGCGGGTCCACCTCGATCGAGATCTCCGCGTCCGCGCGCAGCGGGAACGCCTCGACCAGAGCGCGGAACAGGCGCTGGATCTCGGCCGGCGCGAGCCAGGTGGGCGTGCCGCCGCCCCAGTGCAGCTGGGTGGCCGCGCGCGGCACGCGCGTGGCCGCGCGCACCGCCTCGATCTCGCGCTCGATCGTGTCGAGGAAACCGGCCGCCCGCGTGTGATCGGCCGTGATCAGCTTGTTGCACGCGCAGAAGTGACACAGGCTGTCGCAGAACGGCACGTGCACGTAGAGCGACAGGCCGTCGCTGGCCTCGATCTCGTCGTCGGCGAGGTCGGCGCGGAAATCGCCCGGCCCGTACGCCTCGGTCCAGACCGGCGCGGTCGGATAGCTCGTGTAGCGCGGTCCGTCGATCGCATAGCGCGGCAGCAGCTCCGCGATCCGGTCGATCTCGATCGCGAACGGGTCGCTCATGAATGCCTCAGGAGAGCGAACCAATATTCCTTGGTATCCGGCTTCACCATATCGGAGGTCACTGTTCGACTTCGCTCGCCTGCGGCTCGCTGCGCGCGGGCTGCGCCGGCTCGCCGCCCAGTGCGCGCACGGCGGCGGTGAACGCGCGCACCCCTTCCACGGGCGTGTCCGGCAGGCAGCCGTGCCCGAGGTTCGCGATGTACCCGCGCGCGGGAGCGGCGTCGCGCGCGAGCTGCTGCACGCGGCGCGCGATCGCCTCGGGGTCGGCGGCCAGCGCGCACGGGTCGAGGTTGCCCTGGAGGCTCACGCGGCTGCCCACGCGGCGGGCCGCGTCGGCGAGGTCGATGCGCCAGTCCAGTGAGACCACATCGGCTCCGCTTTGCGCTGCTTCTTCGAGGACATGCGCGCCGTCGTTCACGTAGAGGATCAGCGGCGCCGAGCGGTCGAGCTTCGCGGCGATCTCGCGATGGGTGGGCAGCACCCACTCGCGGTAGTCCGCGGGCGAGAGCATGCCCGCCCAGGTGTCGAACACCTGCACCGCCTGCGCGCCCGCCTCGATCTGTGCCCCGAGGTACCCGACGGTCAGTTCGGTGAGCCGGTCGAGCAGCGCGCGCGCCACCGCGGGCTCGCGCCAGAGCATGCGCTTCCAGATACCGAAGTGGCGCGATCCGGAGCCCTCCACGAGGTAGGCGGCGAGCGTGAACGGCGCGCCCGCGAACCCGAGCAGCGGGATCTCTCGTGCAGCGAGTTCACCGCGCAACGCCCGCAGGATCTCGAACACGAACGGCACGCTTTCGCGCGGGTCGGGCACGCGCAGGCGCGCCACCTGCACGGCGCTGCGGAGAGGCTGCGCCACCACGGGGCCGGGCCGGAAGTCGACCTCCACGCCCATGCCCGGGATCGGCGTGAAGATATCGGAGAAGAAGATCACCGCCTCCGAGCCGATCGCTTCGATCGGCTGCAGGGAGACCTCGACGGCGCGATCCACGTCGCGACACAGCTCGAGAAACGACACCTGCTCCCGCACGCGGCGGTACTCGGGCAGGTAGCGGCCGGCCTGGCGCATCAGCCAGACCGGCGGCCGATCGACGGCTTCACCGCGGCAGGCGCGGAGGAAGCGTTGCGTG
>DATFWW010000211.1:0-15351 GCA_035258825.1 Myxococcota bacterium
GCCGGCTTTGCGGCGGGCTTCGCCGCGGGCTGCGCCTGCACGGGGGTCGCGAGCGGCGCACCGATCGCGCAGAGCGCGAGCAGGGCGAGCCACACGCGCGCGAGTCGCGGCGCGGGATGGATTCGCTGATTTTGGATCGGCACCCGCCCGCTCACTCCGGCGTGAAGTTCTTGACCGTCTCGGCGCCATCGGCGCCCCGCACTACCACGTTGAATTCGGCTGCGTTCGCGAGCTCCTGGAAGATCTTGGCGCTCTGGTCCGGGGAGTCGATCGCGATCCCGTTGAACTGGGTGATCACGTCGCCCTCCTGGAGCCCGATCTCCTGGAACAGGCTGCCGGGCTTGATCCCGTTCACCTGCAATCCGACCATCTGCCCCTGCTCGAACTTGGGCAGCACGCGCGCCTGCGAGAGCAGCTCGCTCGGATCGCGCATCGACTTCTGGATCGCGTCGCGCGAGACCGCGACCCCGCTCTGGGTCTGGCGGATCGCGGACTGCGCAGCCGCGGCACGCCGGGTGGGCCGCGCGCGCTGGATCGTCGGCTGCGCTCCCTCTTCGTCACCGAACGTGAGCTCGCGCGGAGCGCCGTTCTCGGTGATCACCACGCGGCGCCGCTCGATGCGGTTGACGGTGGCCGTGTTCTTGATCTGGTCGCCGATCCCGACCACGAGCGTTTCGTTCTTCTCCTTGTCCATCAGCGTGGCGCGGGAGAGGTCGGGGTCGGTCGCGGCGAAGGTCCCGAGCAGTGTGACCGGGAGCTTCGATTTTTCGAGCTCCTCGTCCTCGGCGACGACCGGCGGGGCGGCGAGGCTCGAGTGGAAGAGGTTGCGCGAGAGGATGATCTCGCGCTCCGCCCAGGACCGCGCGCGCACCGGCGTCGGCGGAGCCGATGCGCGCGGCGCGGCGACGGCGGGGGCGGTCGGGAGCAGCGCAGCGGCGATCACCTTGTTGGCGGTGTCGGCGGCGAGCAGGCAGCCGATCGCGAACAAGACGCTGTTTGCCGTCCAGCTGACTACGGAACCCATGATCGTGGTTCGCTCGCTCCCGCGCTCGACGGAATTGGCGTTTCCGCTCGCGCCTCGGAGCGGAATTGCACGATAACCCCCCGCGCGTCGCGGCTCAACGGATGTCCCGCGAATCCAAGCAGTTAGCCCCGATCGACGTATCGGCGGATCGCCGCCAACTCCTGATGGTCTTCGCTCGCCCGCCTTCGCCCGCCAATCTGATGGTCTTCGCTCGCCTTCGGCTCGCTGCGCGAGGCTTGCGCTCCCTGCGCGAGGCTTTGCGCTCCCTGCGCGGGGCTTTGCGCTGCCTGCGCGCGACTTGCGGATTATGACTCCGGGCCGAAAGGGGCCGTTCGCGGCGCATGCGCTTTTGCGCGGAGCCCCGCGGGATGGATCCATCGTTCGATCGGCAAACCGTTGACAGGCGGGGCCACGAGCCGAGTATTCGCGAACTGCAAAGGTTGGAGGCGAGAGGGAAATCTCATGGCGCAAGGCAAGGTGATCGGCATTGACCTGGGCACCACCAACTCGGTGGTCGCCGTGATCGAAGGTGGACAGCCCACCGTGATCGCGAACGAAGAGGGAGGCCGCACCACCCCGTCCGTGGTCGGGTTCACCGACGAGGGGGAGCGGCTGGTCGGCGCGATCGCGAAACGCCAGGCGGTGACCAACCCGAAGGGCACGATCTACTCGATCAAGCGCTTCATGGGCCGCCGTGTCGAGGAGGTGCCCGAGGAGATCCGGCTCGTCCCCTACGACGTCGTGCAGGGCAAGGAAGGCACCGCCGCCGTGCGCGTGCAGGGCAAGGACTACACGCCGCCCGAGATCTCCGCGATGATCCTCCAGAAGCTCAAGGCCGCCGCCGAGGCCTATCTCGGACAGCCGGTCACCGCCGCGGTGATCACGGTTCCGGCCTACTTCAACGACGCCCAGCGCCAGGCCACCAAGGACGCCGGCAAGATCGCGGGCCTCGACGTCAAGCGGATCATCAACGAGCCGACCGCGGCCGCCCTCGCCTACGGGCTCGACAAACAGGCCGACGAGAAGATCGCCGTCTACGACTTCGGCGGCGGCACGTTCGACATCTCGATCCTCGAGGTGGGCGAGAACGTCGTCGAGGTGAAGGCCACCAACGGCGATACCCATCTCGGTGGCGACAACTTCGATCAGCGGATCATCGAGTACCTGGTCGCGGAGTTCAAGAAGGACCAGGGCGTCGATCTGTCGAAGGACTCGATGGCGGTGCAGCGACTGCGCGAGGCCGCCGAGAAGGCGAAGATCGAGCTCTCGAGCGCCGCTTCGACCGATATCAATCTGCCCTACATCACGGCGGATCAGAGCGGCCCCAAGCATCTCACGATGAAGCTCTCGCGCTCGAAGTTCGAGCAGCTGATCGAGGATCTGGTCGACCGCAGCCTCGGTCCGTGCAAGCAGGCGCTCGCCGACGCCGGCTACAAGGCCTCCGACATCCAGGAGGTCGTGCTGGTCGGCGGCAGCACGCGGATCCCGATGGTGCAGGAGAAGGTGCGCGCGCTGTTCGGCCGCGAACCGAACCGCACGGTGAATCCGGACGAGGTGGTGGCGATCGGAGCGGCAGTGCAGGGCGGCGTGCTCGCCGGCGACGTGAAGGACGTGCTGCTGCTCGACGTGACTCCGCTCTCGCTCGGCATCGAGACGCTCGGCAACGTAATGACCAAGCTGATCGAGAAGAACACCACGATCCCGACCAAGCGCAGCCAGGTGTTCTCGACCGCGGCCGACAGCCAGCCGCAGGTAGAGATCCACGTGCTCCAGGGCGAGCGCGAGATGGCGCGCGACAACCGCACGCTCGGCAAGTTCATCCTGGACGGAATCCCGCCCGCGCCGCGCGGCGTGCCGCAGATCGAGGTGACCTTCGACATCGACGCCAATGGCATCCTCGCGGTGCACGCGAAGGACAAGGCGAGTTCGAAGGAGCAGTCGATCCGCATCGAGGGCAGCGGCGGTCTCTCCAAGCAGGAGATCGACCGCATGATCCGCGAGGCCGAGGAGCACGCGGGCGAGGACCGCCAGCGGCGCGAGCTGATCGAGAAGCGCAACGCGCTCGACTCGGTCATCTATCAGGCCGGCAAGACGCTCGCCGACAACGCGGACAAGGTCTCTGCAGAGGACAAGCAGAAGGTGGAGACCGCGCTCGCGGAGGCGCGCTCCGTGCTCGAGTCGGAGGACGCGACCAAGCTGGACGCGGCGCGCCAGAAGGTCGAGCAGTCGATGCACTCCGTCGCGGAGTCGCTCTACAAGGCGCAGTCGGCCGGTGATGGCGCGCAGGGCGCGTCGCCTTCGGGCGGCGAGTCCAAGGGCGGCGACGACGTGGTCGATGCCGAGTACACTGAGGAGAAGCCCAACTGATGCGCCCGCTCCTGGCGCAGGACTCGTGATCGTGCGCAATCCGAGGAATCCGAGAGCGGGAGAGCCGGGCGCGCAGCAGCGATTCGGTGAATTCGCCGATCGCCTGCACGGCGATCACTGGCAGCCCGACGTCGACGTGTTCGAGACGGAGGAGGCGGTGATCGTGCGCGCGGAGCTCGCGGGCGTGCGGCGCGCGGATCTGCGCGTGACCGTGGACGGCGACCTGCTGCGGATCCGCGGGCTGCGCGAGGGCAGCGGCGCCGCGGCCGTGCGGCTCTACCAGATGGAGATTGCGACGGGTCCGTTCGAGCGCGCGATCCGTGTCCCGGCCGACGTGGACCGCGACCGCGTGACTGCGCATCTCGAGGACGGACTCCTGACCGTGACGCTCGGCCGCCGCAAGCCGATGCGACGCAGCGTGCCGGTCGAGCGAGAGTGAACGCGTGAACGACGAATCGGACGAAATCCGGAGCACGGGGGGGGGCGGCGGGACCGAGATCGCCGTGGGCAGCGGAGGCGACGAGACCTCGCTGCCCGCGATCCCGGATTCGCTGCCGGTGCTGCCGCTCAAGAACACGGTGCTGTTTCCGCACCTGCTCTCGCCGCTGCTCGTCAACACCGACCGCTCGCGGCGGCTGATCGACGAGGTGCTGCGCAGCCCCGAGCGGCTGCTCGTGTGCGTGGCGGTGAAGCGCCCCGTGGAATCCAGCCCGGGGCCCGACGATCTCCATCGCGTCGGCACCGTGATGCGGATCGCCAAGATGCTGAAGTTCCCGGACGATTCGTACCGGTTGCTGGTGCAGGGCGTGGCGCGCGCGGCGGTGGACGGATTCGCCTCGGAGCAGCCGTTCCTCGTGGGCCGCGTGCGGCGGCTCGACGACACGGGCGACCGCGAGTCGGTGGAGACGACTGCGCTCGCGCGCACGCTCGCGCAGCAGTTCATCGCGCTGGTCGCGGCGAGCCCGCGGCTCTCCGACGAGCTCCAGGTGCTCGCGCAGGGCGTCGACGATCCGTCGAAGCTCGCCGACCTGGTCGGATCGCACCTCGATTTCGACGTGGCCGGCAAGCAGGAGATCCTCGAGGAGCTCGACGTGCAGCGGCGACTCGAGCGCGTGCTCGCCGAGGTGTCGCGCGAGCAGGACGCGCACAAGGTCGAGAGCGAGATCCGCGAGAAGGTGCAGACGGACATCGGCCGCACCCAGCGCGACTACATGCTGCGCCAGCAGCTCGAGGCGATCCGCCAGGAGCTCGGCGAGGCCGAGGACTCCGAGACCGAGATCGAGAACCTGCGCGGCCGGATCGAGGCCGCGGGCATGCCCGAGGAGGCCCACGAGCAGGCGACGCGTGAGCTCGAGCGGCTCGCCCAGATGCCGCAGGCCGCGGCCGAGCGCGGCGTGATCCGCACCTATCTCGAGTGGATGGTGGAGCTCCCGTGGAGCAAGCAGTCGGAGGACCGCCTCGATCCCGAGGAGGCGCGGCGCATCCTCGACCAGGACCACTACGGCCTCGACAAGGTGAAGGACCGCATCGTCGAGTACATCGCGGTCCTCTCGCTCAAACGCGATCTGAAGGGCCCGATCCTCTGCTTCGTCGGTCCGCCCGGCACGGGCAAGACCTCGCTCGGCCGCTCGATCGCGCGCGCGCTCGGGCGCGAGTTCTCGCGCGTTTCGCTCGGCGGTGTGCGCGACGAGGCGGAGATTCGCGGCCATCGCCGCACCTACGTGGGTGCGCTGCCGGGCCGGATCATCCAGAACCTGCGCCGGGCCGGTACGCGCAATCCCGTGTTCGTGCTCGACGAGGTCGACAAGGTCGGAACCGACTTCCGCGGCGATCCGTCGTCGGCGCTGCTCGAGGTGCTCGACCCGGAGCAGAACGCGGCGTTCTCCGATCACTACCTCGAGGTGCCGTTCGACCTCTCCCAGGTGCTGTTCATCGCCACGGCGAACCTGATTGAACCCGTGCCCCCGGCGCTGCGCGACCGCATGGAGGTGATCGAGCTGCCCGGTTACACGGCCGAGGAGAAGCTCGAGATCGCCAAGCGCTTCCTCGTGCCGCGCCAGCTCGAGCAGAACGGCGTGGCGGGCGCGGGCGTGGAGCTGCCCGACGATACGCTGCGCGCAGTGATCGGCAGCTACACGCGCGAGGCGGGCGTGCGCAACCTCGAGCGCGAGATCGGCGCGATCGCGCGCAAGCTCGCGCGGCGCGTGGCCGAGGACGGCGCGGTGGGCCAGTCGATGCGCGTCCAGCCCGAAGACCTCGCGGTGCTGCTCGGCCCCGTGAAGGTGGAGCCCGAGGTGGCCGAGCGGGTCGGCCAGCCCGGCGTCGCGGTGGGGCTCGCCTGGACGCCGGCGGGCGGCGACATCCTGTTCGTCGAGTCCACGCGCATGCCCGGCAAGGGCGATCTCAAGCTCACCGGTTCGCTCGGCGAGGTGATGCGCGAGTCGGCGGAGGCCGCGCGGTCGTGGCTGCGCGGGCACGCGGCGGAGTACGGCGTCGACCCGGAGGCGTTTCGCAGCGCGGACCTGCACCTGCACGTGCCCGCGGGCGCGGTGCCGAAGGACGGCCCGTCGGCGGGCGTCGCGATGGTGAGCTCGCTCACCTCGCTGATGACGGGCCGGCTCGGCCGCCCCGATGTGGCGATGACGGGCGAGATCACGCTGCGCGGCCGCGTGCTGCCGGTGGGCGGGATCAAGGAGAAGGTGCTCGCGGCGAAGCGAGCCGGCATCGGGCGTGTAGTCCTGCCGGCGCGCAACCGAAAGGACGTGGAGGAGGTCGAGGCCGGTCTCCTCGACGGGCTCGACCTCCGGTACGTGGGGACGATCGATGAAGCGCTCGAGTACACGCTCCAGGCGCCTAATTAGCGGCCTCGTGCCGCTCGCGCTCGTCGCCGCGGTGGCCTCCGGGTGCGTGACGCGCGGGAAGTACAACCGCGTAGTCGACGATCTGGAGAAGGAGCGCGCGCGCGTCGTCGATCTCGAGCGCTCGAACGAGGCGCTCGGCGGCGAACGGCTGAAGCTGATCGACGAGATGGAGGATCTGCGCGCTTCGAAGGAGCATCTCACCGAGGACGTCGCGAAGCTCGAGAAGACGCGCGATCTGCTCACGACGAACTTGAAGGAGCACGAAGCGAAGGTCGCCGAGCTCTCCAAGAAATCCGGCGAGTACGAGGGGCTCGTGAAGGATCTCGAGAAGGAGGTCTCCTCGGGCCAGATCCAGATCACCCAGCTGCGCGAGGGGCTGCGGCTCAACCTCGCGCAGGACATCCTGTTCCGCTCGGGATCGGTCGTGCTCGAGCCGTACGGCGTCGAGCTCCTGAAGAAGGTTTCGGACCAGCTGAAGAAGCACCCGCAGATGGTCGAGGTGCAGGGACACACCGACACCGTGAAGCTGTCGGGACCGCTTGCCCAGCGGTGGGGAACCAACTGGGAGCTCGCGAGCGCGCGCGCCGCGTCGGTGGTGCGGCTGTTCGAGCAGCAGGGTGTGGATCCGAAGCACCTGCGCGCGGTCTCCTACGGCGAGCACGCGCCCGTCGACGACAACAGCACTGCCGAGGGCCGCGCGCGCAATCGCCGCATCGAGATCCGGCTGAAGCCGATCGGCTCGGAAGCGGGCGATGAGGCGGCGGCTGCGGGCGGCGCGGCGCCGGGTTCCGGGGCGGAGGCGGCACCCGCGCCGGCGCCGTGATCGCGCAGTCCGCACGCGCGGAGCTGGAGGCGGTGTATCGCGCAGCGCTCGCGGCGGTCGCGCCCGAGCGCGCGCTGGCCGGCGCGCTCAGCGCGGACGGCGCGCGTGTCGCGATCGCCGGCCGCGCGTTGCCCGATGGAGCGCGCGTGTTCGTGCTGGCGGTCGGCAAGGCGGGCGCCGCGCTCGCGGCGGCTGCCGAGTCGACCCTCGGCGCGCGGATCGCGGCGGGCTTCGCGCTCGTGTCCGACGGCGGCGAGCGCGCGCTCGCGCGCTGCGAGCTGCGCGTGGGGGCGCATCCGATCCCCGACGAACGCGGCGCCGCCGCCACGCGCGAGGTCCTCGCGTTTGCCGCGCGCCCCGGGCCCGCCGACGTCCTGCTCGTGCTGCTCTCGGGCGGCGCATCGAGCCTGCTGTGTGCGCCGGCACCCGGCCTCGAGCTCGCGGACGTGGCCGAGGCCGTGCGCGTGCTGCTCGCGGCCGGCGCGTCGATCGAGGAGCTCAACGCGGTGCGCAAGCACCTCGCCGCGGCCACCGGCGGCCGGCTCGCGCGCGCTGCGCGTGCGGGCCGGATCGAGGTGCTCGCGATCTCGGACGTCGTGGGCGACCGCCTCGACGTGATCGCGTCGGGCCCGTTCGCGCCCGATCCCACCTGTTATGCCGACGCGCTCGCGGTGCTCGGGCGGCGCGATCCCGGACGGCGCATTCCCGCGAACGTGCGCGCGCACCTCGAGGCGGGCGCGCGCGGCGAGCGCGAGGAGACCCCGGGGGCGGACGATCCGGCGTTCGCCCGCGCGCGCCACACGCTGATCGCGAGCAACGCGACGGCGGTATTCGCGGCGCGCGACGCGGCGGCGGCGCGCGGGTGGCGCGCGGTCGCGCTCCCCGGCGCGCTGCGCGGCGAGGCGCGCCGCGCGGCGCGGAGGCTAGTGGCGCTCGCCGACGCGAGCGCCGCGGACCGCCCGCTGTGTCTCGTCGCGGGCGGAGAGACGGTCGTCACGGTGTGCGGGAACGGTCGCGGCGGGCGCAGTCAGGAGCTCGCGCTCGCGGCCGCGCTCGGAATCGCCGGCCGGCGCGACATCGCCGTGCTCGCCGCGGGCACGGACGGTGCCGACGGGCCGACCGACGCGGCCGGCGCGTTCGCCAACGGCGATACCGTCGCGCGCGGGAGGCGCGCGGGGATCGACGCCGTGGCGGCGCTCGCAGGCAACGATTCGCACGGCTTCTTCTGCCGCGAGGGCGGCGTGATCCGCACGGGTGTCACGGGTACGAACGTCGCGGACCTCGCGCTCGTGCGGGTCGGCTGAGCCGGATGCGCCGGGCAGGGGCCGCCGAGGCTTCGCTGCGCGCGCTCGCGATGCGCGCGGCCGTGCTGCTGGGGCTGATCGCGCGCGCGGGGCTGCTCTACGCACGGCTGAGGCTCGCCTCGCGCGGGATCGCGCCGATCGCCGCGGCCGAACGCGAGGCGCGGCTGCGCGCGTTCGCGGCGCGCTTCGTCGCGGCGGCGACGCGCTTTCGCGGCGGGCTGATCAAGCTGGGCCAGGTTGCGAGCCTGCGCCTCGAGGTCCTGCCGGACGCGATCACGCGCGAGCTCGCACGGCTGCAGGACCGCGTCGCGCCGCACCCTTTCGCTGAGATCACCGCGCGCATCGAACGCGAGTATGGCGCTCCGTGGAGCGAGCGACTCGCCGACCTCGCGCGCGAGCCGATTGCCGCCGCGAGCCTCGGCCAGGTACACGAGGCGCGCGCGCGCGACGGCCGGCACCTCGCGCTCAAGGTGCTCTACCCGGGGATCGAGCGCTCGGTAGCGGTGGACCTCGCGATGGCGAAGCTCGCGCTATGGCTGTTCGACTTCGCAGCGGTCCCGGACCTGCGCGAGGTCTACCGCCAGCTGCGCGCGGCGCTGCGTGGCGAGATGGACTATCTCCGCGAGGGCCGCGCCGCGGAGGAGATCGGGCGCAATCTCGCGAACGACGCGGCGCTATGGTCGCACCTGCGCGTGCCCCGGATCCACTGGGATCTCACGACCCGGCGCGTGCTCGCGATGGAATTCATCGACGGCGTGAAGATCAACGACGCCGGTGGTGTCGAGCGGCAGGGTGTGGCGCGCGAGGAGCTGGTCGCATGGGCGAGCCGCGCGTTCCTGCACATGATGTTCCGCGACGGGTTCTTCCACTGCGATCCGCACCCGGGCAACCTGATCGTCGACCGCGCTGGGCGGATCGCCATCATCGACTTCGGCATGAACGAGCGCCTCGCGCCGGGTGTGCTCGCCGCGGTACGCGATCACCTGCGCGCGTCGGTGCTGCGCGACCGCGACCTGTTTGCGAGCTCGCTGGTCGCGGCCGGTGCGATCGACGAGCGCGACGTCGCGATCGCACGCGAGATCGCCGAGCTCGCGTTCGACCCCGCGCTCTACAACTTGACACCCCAGGAGGCGGCTGCGCTCGACTTCTCGCAGCACTTCTGGCGGCTGCGCGGGCAGATGGTGCGATTGCGCAGCTTCCGGCTGCCGCCCGGCGTGGTGATGTGGTCGCGGGCGATCTCGATCCTCTATGGGCTCGTCGTGGAGCTCGCGCCGGGGATCCGCCCGCTCGAATTGTTCGGGCCCTACGTGATGGAGTTCCTCCAGGCGCCGGCGCCATCCGGCGCGCGTGCGGCTGAGCACCGTTAGGGTGTACGTTTCCCCGCCTCATGACGATCTCGGCCGAAGACTTCAAGCGCGCGCTCTCGCGGCGCGCGTCTGGCGTCGCGGTGGTGACGACCAAATGCGGCGACCGGATCCACGGCATGACTGTTTCCGCGTTCACGGAGGTCTCACTCGATCCGCCGCTCGTGCTCGTGTGCGCGGACAAGGGCGCGAACACGCTGCCGGTGATCCGCGAGGGCGGCGTGTTCGCGATCAACGTGCTGGCGCGCGGTCAGCAGGCGCTGTCGAGCCGCTTCGCGGCCAAGAAGGACGAGCACAAGCGCTTCGACGGGCTCGCGTTCGACGTCGGGCGGACCGGCGCACCGCTCTTGCGCGGGGTGGCCGTCAACATCGATTGCCGGGTGGTCGCCGAGCACGACGCGGGCGACCACGTCGTCTACATCGGACAGGTCGAGGAGGTGCGCAGCTTCGACCACGAGCCGCTGCTCTACTTCCGCGGCGCGTACGGCCGCTTCGAGCCCCACGACCCGCTGATCACGCGCTAGGCGAGGCGCGAGATCAGGCAGCCTTCTCCATCGCCGACGTGTATTTGCCGTAGCGTGCGGCGCTGTTGAGCTTCGCGCGGTGGTAGTAGGCCTTCTGGCCGGCCGCGACGTTCTCGGGCTTCCCGCCCCACGCCTTCAGCGCCGGCGCCTGGAGCGCGCGCCCGTAGGAGAACGACAGCTCCCACGGGCCGCCGCCGATCTCGTTCATCTTCGAGAGGTGCGCCGTGGCGAACTCGTCGCTCTGGCCGCCGGAGAGGAACACGATGCCCGGCACCGCCGCGGGCACCACGCGCCGGAAGCAGCGCAGGGTGGCCTCCGCCACGTGGGCAACGCTCGCCTGCGTCTGGCACTCGGTGCCCGACAAGACCATGTTCGGCTTGAGCAGCATCTGATCGAGCGGCACGCGCTGGTCGTACAGTTCGCCGAACACCTCGTGCAGCGTGCGCTCGGTGACCTCGTAGCAGCGCTCGATCGTGTGCGGGCCATCCATCAGCACCTCGGGCTCGACGATCGGAACGAGTCCGGCCTCGACGCAGAGCGCTGCATAGCGCGCGAGCGCGTGGGCGTTGGTGCCGAGGCAGTCGTCGGTCGGGATGCCGTCGCCGATCGTGATCACGGCGCGCCACTTGGTGAACTTCGCGCCGAGGCCGCGGTACTCCGCGAGGCGCTCGGCCAGCCCGTCTAGCCCTTCGGTGATCTTCTCCTTCGGGGAGAAGGGCAGGGACTTCGTGCCCTTGTCGACCTTGATGCCGGGCAGGATCCCCTTGTCCGCGAGTACCTTCACGAGCGGCGTGCCGTCGGCCGCCTTCTGGCGGATCGTCTCGTCGTACAGGATCACGCCGGAGACGAACTCCTCGACACCCGCGGTGCGGAACAGCATCTCGCGGTACGCGCGGCGGTTCTCTTCGGTCGACGGGGTCTGGATCGACTTGAGGCGCTTCTCGATCGTGCCCGAGCTCTCGTCGGCCGCGAGGATCCCCTTTCCGGGAGCGACCAGCGCGCGCGCCACCTGTTCGAGTTGATTCTGTGCCATCGCATACCTCTCCGAGATGATCCGCCGCAGGGCGGAAAGGTTGGGAGTGGTGCGGCAGAGAGGATTCGAACCTCCACAGGGTTGCCCCTGCCAGCCCCTCAAGCTGGTGCGTCTACCAGTTTCGCCACTGCCGCGACTCGCAGCCGCACAAGATAACGAACGACTCCTGCGGATTCATCGCGATCGCGCGCAGCGCGCGGGTCGTTCTCACGGCGCGGGGTTCGGCGCGGGCGCCGCGGGTGCTTCGGCGGCCGGTTTGTCCGCCTTCTCCGCACCCGGCGCCGCGGGAAGCTTTCCGACGTCCTCGAACGGCGCCGCCGGAGGCGCGGGCGCCTTCTCCTCCACTGCCCCGCCCTCGAACAGGCGCTCGCCGCGGTGCATGCGCATGTAGGCGAGCGACAGGCTCGTGAGCATGAACACGATCGCCGCGCCCGTGGTGAGCTTGGTGAGGAAGTTGCCCGCTCCGCGTCCGCCAAACATCGTGGCGCCGCCGCCACCGCCGAATACCGCGCCGACCTGTGCTCCCTTGCCGCGCTGGAGCAGCACGACCGCGATCAGGAAGATGCACACGATCACGTGCAGGACGGTTACGACGGCGCTCATGGACTCCTACTTTTTCTCGAATCGGACGATCCGGGAGAATGCCGCGGGATCGAGGCTCGCGCCGCCCACGAGCGCGCCATCGATGTCGGGCTGCGCCATCAGGTCGTCGATGTTCTCGGGCTTCACCGATCCCCCGTATTGGATGCGGATCTGATCGCCTGACGCGCCGAAACGCCCGCGCAGCCGCTCGCGCACGAACGCGTGGACCTGCTGGGCGGTGTCGGGCGTGGCGGTGCGGCCCGTGCCGATCGCCCAGATCGGCTCGTAGGCCACGACGAGCTCTGCGGCGCGCGCATCGGGGATCAGCGCGAGGCTGCCCGAGAGCTGCGCGGCCACCACGTCGATCGTGCGGCCCGCGTCGCGCTCCTCGAGCGACTCGCCGACGCACACGATGGGTGCCATGCCCGCCGCGAACAGTGCGGCGGCCTTGTTCGCCACGTAGGCGTCGCTCTCGCCGTAGTAGGTGCGCCGCTCGCTGTGCCCGACGATCACATAGCGGCAGCCGAGCTCCGCGAGCATCCCCGGCGCGATCTCGCCCGTGAACGCTCCCTTCGGCTCGGGATTCACGTTCTGGGCGGCGAGCAGGACGTTCGAGCCGGCGAGCGCGCGGGCGAGGCGGTCGATCGCGGTGAACGGCGGCGCGATCGCAATCTCGACCTCCCGGGCTCCGCGCACGAGCGGCACGAAGGTCTCCGCGAACGCCACCGCCTCGTTGGCGGTCATGTGCATCTTCCAGTTCGCGACGAGGATCGGTTTGCGCATCCCGGTCATCGCTCCAGCGCGGCGACGCCGGGCAGCTCGAGTCCCTGGACGTACTCGAGCGAGGCCCCGCCGCCCGTCGAGAGGTGGGTGATGCGATCGCCGAGGCCGAGCTGGTTGATCGCCGCGAGCGAATCGCCGCCGCCGACCACGCTGGTCGCCGCGCTCGCGGCCACTGCGCGCGCGACCTCCGCGGTGCCCCGCGCGAACGCCGCGATCTCGAACACGCCCATCGGCCCGTTCCAGAACAGCGTGCGCGCGCGCGCCGCCTCCGCCGCATAGCGCCCGGCCGTCTCGGGGCCGATGTCGACGCCCATCCAGCCGTCGGGAATCGCACGCACCACGCGCGAGGCGGCGCCGGCCGCGATCTTCTCGGCGACGACGTGGTCGGTGGGCAGGAGGAGCCGGCGCCCGCCTCTCTCCGCAGCGAGCGCGACGCGCCGCGCGTCGTCGATCCGATCGGGCTCCACGAGCGAGGCGCCCACGGCCTCGCCGCGCGCGGCGAGGAACGTGTAGGCCATCGCGCCGCCGATCGCGAGCACGTCGGCGTGGGGTGCGAGCGCCTCGAGCACCGCGAGCTTGTCCGACACCTTCGCGCCGCCGAGGATCACGAGCAGCGGGCGCACGGGCTCCCGCACGACGCGCAGGTGCTCGAGTTCGCTCTGCAGGAGCTCGCCCGCGGCCACGCAGTCGAGCTGCCGCGTGATGCCCGCGGTGGAGGCGTGCGCGCGGTGCGCGGTGCCGAACGCGTCGTTCACATAGCAGTCCGCAAGCTCGGCGAGCGCCTTCGCGAAATCCGGATCGTCGTCCTCCTCGGCGGCGTGGAAGCGCAGGTTCTCGAGCAGGATCGCCTGGCCCGGTCCGAGCTCGCCGATCGCGCGCGCGGCGACCGGCCCGATGCAGTCCTCGCAGAACGACACGCCCGTTCCCAGCAGCTCGGCGAGGCGCGGAGCCACCGGGCGCAGCGAGAGCTCGGGCTTGCGCTTGCCCTTCGGGCGCCCGAGATGCGAGGCGATCACCACGCGCGCGCCGGCGCGCAGCAGCCGCTCGATCGTGGGCAGCGACGCGCGGATCCGCGTGTCGTCGGTGATCACCCCGTCGCGCAGCGGCACGTTCAGGTCAGCGCGCACGAACACGCGCATGTCGCGCACTCCCCGCGCGATCAGCGCGTCGAGACCCATCACCGCCATGGAGTTCCCGCGCGCCCGGTCAGGCGCCGACTACCCGCGCTAGGTCGACCACCCGGTTCGAGTAGCCCCACTCGTTGTCGTACCACGAGAGCACCTTGGCGAAGTTGCCGTCGATCACCTTCGTGCTGAGCGCGTCGAGGATCGAGGAGTGCGGATTGCCGAGGAAGTCGGCCGACACGAGCGGCTCGTCCGTGTACGCGAGGATCCCCTTGAGCGGGCCGTCCGCGGCCGCCCTCATCGCGGCGTTGATCGCGTCGGCGTCGGTGGACTTCGCGAGCTTCACCGACAGATCGACCACGGACACGTCGGAGGTCGGTACGCGCATGGCATAGCCGTCGAGCTTGCCCTTCAGCGCGGGCAACACGAGCCCGATCGCGCTCGCGGCACCCGTGCTGGTGGGAATCATCGAAATCCCGCCCGCGCGCGCGCGCCGCAGATCCTTGTGCGGGAAGTCGAGCATCACCTGGTCGTTCGTGTAGGAGTGGATCGTGGTCATCCACCCGCTCTGGATTCCGAACTGGTCGTCCAGCACCTTGGCGACCGGGGCGAGGCAGTTGGTGGTGCACGACGCGTTCGAGATGATCTTGTGCTTCTTCGGGTCGTAGTCGCCGTCGTTCACGCCGAGCACGATCGTGACGTCGGGATTCTTCGCGGGCGCCGAGATGATCACGCGCTCCGCGCCCGCTGCGAGGTGCTTCGCCGCGCCATCGCGGTCGGTGAAGAGGCCGGTCGACTCGATCACGAGCTTCGCGCCGAGCTTGGCCCACGGCAGTTTGGCGGGGTCGCGCTCGGCGCTGACCGGAATCCGCACGCCGTCCACCACGATCGCGCCCTCGGCGGCGGCGACCTCTCCCGGGTAGCGGCCGTGGATCGAGTCGTACTTGAGCAGGTGGGCCAGCGTCTTCGCGTCGGTCAGGTCGTTGATGCCCACGATCTCGAGGTCCTGGCCGCGCGCGGCCCGAAACACCAGGCGGCCGATGCGCCCGAAGCCGTTGATCCCCACCCGCGTGGCCATCCTCTCCTCCTTCTGCCCCGAACCGGAGGGGCAATCTAGCCCTTCCGCGCCCGAAAGGCGCTCTGGCGCGCGGGATCCCCGACGGCAGCAATCGGTCCTTGCCTGCGCGCGGCGGTCGGCCGAAATCTCCGACGTGGTAGCCACGGAACGCAGGCGGAGGCCGGACCGTCGGGTCGCGGCGATGCGCGACCGCTGGATCCTGGCGCTCGCGGCGCTCGTGCTCGCGTTCGCGGTCGGCTTCTGGATGTCGACCGCGCTGCGCGCGCGCCCCTCTCTAGTATCGGCACCCGCGAAGGAGGCGGAGCCGGCGGCCGTGGCCGGCATCGCGCAGCCGGTGCGGATCGACCGCGATCGCCATGGCGTGCCGCACGTCGACGCGGCGAGCGAGGCGGACGCGTTCTTCGCGCTGGGCTACTGCCAGGCCGAGGACCGGCTCGCGCAGCTCCTCCACCTGCGCCGCCGCGCGCGCGGCACCGCGGCCGAG
>DATFWW010000212.1:0-2311 GCA_035258825.1 Myxococcota bacterium
TCGCGTTCAGGCGCTTGGCGTAGGCGCGCGCGCGTTCCACGCCGCCGGCGTCCGGCGAGATGATCGTGAGAGGCTGGCTGCCGTAGCGGTCGCGGATCGCGTCGAGCAGCACGGGCGTCGCGAACAGGTTGTCGACCGGGATGTCGAAGAAGCCCTGGATCTGGCCCGCGTGCAGGTCGATGCACAACAGCCGATCGGTGCCCGCGGTGGAGATCAGGTTGGCGACGAGCTTGGCGGAGATCGGGAGCCGCGGGCGCACCTTGCGGTCCTGGCGCGCATAGCCGTAGTAGGGGATCACTGCGGTGATCCGCCGCGCCGACGACCGGCGCAGCGCGTCGACCATGATCAGGAGCTCCATCAGGTGCGTGTTCGCCGGCTGGCACGTGGGCTGGAGCACGAAGCAGTCGGACCCGCGCACGTTCTCCTGGATCTCGACGTTGACCTCGCCGTCGCTGAACGTGCCGACGAGCGCCTTGCCGATCTCGATGTCGAGGTACTGCGCCACGGCCGCCGCGAGCCCGGGGTTCGCATTGCCCGTGAACAGCTTCAGGAGATTCATGGGAGGACCTCAATCCATCGAGTCGGGGGCATACGCGTTGGGTCGAGAGGGCTGGGGCGGCAGGACTCGAACCTGCAGATGGCGGCTCCAAAGGCCGCTGCCTTACCAGTTTGGCGACGCCCCATCAGTGAGATCAAGACCAAGCGGGATCGAGCAGTGAAGGGGAGTGCCGCGGGCTACCGGGGTGCGGGGTGCTCCCCAGAGCGGCGGAGCTTATCGGGATTCGCGGGTCGCCGCGACCCGGGTCCAGCCTCGGCCGGCCACCGCGATTCGGGCTGCCGCGCGGTCGGCGGCCGCGCGATCGGCGAACACCCCGTAGACCGTCGCGCCGCTGCCGGACATCCCCACCGCGCGCGCGCCCGCAGCCGATAGCTCCGCGCGCAGCCGCGCGATCGGCGGGCACAGCCGCACCGCGGGCGCCTCGAGGTCGTTGTGCAGCCGCGCCGCGAGCGCGCCGTCTTCGCCGAACTCGCGCGCGAGCGAGGTCGGTGGGCCCGCGCGCGGTGCGGGCGGCGCGGCGATCGCGTCGTACGCGCGGAACACCTCCGCGGTGGAGAGCGCCACGCCCGGGTTCGCGAGCACGAGCGCGAGCGAGGGCACGCCCGCGACCGGAGCGCGCCGCTCGCCGATCCCGGTCACCCACGCGGGCCGCGGGTCGAGGAAGAACGGCACGTCGGCGCCGAGCGCGAGCGCGATCTCCTCGAGCGCGTGCGCCGGGACCGCCGCGGGGAACGCCTGGCCGAGCCCGCGCAGCACGGCCGCCGCGTCGCTCGAGCCGCCGCCGAGCCCCGCCGCAACGGGCGTGCGTTTGGTGAGCCCGAGCGTCACGCGCGCGGTGATCCCGCTTCGCGCGAGGAACGCGCGCGCGGCGCGCACCGCGAGATTCGCGTCCCCGGGCGGCGCGCCGGACGTGTCGCCCGCGATCGCGAGCGACACCGATGCGTCGCGCGTCCGCTCGGCCCGCAGCGCGATCGCGTCGGCGAGATCGACGGGCGCGAACAGGCTCTCGAGCTCGTGATAGCCGTCCGCGCGCCGGCCCACGATCCGCAGCCCGAGGTTCACCTTGGCGGGGGCTTCGAGCGCGAGCGATACGGACACGGTCGGTGCCGCGCTAGGCCGGCTTGCCTTCGCGCGCCTTCACGTAGCTCATGTGCAGCTCGTAGAGGACGCTCTGGAGCAGCTTCGTCTCCTCGTCGCTCAGGTTGCCGCGCGTCTTGGTCTGCAACATGTCGAGCGTGTCGATCGTCTGATGGGCGAGGGCCAGGTTCTTCTCCGCGGCGCCGCCGTCCGGATTCGGCACGAGGCCCATGTGCACCATCGCGGAGGTGGCGAGCGAGAGCACGAGCGTCGAGAAGTCGATGCCCGGCAGCTCGCGCTCAGGGGTGCCCGGGTCGGTTCCAGGGGTCTTCGTTTCGGTCATCGCGGTTGCTCCAGTTTGCCCTCGGCGGCGTCGAGCCGCGACATCTCGCGATAGGCGAGCGCAATGCGCTGTCCGGCCGTGATCGCGCTGCCGATCGCGATGATCCACAGCGCCGGGACGAGCAGGCCGAAGATCGCGCCCGCGGCGAGGATCACCACGCGCTCGGCGCGTTCGAGCAGGCCCACCTCGAAGCTCGGGAGCACCAGCTCCGCGCGCGCCTTGGTGTAGGAGACGAGCACCATCGCCGCGAGCGCGAGCCCCGCGAGCGCCACGTGCTGCGGCGAACCCAGGTGGGCGAAATGGACGCTGAGGCCCACCAGGAGCACCACGTC
>DATFWW010000213.1:0-8339 GCA_035258825.1 Myxococcota bacterium
GAGAAAGTTCGCGGCGCGCTTCAGCTTGCCGACCGCGAGCGCGAGTCCGCCAAGCTCCGCGAGCACCTCCTGGCGCGGCACTGCTCTCGGCGCGGGGTGGGGTCCGGCCCACGGGATCCGCAGCACGCCCTCGTCGAGATCGGTCGTGGTGCGCACGCCGCGCAGCACGTCGCGCTGGAGCCGACCGAGATCGCCGAGCTCGGCGCGCGCGGCCTCGCCCGCCGACTCGCCCTCGCGGATCCGGGCCCGCAATCGCGCGATCGCGCCGTCCGGACCCGGCTTGCGGCCCTTGCCGAACGAGAGGTAGTGGCAGAGCGCCCAGGACTCGGACTCAAACAGCTCGCGCTCGAGGTTCGACCACCCGGCGAGGTCCTTGGCGCCGAGCAGCCGATCGAACGAAATCCACTGGCTGTCCCGCAGCGCGCGGATGTGATCGGCGCGCACCGCGCCGGCCACCGCGCCCTCACCCTCGCCCTCGAGCGTGCTCGCGACCTGCGGCAGCCCTTCGTCGAGCCACGGCGGCAGGGCGTCGGGCGACGCGTTCCAGAGCAGCCGCCGCGCGTACGCCAGCTTGAGCTCGTCCCAGGCGTCGCCCTCCCAGCCGCCGCCCGTGCGCAGCACGAGCACGTCGCCGGGCTGGTGCGTGAGCAGATAGCTGCGCTGGGATCGATAGGAGAAAGGCCGCCCG
Organism: Myxococcota bacterium; assembly: GCA_035258825.1. Lineage (GTDB taxonomy): Bacteria > Myxococcota_A > UBA9160 > UBA9160 > SMWR01 > JAHEJV01. The sequence continues at coordinate 689 of DATFWW010000213.1, forward strand.
ACGCCGCGGTCGTCGAACGCCCACACCCGCGTGGGAAGCGGCGTAGCCGGGATCGCCTGCCCCGAGATGAACTCGGTGGCCGCGCGGAAGTGCTCGAGATCCCGGGCGAGGCGCATCGAATCCTCGGTCGAGAGCGACGACCAGACGTCGTAGTGCGCCGTTTGGATCCGCACCCAGTCGCGATTCTCGAGCCGCGTCGAGACGCAGCCCGCGAGCGCGAGGCAGATGGTCAGGCCGAGGAGCGGCCGGCTCTTCGGGCGCCACGCGAGGACGTCCGCGGGACGGGTCGACACCACGCGCGCATCTTATCAGAGGCCGAGGCGCCGGAGCGTGTCGGCGCGAATGCGCTGCAGCTCTCCACTCGCGGGCATCGCGAGTGCGATCTCTCCGGCGCGGCGCACGAGGTCGGCGTGCGTGCCCGGCTCTTGGCCGAGCTGGTTGACCAGCAGCGAGATCGTCTCGAGCGCGACCTCGGGTGCCCCGGCCGCCGCGTAGGCCTCCGCGCGGACCAGGAGGTCGCGCGAGGTGGGCCGTTCGCCGAGCTGCGCCTCCGAGAGCTCGGCCGCCTCTCGCGCGGCCTCGGGGTTGCCGTCGCGCAGCCGGGCGTCGATGCGCAGCCGCACGGCTTCGCCGTGCAGCGGGTCGCCGCGCGGGACAGCGGCCAGCGCGTCGTCGAGGCCGCGCTGGGCGCCCGCGCCGTCCTGCTCGCGGGCGGCCCAACCCGCCACCACGGCGCGCTCGGCGTCGCGCAGCGGCATCGCCGCGGCGGAAACGAGGGCTGCGCCCGGCGCGGACCCGTGCTGCGACGCGCGCAGCCACGCGGCGCGGATCTCGAGGTTCTGCGGCTGCGCAGCGAGCGCGGCGCGCAGCCGTCCGGCCGCCGCGGGGCGCGCTCCGGCGGCGAGGTCCGCGAGCGCAAACCCCACCTCGCGTTCGAGCGCGTCGGGCAACGACGCAGCGACCCGCGCCGCGCGCGGGGGTGCGAGGCGGCGCAGAAGCGCGAGCGCGTCGACGCCCGCCGGCAGCGCGCGCGCGAGCGGATCTAGCGGTCCGCACAAGGCGTCGGCGCGCGCAGAGAGCGCGTCGCGGGCGTCGAGGCGGTCGGAGCGGGACTGCAATCGGTTGTGCGCATCGCGATTCTGCGGTGTGCCCTCGGCGAGCGCGCGCGCGCCCGGCTCGTCGAGCAGCCAGCTCGCGAGCACGTCCTCGACGCGGTGGATGCCGACCAGCGCGAAGTCGTCCGGGTCGGCCGCGAGCGCGCGCGCCGCGCTCGCGGCGAGATCGAACGGCGCATCGGAGGCGAGGAACAGCACCGATCCGCCCGGCGGCGGCGCGTAGACCTCCACGTGCGCGAACGTCGCCGACAGCGTGGCGAGCAGCGAGCGGAACAGCGCCTCGTCGACGAACGGCAGTCCGATCCACTGCACGAATACCCCGTCCGCGGCGAGGCGGCTCTTCACGAGATCGAAGAACTCGCGTGTGTAGAGGTGGGCAGCGCCGCCGGCCCAGGGATGCGAGGGTTGCGACACGATCGCGTCGAAGCGAGCGCGCCGGGCGAGCAGCAGCGCGTTGCGCGCGTCGTTCAGGTGCACGTGCACGCGCGGATCGGCGAGCGGGTCGCGCCAGCGCTCGCGCGCGACGCGCCGGTTCGCCGCGAGCACCTCGGGCTCGAGCTCGATCGCGTCGATCCGCTCCACAGACGGCGGCACCACTTCGATCGCGGTCCCGCCGCCGAGCCCGATCAGGAGCAGCGAGCGCAGCTCGGGGCGCGCGAGCACGGGGAGGGCGGTGAGCCAGCGTGTGAGCGGGTTGCGGTTGCGCCACGGGCCCGGACGTGTGATCCCGGCCTCGGGCAATCCGTTGCTGCGCAGCGCGAAGGCATAGTGCTGATCGGTGGCGAGAACGGTCGCCGAGCGCCCGACCGCGAAGAAGGCGACCTCGCCCCACGCCTCCGATCCGCCGCCCTCGCTCGGCGCGCTGCGGAGCACGCGCCACGGCACGGTGGGCAGCGCGGCCGCGAGCGCTGCCGCGAACGCGGTGGCGAGCGCGAGCCGGGCGGGATGGCGCGGGCGGGATCGCAGCGCGGCCGCGCCGCCGACCAGGACGTTCGCGGCGGCGGCCGCGCCGACCGTATGCGCGAACCCGAGGGCGGGCACGACGAAGAAGCCCGCGGCGATCGCGCCGGCGACCGAGCCGATCGTGTTCCAGGCGTACACGCGCGCGCTCGCCGGGCCCGCGTCGCTCGCGCCGCGCGCGAGCACGCGCACGGCGAACGGGAACGTGGCGCCGATGCACAGCGCCGCGGGAAACAGCGTGGCCATGCACGCGAGCGCGCCCGCGAAGCGCGGGAAGCCCTGCTGCGCGAGCGCGCCGAGCAGCGCGGGCAAGTGGTCGACGGCTGCGAACGCGAGCAGCGACAGCGCGGCGATGCCGATCTGCGCGAGTGCGAAGCCGCGCGCGGCGCGCGCTGGGCTCGCGGCGATCCGCGCGGCGGCGGCCGAGCCGAGTGCGATGCCGGCGAGGAAGCTCGCGAGCATCGTGGCGAACGCGGCCACGCCGCTGCCGACGAGATGCGAGAGCAGCCGCACCCAGAGCACTTCGTACGTGAACGAGACGAAGCCCGACGCGAGCGCGAGGGGCAGGATCCAGTCGGTGCGCCCGGGCGCGCATGGCGCTCCGGAATCGGCGGGGAGCGCGGCCGGCGGCTGCGCGCCTGCCGCGCGCGCAAGCCGTGCCGCGGCCCCGAACACGAGCGCGTTCACGCCCGCCGCGGCGAGCGCGGTGGCGCGCAGACCGATCGCGGGCAAGAGCCAGAATCCCGTCGCGAGCGTGCCCGCGATCGCGCCCGCGGTGTTCGTCGCGTAGAGCAGCCCCACGCGCGCGCCGAGCTGGCGATCATCGCGCACCGCGTGCCGCGCGAGCAGCGGCAGCGTGGCGCCCATCATCGCGGTCGGCGGCAGCAGGATCGCGAACGAGCACGCGAGGTAGAACAGCGCGGTGGCGAGCCCGCCCGCGTCGGGCAGCGCGTCGCCGCCTCCGAACGTCGCAAAGTACAGTGCGCGAGCGGCGCCGAGCCCGAGCGGCACCGCGAGCGCCGCGAGTGCGATGCCGAGCTCGAGCAGCCCGTAGGCGAGCACGGGCCGCGCGACGCGCGGCGCGATCCGCGCGGCGGCGGCCGCGCCGCAGGCGAGCCCGGCCATGTACGCCGCGAGCACGGTGGCCACCGCGAGCTCCGACGTGCCGAACACGAACGCGAACTCGCGCGTCCAGGCCGTCTCGTAGACGAGCGCGGCCGCCCCGGACAGGAAGAAGCACGCGAGCAGCAGCGGAAGCGAGCGATCGCGCGGAATCGCGCCCTCGGCGGAACCGGTCACGCGTCCGCGGGAGTCCCGAGGCGGTCGACTGCGAGCTTCCCGCCGCGCATCACCGCGCGGAGCTTGGCCGCGTCCTGGAGGACCGCGATGTCGGAGCTCGGATCGCCTGCGACCACGACGAGGTCGGCGAGCCGGCCCGGCGCGATGCGGCCGAGCTCGTCGCCGCGCCCCATCGCCTCGGCACCGTGTCGCGTCGCCCAGCGCAGCACGTCGAGCGGCGGGACGCCGAGATCCTTGACGTAGAACGCGAGCTCCCTGGCATAACTCCCGTGCGGAAGCATCAGCACGCCGTAGTCGTCTCCGGTGACGAGCCGCACGCCGGCCGCGTTGGCCTTCGCCACCATCTCGCACGCGCCGTCGAACTCGCGGCGCACGGCCTCGAGCTGCGCGGGCGTGGCGATCGGCACGTCGCCGCGGTAGTCGAGCAGGAGCTTGATCAGGTAGAGGCTCGGGCACAGGAACGTGCGGTGCTCGAGCATCGCATCGATGCATTCCGCGTCGGCCGCGTCGCCGTGGTCGATGATGTCGACGCCCGCGCGCACGCACTCGAGGATCAGGTCGCGCCACGCGCAGTGTGCGCGCACGGGCACGCCGCGCTGGTGGGCGGCGGCGACGATCGCGCGCAGCTCGTCGGCGGCGAAGCCGCGCGTGCTGGCGTCCTCCGCCACGCCGTGGCCGCCGCTCGCGAAGATCTTGATGATCCGGACGCCGCGCTTGATCTCCTCGCGCACCGCCTTGCGGAACTCGTCGGGGCCGTCGCAGAACCGCTGTGCGCCGAGGTTGCCGAGCCGCCACCAGTACTTGCCCGTGTCGTTGTAGTCGCCTGTGGTGTCGAGCGCGAGTCCGCCCGGCACGAGGCGCGGGCCCTCGACGACGCCCTCCTCGATCGCGAGCGCGAGCTCGGCGTCGATGTTGTCGTTCACCACGCCCGCAGAGAGGATGCCCGTGAAGCCCGCGTGCAGCGCGCGGCGCGCGTTGTCGGCGGCGACGAGCATCAGGTAGCCGGGCGGCTTCTCGATGCCGAGCGGCTCGGGCATGATCGTGATGTCGCGATAGGTCGAGTGGTAGTGGGAGAGGATCAGGCCCGGAAGGAGCGTCCGGCCGGCCAGATCCACGACGCGATCGCCTTCGCGGGCTGGCGGCGCGGGCGGATCGCCCGGGGCCGCCACCTGCGCGATGCGCTCGCCGTCCACCACCACGGTGACTCCCGAGCGCGCGGGTCGATCGCCGTCGAGCAGGTTCGCGTTGCGGAAGATCGTGCGGGTCATACGCTGGCCTCGCCGTGCAGCCGGAACGCGGCGAGCAGCTCGTCCCGCTTCGCGCGCACCTCGTCGATGTGGCGCTCGCGCACCTGCTCGAAGCCGCGCACGTGCTCGGGCAGGCTCGCGATCTCGACCGCGATGTCGAGGTTGTCCGCGCCGAGGCCCGCGAGCAGCGCTTCGACGGTGGCCTCGTAGTCGCGGCACAGCTGGCGCTCGAGGCGGCGGTGGGCGGTGCGGCCGAACAGATCGAGCGGCGTGCCGCGCAGGAACTTGAGCCGGGAGAGCACCGAGAGCGCCGGCAGGAACCAGCGCGCGGGGATCCGCCACTTCTTCATGCGGCCCGTGTCGGGATCGCGGCGCTCGGTGAGCCAGTCGATCACGGGGATCGTGAACGGCGGGGCGAAGTGCACGTACATGCGGTAGTCGCCCTCGAACTCCGCGTCGAGCTGGCGCCGGAACGAGCCGTCGGTGTAGAGCCGCGCCACCTCGAACTCGTCCTTCACCGCGAGCAGCTTGAAGTGGTACCGGGCCACCGCGCAGGCGAGCCGCGTCGAGCCCGGCGCGACCTCGCGCTCGCGCGCGGCCACGCGCTCGACGAACGCGCGGTAGGTTTCCGCGTAGCGCGCACTCTGGTAGTCGGTCAGGAACGCCGCGCGGCGTGCGACGATCTCTCCGAGCTCCTCCGCGACGCCAGCGAGCTGCGATTCACGGAGCGCCGGACGCGCCGCGGCCTCGACCGCGGAGGGGTCGTGGGCGGCCAGCCGGCCCCACGCGAAGGCGCGCAGGTTCGCATCGACCGCGCGCGCGTTCAGCGCGAACGCGCGCTCGAGCGCGCCGCGTCCGACCGGCAGGCGGCCCTTCTGGTAGGCGAACCCCATCAGGAACGGGTTGGTGAAGATTGCGTCGCCGCACAGCGCGGTGGCGAGCCGAGTCGCCGAGACGAAGTCGCACGACCCTTCGCCCGCGGCGCTGCGGATCGCGTCCTCCATGCGCTTGCTGGAGAGGTCGAGGTCGGGGTTGGTGGCGAACTCCGAGGTCGGCGCGACGTGGCTGTTCACGATCGCGGCGGTGCGGCCCGTGGCGATCCGGGCCAGGTTCTCGGCGCCCGTGGTCACGACGATGTCGCAGCCGAGCACGAGGTCGGCGGCCCCCGCGGCAATCCGCGTCGCGGCGAGCTGTTCGGGGCGCGCCGCAACGCGGACGTGGCTCGTGACGGGACCGTTCTTCTGGGCGAGGCCGGTCACGTCCAGCACCGAGCAGCCCTTGCCCTCGAGATGGGCGGCCATCCCGATCAGCGCGCCTACCGTGATGACGCCCGAGCCCCCGATCCCCGTGACGAGCACGTTCCAGGGCCGCTCGAGCGCGAGCGGTGCCGGCTCCGGCAGGGCGCTGAACAAGGAGTCTGCGCCCGCGACGCCCTCGGTCTCGACCTTGCGCAGGCGCCCGCCCTCGATCGTCACGAAGCTCGGGCAGTGGCCCTTGAGACACGAGAAGTCCTTGTTGCAGCTCGACTGGTTGATCCGCCGCTTGCGCCCGAACTCGGTCTCGACCGGCTCGATCGAGATGCAATTCGATTGCACGCTGCAGTCGCCGCAGCCCTCGCAGACGAGCTCGTTGATCACGACGCGGCGGTCGGGATCGGGGAACTCGCCGCGCTTGCGCAGCCGGCGCGCCTCGGCCGCGCAGGTCTGGTCGTAGATCAGCGCCGACACGCCGGGGACGTCGCGCAGTTCGCGCTGCACGCGGTCGAGCTGGTCGCGATGGTGGATCGCCACACCGCTCGGAACCACCGACCGGTTTCGGAATTTCGCGGGCTCGTTGGAGACGATCGCGACGCGCCGCACGCCCTCGGCGGCGAGCTGGCGCGCGATCTCGGGCACCGTGACCTCACCCTCCATGCGCTCGCCCTCGATCGGCTGCCCGCCCGTCATCGCGACCGCGCCGTTGGCGAGGATCTTGTAGGTGATGTGGACACCTGCGGCGACCGCGGCGCGGATCGCGAGCAGCCCGCTGTGGAAGTAGGTGCCGTCGCCGAGGTTCTGGAAGATGTGATCCGTCTCGGTGTAGGCTGCCGAGCCGATCCAGTTCGCACCTTCGCCGCCCATGTGGGTGACCGCGAGGGTCGGGCGGTCGGGCAGCCACACGGCCATCCCGTGACAGCCGATCCCACCCTGCGCGAGGCTGCCCTCGGGCACCACCGTGCTCGTATTGTGCGGGCAGCCCGAGCAGAACGCGGGCAGCCGCATCGGCCCCGCGGCCGCGGGCAGCGCGGGCGGCGGCAGCGGCGGGCGCAGGCGCGGCGCGAGGTCGGGCGCCGCGTGCGCGAGCCAGCCGCGCAGCACGGCCACCACGTCGCCGGGGGTGAGCTCGCCGACGTTCGGCACGCAGGGCACACCGTCGGCGTCGAGCTTGCCGGCGAGCCGGGGTCGGTCGGCGGAGTTGAAGAGCAGCCGCGCGAGCTGCTCCTCGATCACGGGCCGCTTCTCCTCGATCACGATCAGGTGCGCGAGGCCGCGCGCGAACGCGCGGATGCGTTCGGGCTCGAGCGGCCAGGACAGCGCCACCTTGTAGACCTCGAGCCCGAGATCCGCCGCCATCGCCGCATCGATGCCGAGCTCGTCGAGCGCCTGGCGCACGTCGAGATAGGTCTTGCCCGTGGTGACGATGCCGAGGCGTCGGCGCGCACCTCCACCGAGGAAGACGCGGTCGAGGCCGTTGGCGCGCACGAACGCCTGCACCGCGGGCAGGCGCTGCTCGAACAAACGCCGCTCGACCTGGACGGGCAGATTCGACCAACCGACGTGGAGCCCCGGCGGCCGCGTGAAATCGGCCGGCTCCACCACGCGGGCGCGGTCGGGTCCCACCTCCACCGACCCCGCGCTCTCGACGGTGTCGGTCAGGCACTTGAAGCCGACCCAGCAACCCGAATAACGTGAGAGCGCGAAGCCGTACAGACCGAGGTCGAGGTAGTCCTGCACGCTCGCGGGGTTCAGGATCGGGATCCCGCAGTGGATC
>DATFWW010000214.1:0-5025 GCA_035258825.1 Myxococcota bacterium
TTCTCGCCGTTGTCGCCGTGGTAGCGGATCGCCTTCATCTTGATGAGGTCGACCACGCCCTCGAACTTCGCCTCGAGGCCGATCGGGAGCTGCATCAGGACGGCGTTGTGCTTGAGCTTCTCGCGCAGGCCCTCGACGACCTTGCGCGGGTTGGCGCCGGAGCGGTCGAGCTTGTTGATGAACGCGATGCGCGGGACCTTGTAGCGGCGCATCTGGCGGTCGACGGTCATCGACTGCGATTGGACGCCCGCGACGCCGCACAGCACGAGCACTGCGCCATCGAGCACGCGGAGCGAGCGCTCGACCTCGATCGTGAAGTCGACGTGGCCCGGGGTGTCGATGATGTTGATGTGGTGGCGGTTCCACTCGCAGTGCGTGGCGGCCGAGGCGATCGTGATGCCGCGCTCGCGCTCGAGCTCCATGAAGTCCATCGTGGCGCCGACTTCGTCCTTGCCCTTCACCTCGTGGATGCGGTGGATCCGGTTCGTGTAGAACAGGATCCGCTCGGTGAGCGTGGTCTTGCCGGAGTCGATGTGGGCGCTGATTCCGATGTTGCGCAGTTTCGACAGCTCGACCATGGCTTCGCCTCGTGCCTCCGGGCTCGCGCGCCGCGGATGCGGATAGAGATATGGATAGCGCCGGATCCGCAGCAATCTCCGTGCCCGCTCTTGCTGCGTCGCCGGGCCGCGCTCCACCCAGTGGAGCTCGTCGTTGGTGTCGTTTTGGGGGTCCGTGCTGCCGACGCCGCTCGGGTATCCCGGCGTTGCCGGCTCATGGATCGGCGGGCGAGGCGCGGAAGTTTAGAGGCGACAAAGGGTTTTTCAAGAGACTACGGGCCGGGGGATCGCGTGGCGCGCGTGGTGGGCGAGCGCGTCGTCGCAATAGGTGTGCTCGGGGCCGATCACGCAGGCGCGGCGCCGCGCCTCCGGATCGAGACCCGCGACCTGGCAGGGTGCGGGACAATCCCGACAGGGATCGAAGCTCGGCGGCGCGGAGCCGCTCATTTTCCATTCCCCGTGCGTGAGAACGACTGCCCGCAGGGACATCCACGGGCCGTAAATGGGGTGGATCAAGAGGCGGAGACGGCTCGGAACGCCGAGACCCGCGAGCCGCCCGAGCTCGACGAAGTCCGCATAGCTCCCGCCGCGCCGCTCGAACGCGAACAGGCCCCGAGCGTGCGGGTCGAGCGCGGTCGCGGCGGCTTCGGTGACGCGGCGCGTGTAGGCGTCGAGCGGGTCCGCCGCGGCGCACTCGGGCGCGCGCGTGAAGGCATCCCAGAGCGCGCGGCCGCCGCTCGCGACCACGATCGCGGTGCGCGCGGCCGGATGCAGCCCGCTGCTTCGCCACGCCGCCGGGACCGCGGCGTCGTAGGTCGCGATCGCGAGCGCGCCGCGCAGATTGAGTCCGGCGGCGTCGAGCGCTGATGCGAAGCGCTGGCGCCGATCGCCCGGGGCACTCAGCAGAGCCGATCTCCGACGCGCAGCGCTTCCGCCGCGGGCTGTTTCGCGCCGTCGCCGATCCGCGAGCGCCCGACGCGCACGAGCCCGCCGCGCGCGGCGACGAACGCCGCGCCGCCGTCGACGCGCACCACCTCGCCCGGGGTTCGCGTGGCGCTCCCGCTCGCGAGGCTTGCGTCGAAGCAGCGCACCACCTGATCGCCGCGCTGCGCCCACGCACCCGGCTGCGGGTCGCAGCCGCGGATCCAGCGGTCGAGCTCGGCGGCGCTCTTGCCGAAGTCGAGCCGCGCGACCGCGTCGTCGACGAGTCCCTGATGGCTCGCGTCGGCCTCGTCCTGCGCGCGCAGCACCGCGGTGCCCGCGCCGATCGCCGCGACCGCCTCGGCGATCGCGTCGAGCCCGAGCGGATAGAGCTTGTCGAAGTAGAGGCTCGCCGCGGTGTCGGTCGGCGAGATCGCGACGCCGCCCTTCTGCACGGCGATCGGCCCGGTGTCGACGCCCGCGTCGGGCCGGAACACGGTGACGCCCGTCTCGGTCGCGCCGAGGAGGATCTGCCACGCGAGCGCGTTGCCGCCGCGGAAGCGCGGCAAGAGCGACGGATGGAAGCAGAGCGACGCGTGGTGCGGGCCGTCGACGATCTCGGGCGGCAGGATCGCGGTGACGAACGCGAGCACGTTGAGCTCGGCGCCGAGCTTGCGGTGCTCGTCCACGAGCTCGGAAATCGCAGCGCCCTTGCGGCGGAAGCGCGCGTGGCGGAACAGCGGGAGTCCGCGCGTTTCCGCCTCCGCCGCGAGCGGGTCCGGGCGCGCGCCCGCGGGCGGCGCGTACACGCCGACGACCTCGTGACCCGCCTCGAGCAGACGCACGAGCGTGTCGCGGCCGAATGGGGCCTGGCCGAACAGCGCGATGCGGAGCGACACGCGCAGAAAGTTAGCCGCTCGGCTGAAGGACCGCGGTCAGCGGGGGGTGGGGTCCGCTCCGCAGGGATCGGAATCGCCCGCAAATTGCGGAACGAGCCGGCAGAGCTTCTCCTCCGGGCTTCCGCGCAGGATGCGCCTCGGCCAGACGATCTCGGCGTACTTCCTGGCCAGCGCCTGCGCCTCTCGCCGCTCTTCGTCGGTCATCTTCTTCACGAGATCGCCTTGCTGCATCCCGGGGACGGCGTATTCGACCGCAGTCCCGCCTTCCACCCACGACAAATTCTCCAGCTTCTGGCGTGATGATCTCGATCTCCGTTCCGACCTTCTGGATCCGGCCGTCGACCAGCTTGGGAATCTGTGCCTCGGGAGGTTCGGGCGCTGTCTCGTGTGCCGGTGCGCAACCCCCCGCGACCCTCTGTGCAGCCGACCTTCGACCGCCGTGTCGAACGCGATCGAGCTCCAGCTGCTCTGCCGTGCGACGCATCGAAGTGTAGAATATGGCGATCTTGTTATGTGATCAATGGCACGACGAAAGATTGGACGCTAGTTGACAGTTTGATGTTATTCGACATCACATAGACTAACGATTACCAAGCTTTCTCCTCCCTCGAAGCTAGACCGCAGAGCGCGCCCGCGGGTGACCTGTTCACAGGGGCTTCGCGACCGACCCGGTCGCGGACGGCGGTAAACCTGCTCCAATGAAATCAGCTGGTTAGGCGGAGAAAGGAGGGGATTCCCGAGGGAGCCCCGGAGGCGCACGGCGACGTCGCGCTCCGGCGGGGATCCCCCGAGAGGGGGCACGCCAGGATCGCGCAGGCAGAACAATCGCATGGAGGCCTGCTCCAGGAGGCCGGCCCGGATCGCTCGCCCATCCGTCCCCCGGGACGGTTCCCGCGGGCTACCGCGTCTTGCTGCGGTCGCCAACCTTCCCGCGCACGACCGCGGGTGTGCCGAACGCGAGGCTGTGGTCGGGCACGTCGCGCGTCACGAGCGATCGCGCGCCGACGATGCAGTGGCTGCCGATCCGCACGCCCTTGAGCACCGTCACGTCGGCGGCGACCCAGGTGTAGTCGCCGATCTCGACGGGTGCGATTCGCTCGCTGCGTTCGGCGTCGTAGTCGTGCTGGTCCGAGTCGAACACACGCGACCCGAGGCCCACCCACGCGCGGCGGCCGAGCCGCACGCTGCGCTTCGCCGAGAGGTGGCAACCGTTCAGGAACGAATCCGGCCCGAGCCGCAGCTCCGCGCCTTCGAAGGCCACGATCCGCACCGGCTCCGTCTCCCCGCGCAGCCAGGTGCCCGCCCCGATCTCGATCCGCGCGCCGCGCCCCGCGATTACGACCAGCCCGCCCGGCGTCCGGTCGGCGTGCACGCCCGCGCCAAACACGACGCGCGCACCGGGCTCGAGCACATAGCGCGCCGCCGCGAGATTCGTGCTCGCGCCCGGCTCGAAGACGAGACCCGGATGGAGCCTGCGCAGGCGCGCGAGCCGCAGCCGGTCCCAGCGCTGGATGATCCGGAGTTGGAGCACCTGGCGGAACGACCCGAGCCTCAACCGTCGAGTCCTTGCCGCATCACGAGACCACCTTGTCGACTTCGCTCGCCTTCGGCTCGCTTCGCGCGCCGCTGCGCGGCGCTAGCGGCGGGGCTACGCGCCAGGATTCTGGCCTTCGCGCAGGCGGAACGTGATGAAGCCGTGCGAGGGGTCGTAGGGCGACAGCCCGACCTGCACGCGGTCGCCCGGGATCACGCGGATCCGGAAGCGGCGCATGCGGCCGGAGAGCTGGGCCGTCACCGACTGCCCGGTCTCGAGCGTGATCTGATAGCGACCGCCGCCGAGAATCTTCTCGACGGTGCCGTTCGCCTGGATGAGATCTTCGCGCGCCAAGACGGGCCGCAGGGTAGCCGCAGTCGAGGCTCAACGTCACCATGCAAGTTTCGCGCAGCGAGCCGAAGGCGAGCGAAGTCCGGAAGGGGGTGACGCGCAGCGAGCCGAAGGCGAGCGAAGTCCAGAAGGGGGTGACGCCGTGATCGGCTTCAAGCTCGTCCTGCTGCTCGCGCTGCTCGCGACGGCGCTCGTGTGTGGCGCCCTGCCGCTGCGCCGACGCGCAGAGGATGCCGCTCACAAGCACCTTCTGGAGTGGGGCAACGCCTTCGCCGCCGGGGTCTTCCTCGGCGCGGGCTTCGTGCACATGCTGCCCGAGGCGAACGCGGCGTGGCAGCAGCTCGGGTGGCGGTACCCGATCGGCATGCTGCTCGCAGCCGCCGCGATCATCTTCATGCTGCTGTTCGAGCACGTGCTGACGCCTGAGGACGCGCACCACGCGATGCACGCGCCGTCCGCGGATCGCTTCGGTGCCCGCGAGCACGCGGGCTCGACGCGCGCGGTATACGCGATCCTCACCGCGCTCTCGATCCACTCGCTGTTCGAGGGACTGGCGCTCGGCGCACAGCGCGAACTGCGCAGTGCGCTCGTGATCTTCGCGGCGATCCTCGCCCACAAGTCGATGGAGGGCTTCGCGCTCGGCGTGAGCCTCGCGCGCTGCGCGATGCCGCGCGCGCGGTCTCTCTCGCTGCTCGCGCTGTTCGCGGCGGCGACACCGGTCGGGATCGTGGCCGGCGCCACCGTCGGCGCGCTCGAGGGCCCG
>DATFWW010000215.1:0-21055 GCA_035258825.1 Myxococcota bacterium
CGGCCCGGACGTGACGACGCGCTTCGACACGGTCCAGCTCGAGCAGATCGCCCCCGATCGCGTGCGCATGTTCGGGATCCGCGGCGAGCCGCCGCCCGCCACGCTGAAGGTGTGCATCAACCGACCCGGCGGGTTCCGCAACGACATGAGCGTGTGCCTCACGGGCCTCGACGTCGAGGCGAAGGCGAAGCTGATCGAAGAGGCTTTCTGGCTCGCCTGCCCATACCGGCGCGAGGACTTCGCGCACGTCTCGACGCGCCTGATCCGCACCGACCAGCCCGACCCCGCGAGCAACGAGCAGGCCGTAGCGATCCTGAAGCTCTCGGTGAAGGACCCCGATCCGGAGAAGGTGGGCCGCGCATTCTCGAACGCGGTGACGGAGCTCGGGCTCGCGACGATCCCGGGCTTCTTCGGCGTCGGCGGCGGCCCCGGTGACGGCCGACCCTTCGGCGTGTACGAGCCCGCGTGCGTGCCCGCGGCGGTGGTGCCGCAACAGGTGGTGATCCTGGGCGGTGACGCGCGCGAGGTATCGTCGGTGATCCCGCGCCCGGTCGTCTCCGTGAAGCCCTCGCCGGGCCCGACCGCGAGCGCGCCCGGCGGCGCCGGGGCACGCGCCCCGCTCGGGCGCGTGGTGGGGACGCGCTCGGGCGACAAGGGCGGCAACGCGAACCTCGGCGTATTCGCGCGCAGCGATGCGGCGTGGGCGTGGCTCGATTCCTTCCTGACTACCGAGCGGCTGCGCGCACTGCTGCCCGAGGTGGCGCCGCTCGCGATCGACCGCCATCGACTGCCCGCGCTGCGCGCGCTCAACTTCGTGATCCACGGCCTGCTCGAGGAGGGCGTCGCGGCGTCCACACGCCAGGATCCGCAGGCGAAGAGCCTGGGCGAGTGGCTGCGCGCGCGCGTCGTCGACGTGCCGGAAGTGCTGCTCGCATGAGCGCTCAGGCGGCACCCGCGCGGCCGCCGCGCGCGATCGCGGGTGTGCACGCGCCGCGGCCGCTGCTGCCCGCGGACGTCGAGCGCGCACTCAGCGAGCGCCAGCGCGAGATCCTCGACGCGCTCGAGGCGCTCGCGATGCAGGACGGATTCGCCGCGCTCACGATGGCGCAGCTCGCCGCGCGCGTGAACTGCTCGCTGCGCACGCTCTACGCACTCGCGCCGCGCAAGGACGCGCTCCTCCTGATGGTGATCGACCGGCGCCTGCACCGGATCGGGCGCGCGGCGATGGCCGCGATCGAGCCGGACATGGATGCGCTCACGGCGCTGCGCGCCTATCTCGAGGCCGCCACGATCGCGGTCGCACCCACCACCGAGGCGTTCGCGCGCCAGCTCGCCACCGTGCCCGGCGCCGAGCAGATCACGAATGCGCACGCGAACTACGTCACGGCGGTCACCGAGCGGCTGCTCGAACGCGCGGTCGCCGAGCGGCAGATCGGGCCCGTCGATACGGGGGCGCTCGCGCTCGTGCTCGGCGGACTCGGCCTGTTCTTCTCGCGCCCGCGCGTGATCGCGCGGCTCCGGGCCTCGCCCAAGGCGACCACGGACGCGATCGTCGCCATCGTGATGCGCGGCCTCTCGACCGACCCGCCCAGCTGACCACTTCGCTCACCGCCGATCGGCGGTCATCACTTCTTGTGCTTCGCGGTGACGACCTTTCCGCCCATCGCCGAGCAGTCTTCGGATGTGGCCACGGTCTTGGTCTCCGTCTTGCCATTCTTCGTGACCTGGCACTTCACGTGGTGCTTCGCTTCCGCAGCGAGCACCGCCTGGGGAGCCGCCGCGAATGCGGCCAGCACGGGGGCGGATACCAGCACCATCCAGAGACGTCTCTTCGCTTCCATGTCCAAAGCTCCTTTTTCCCCTGCGAGGGGCCACCCCGATTCTGAGCAAGACGTGTGCCGAAGCACGCCGAAGGGCTCCGGATCCGTCGTGCGCCGGGGCGAGTGGTAATGGATACCTGCACTCGCGCAGCGGATCCAGCCGAACCGGAATCTTCTAGTGCCCCCGATCCGCGCGGTAGAGGGAGACCGACCCTGTCGGGGTCGCAATCACGGCGGTTTCCCGGACGTTGCGGAACCCCACCTGCGCCATCACTTCGGGCAGCACGCCGCGAGCGTTCGGCTCGGTGTTCTCATAGCCGTCTCCGGCCTGGACGATCCGGAACAGCCTGCGCATCCAGCGCGTGCGCTGCAGACCGTAATCCGCCACGTGGAGCTCGCCGCCCGGTACCAGCGCGCCCCGCATCGCCGCGAGGCCCGCCACCTTCTCCTCGAGCGGCACCTGGTGGAACACGAGACTCGAGACGAGCTTGTTCACACCGCGGTCGCGCAGCAGGTCGGCCACATCGCGCGCATAGCCGCGCGTGAGGCCAGCCACGACGCGCGCCTTCGCCAGCTTGTGGCGCGCGCGGTGCAATACGTCGGCGTCGGGATCGATCCCGATCAGCGTCACACCGGCGGTGCTGCGGCCGATCTTCACGAGCTGCGTGCCCGTGCCGCAGCCGACGTCGGCGATCACGTCGCCCTCGCGCGGCGCGATCTGGGCGAGCAGCGCGCGGCGCCAGCGCGGCGCGCACGAGAGCACGATGACGAGTAGGTCGTAGCTCCAGAGCTGCGGCGCCGCGGGAACGTAGTCGCGCTCGGCCGGAACGCTCACCCGAGTCGCGGCCGCCAGAACGCCGACTCGGCGGCAAACGGCGCGCGGATCAGCTCGGACTCGCGGTCGAACTCGAGCGTCGCGCGCTCGCGAGTGTCGTAGGCCGGCCACTCGGGCAGGTGCGCGTGGCCGGGCGCACCTTCGCGCGCGAACGCGATCCACGCGTCGCGCATGCGGCGCGACAACCTGCGCGCGGAATACGAGGCGCCGATCGTGCGCCGCAGGATGCCGTCCCGCAGCGTGCCGAAAACGAACGGCAGCTCGAGCCCGTGCCCCGAGCCGATCCGGCGGCCCACGACCGGCGGACGCCACGAGAACAGGTAGCGCCAGACCGGAACGCCGAGCTCGGAGAGCCCGTCGGCGGCCCGCTGCGCGGGGTGGTGGAACACGCGGTCGCTCTGGACCGCCTCCCAGAGCCGCGCGGGCGACCGGCGCCCGCGCTGCGCGGCGCGGTACACCTCGATCGCCGCGTCCGCCTCGCGCTCACTGCCGAGCTGTCGCGCGAGGCGCCGGCGCACGTCCGATTCCTCCAGGCGGCGCGTGCGCGGATCGAACAGCGTAAACAGGCGCCACTCGTCTCGGTTGCTGCCCACGAGTGTCGGCACGCGCGCGACCTCGCCCCGGTCGAGCGCCTCGAGCGCGGTGCGCGGCAGGCAATCGCCGTCCACGCTGGGCTGCCACGGCAGAAGCGCCTGTCCGATCCCGAGCTGCATCGCGACCATCTGCTGCGCGCGCTGGATCTCCGCGGTGCGCGCATAGCGCACGGCCTCGGCGTCTTGCGGGGTGAGGCCGAGCGCGTCGAGGAACAGCTCGGCGATGCGCGCCCCCTGCGCCTCGTCGGCCACGTGGTGCATCGCGCCGCTCTGGAGGATCGCGCGGTGGAACAGCCCGCGCGTCGCGGGCGCCGCGAGCAGCGTGCCCACGCTCATTCCGCCCGCCGATTCCCCGAAGATCGTCACGTTCCCGGGGTCGCCGCCGAACGCGGCGATGTTCGCGCGCACCCACTCGAGCGCGCGGATCTGATCGCGGATGCCCAGGTTCGCGTCGATGCCCCGCGCGCGCAGCTCGGGGTGGTTCAGGAAGCCGAGCGCCCCGAGGCGATAGTTGATCGTCACCACCACCACGTCGCCGCGCCGCGCGAGCCGCGCGCCGTGGTAGAGAAAGGTGGCGCCGGTGCCCATCACGAATGCCCCGCCGTGTATCCAGACCATCACGGGCCGGCGCGCGGCGTCGGTTCCCGGGGTCCAGACGTTGAGCGTGAGACAGTCCTGCGACTGGTGCTCGGCGGGGACGCCGATCAGACCGCGCAGGATCCGCATCCTCGGCACGAACTGCGGCGCCGCGGATCCGAAGTGGGTCGCCGCGCGCGTACCCGACCACGGATCGGGCGGCTCGGGCGCGCGGAACGCGCGTTCGTGTACGGGCGGCCGCGCGTAGGGGATGCCGCGGAATACCACGGTGCCGCGGTCTTCGGTGCCGCGCAGCCGCCCCGACGCGATCTCGACGCGCATGCGCGGAAGAGTGCGCGCGCGGCGGCGCGATCGCAATCTCGAGCCGCTCAGGTCACCGCCTGCTTCGTCTCGACACCGAGACCCGCCGATTTCCACGCGTCGAACCCACCGATCAACGCGCGCGCGCGGTGCCAGCCATTCCTACGGAGCTCGCGTGCCGCCCGGGCACTCGTCGCCTCGCTCGGTCAGGTGCAGTAGAGCACGAGCCAGGCGTCGGCCGGAAGCCCGAGCACGCGCGCGTCGTCGACGGGCCGCTCGGGCGAGAGCCGCCGCGCGCCCCTCGCTTGTTCGTCGCTCTCCGCGAAGACCTCCCCGCGCCGCACGTCGATCGGAGTCACCGTAGCGCCGTCCGCGACCAGCGAGCGCAGCTCGTCGATTGCGATCAGCTCGGGTGGGGTCGCGGCCGGGCCGCGACGCCCGATCCACATCAGCGTGCCGCCGTGCAGCAGGATCGACAGCAGCACGACCAGACATGCGACGCGGAAGATCGCCGTGCCCTCGGGCACGCCCGCGAACACCGCGAGCAGCGCGAGCAGCAGCGAGGAGAGCCCGCGCGGGCCGAACCAGGCCACCCACGCGCGGCTCGACCACTCGACGCGCGTCGGCGCCAGCGCGGCTAGGTAGATCGCCGGCCGCGCGAACAACACGAACACGGCGAACAGCAGCGCCCGTCCGTTCGCCTCGCCGACGCCGGTCCAGATCAGCGAACTGCCGAGCAGCACGAACGTGAGCAGCAGCGCGAGTTCGGCGGTGGTCTCGCCGTACTCGCGGAAGCATTCGCACAGCTCCACGTCGAGCAGCGCGATCGTGCCGCCCGCCGCAAACGCAGCGAGGAAGCCGCTGCCGTGAACCGATTCGGCCGCGGCGTAGGCCGCGAACGCGACGCCGAGCGAGTAGAGCGACTCGTAGTCGCGCCGCACGCCGAGCCGGCGCCGGACCATGTCGAGCGTGGCGAGGCCGAACAGCCCGACCAGCACGCCCGCTCCGGGACCGAGCAGCAGGAGATCGAGCCCGAGCCGCAACTCGTCCCTGCTCCCCACGCCGCCGCGCTCGAGCACCGCGATCGAGACGAGCACGATCGGCAGCAACACCGCGTCGTTGAGTCCGCTCTCGAGCCGCAGCGCGTGGCGCGCCGCCGGCGGCAGCTCCGGCCGGCGCAGAAGCCCCTTCAGCAGGACGGGATCGGTCGACGCAAGCGCCGCGCCGAGGATCGCGGCCGCGGGCGCCGACAGGTCGAGCAGCATCGAGGCGGCGGCTCCGAACAACGCCGCCGACACGAGCGTGCCCGGGCCGATTGCGAGCAGCGCAAGCGCGCGGTGCTCGCGCGCCTCGCGCAGGTCGAGCGACAGGGCGTCGGTGAACAGGATCAGCGCGAGCGACAGCGTGGCGGCGACCTGCAGCGCGCCCGAATCCAGCTCCACGTCGAGCGCCGCGAGGCCGGCGGGCCCGAGCGCAGCGCCCAGCGCGAGGAAGATCGCCACCTGCGGCACGCCGCTGCGCTCGACGAGCCCTGAGAGCAGCGCCGCGATCAGGATCACGACGCCCACGAGTGCGAGCGCGCTCGCGAACTCGGCGGGGGAGAGGCTGGGCACGTCGCCGCGAAGCTAGTCCGTCCGGCGCAGATCGGCCCGCGATGTCTCGCGCTACGTTCCGCCGCGCATGGGCGCGATGACTCCGCGCGAGCGGATCGCCTACGCCTCGATCGGCGTGGCTCAGGGCGGCGTGTTCTGGCTCGCGCACGAGACCTGGCCGGAGTCGACGCCCGGCCGCGCGCTGGTCATGGCGGCGGTGTTCTTCGCCGCGAGCGCGGGAATCACCGCGCAGATGTGCTGGACGCGCCGCCACCGCGCGCGCCTCGCGACGCTCGCGCTCGGCATCGCCGCGCCGCTGGCGGCGATCGCCGCGTGGGTCTGGTCCCAGGTCCCGGTGACGCCGGGCACCTACGGGGGCGACGAATCGCGCGTGTTCACCTGGTGCGCGGCTGCATTCGTGTGCCTGTACATCGCGATGCCCTTCGCGCAGATCTTCCGGCGCGACGGACGGCTCGCGTTCCCGTACCGCGATCTGTTCTTCCACGCCTGGACCAACGCCTTCGTCGGGATGCTCGGACAGATCTACATCACGGTCTTCTTCGCCCTGATCCAGCTCTGGGGCGGCCTGTTCGAGCTGATCGGGATCGACTTCTTCTCGCACGTCTTCCGGTCCGACCCGTTCCGCTACTTCTCGTATCCCACCGTGTTCGGATACGGCCTCCTGGTGGGCCGCGAGAACGCGCGGTTCCCGGATGCCGGCCGCAGCGCCGTGCTCGCGGTGTTCCGCTTCCTGATGCCGCTGCTCGCCGGGATCCAGCTGCTGTTCCTGGCCGCGCTTCCGTTCACGGGACTCACCGCGCTCTGGGGAACGGGCCACGCGTCGGCGCTGCTGCTCGGCCTCACCGCGTTCGTGGTGCTGTTCGTGAACGCGGTATTCGAGGACGGCGAAACCGCGCCGCCCTCCCCGCCCGCCCTGCGCCGTCTGACCGGCGCCGCTCTCGCCGCGCTGCCGATCGTGGTGGCGATCGCGGCCTACTCGCTCTGGCTGCGCGTCGACCAGTACGGCCTGTCGCCGGAGCGCGTCTACGCGATCGTGGTCTGCGCGTTCGGCAGCCTGTTCGCGATCGGCTATGCCGCCGCGCTGTTCCGGAGCGCAGGACCGTGGCTCGGCGCGATCCGGCGCGTGAACGTCGCACTCTCGCTGGCCGTGGTCGCGGTCGGCGTCGCGCTCCACACGCCGCTGCTCGACCCGCTGCGCGCGAGCGCGCGCAGCCAGGTGGCGCGGCTGCTCGCGGGCCGCGTGGCGGTCGCTGATTTCGACTTCGCGAGCCTGCGCTTCCACCTGGGCCACGCCGGCGACCGCGCGCTCGACCGCCTCGCAGCCGCCCACCACCCGGACCACATCGCGATCGCCCAGGCGGTCCGCGCTGCGCGCGCGCTCGCCTACTACCAGGAGAAGCCCGCGCTCGCCGCGCGGCTGCGCGACGAGGATCTCGAGCTGCTCGGATCGCTCGGCTCGGTACCGGAGGGGTTCACCGAATTTGTCGGCGGTCCCGAGCGCGGCCTGCGCGGTCAATGCTTCCCCGGCGCGCACTGCTCGCTGTTCGCGATCGACCTCGATGGCGACGGCGCGCCTGAACACTGCCTCGTGTCGGGCGAGACGCCGCATGGCTACGCACCCCCCGTGCGGTGCTTCGCGCACACGGCCGAGGGCTGGCGATCGATCGGGACGCTCACCCGGGACGGCGGAGCGGGCGTCGACGTCCGCGCGCTGCGCGAGCGCGGCGCCGAAGCCGTGGCGCCGCGCTACCGCGACGTGCGCATCGGTGAGCAGGTCTACCGGCTCGCGCCCTGAGCGCGGTCGACCGCGTAGAGTTCGATCCGCGGCCCGGGCGCTCTACGCCCGCGAGGCGCGCGAGCGGCACGAACCAGGCATCGAGCGGCTCGATCACGGTCTCGGTACGAGAGCGCGATCGCGCTACGCGCTCGCAAGGAGCTCGGACGCGAGTTTGCGCGCGAGCGCGCCGTCCACGTCGTCGCGGTGCGCCTTCATCACCGCACCCATCACGCGGCCGAGATCGCGCGCGCTCGTCGCGCCCGTCTCCGCCATCGCCGCCTCCACCCACGCGCGCGTGGTCGCCTCGTCGGCGAGCCGCGGTAGGAAGCTCTCGATCACGACCTTCTCGGCGCGCTCGGCGTCTGCGCGGTCGGCGCGGCCCGCGTTCGCGAACGCTTCGATGCTCTCCTCGCGCTGCTTCGCGAGGCGGCGCAGCACCGCGGTGGCGACCGCGTCGTCGAGCGTCGCGGAGCCGTCCTTCTTCATCTCGAGCAGGAGCGCCGCGCGGACGTTGCGCAGCGCCGTGAGCTGCGCGGTGTCGCGCGCCTTCTGCGCGGCCTTCATCTGCTCGGAGACCCGTTCGACGAGACCCATGCTCTCCCCGACTCGGCGCGGAGCATACGCGATCGGCCGCGGGCCACCCGGCGAATCGCTCGCGGCGTCCGGCTCCCCGGATGTCGTTCTCGCGGCTGCTCGCTCGTCGTCCCGGTGAAGGGCCGATCCCCGGCCCTCCCACCAGGAGAACACCATGAAGCTCTACGGCGCCGTGCCCTCCCCGTTCTTCCGCAAGTGCCGGATCGCGCTCGAAGAGAAGGGGCTCCCCTACGAGATCGAACCGCTCATCCCCGTACCGAAGACCCCCGAGCTGCTCGCGCTGCACCCCATGGGGAAGATCCCGATCCTGAGCGACGGCGAGCTCGTCGTACCGGACTCGTCGGTGATCTGCGCCTATCTGGAGCGCGCCCATCCCGCGCCCGCGCTCTATCCGCACAGCGCTGCCGACCTCGCGACGGCGCTCTTCCTCGAGGAGTACGCCGACACGCGCCTGGCCGAGACGATCGGCCCGATCCTGTTCGAGCGCTTCATCCGGCCGCAGGTCTTCCACCAGGACGGCGACCTCGCGCGCGCGGAGGAATTCCGCGCCAAGCTCCCGGACGTGTTCGACTACCTCGAGTTGCGCCTGCCCGCCGACCGCGACAGCGTGCTGCCGCGCTTCGGAATCGCCGACATCGCGATCGGCGCCCAGCTCGCGAGCCTCTCGATGCTCGGCGAGCAGATCGACCCGGCGCGCTGGCCGCGCACCGTCCGCTACTGGCGCGCGCTCGCAGCCCGTCCCTCGTTCAAGACGGCGCTGGCGGCCTGAACGGCAAACGGAGATCCAACCCATGCAATACGCACTGCTCTTCTACACCACCGAGACGTTCGACTCGCTGCCGCCCGCGGAGCGCCAGGAGTGGCTCGCCCAGATGATCGCGTGGCGGAAGTCGCTCGCCGAGGCCGGCGTGCTGCGCGGCGCCCTGCGGCTCGCGCCGAGCGCGACCGCCACCTCGGTGCGCCGAGACGGCGACGAGGTGCTCTTCACGGACGGACCGTTCGCCGAGACGAAGGAGATCCTCGCGGGCTTCATCCTGCTCGACTGCGCCGACCTCGACGCCGCGCTCGCGTGGGCCGGCCGGTGTCCGATTTCGCGGATCGGCACCGTGGAGGTACGGCCCGAGCATCCCGAGGGTCCGATGAGGGAACCCGGCGTATCGTGACCGGCGTGGCCGGCGGCGCGGGGCATGCGGCGCTCGAGCAGATCGTGCGCGAAGAGGCGGGCCTCGTGCTCGCCGCGCTGGTCGCGAGCTGCGGCGATCTCGACCTCGCCGAAGAGGCGTTCCAGGACGCGGTGGAGACCGCGCTCGAGCGCTGGCCGCGCGACGGGGTTCCGCAGCGCCCCGCCGCCTGGCTCACTACCGCGGCGCGACGGCGCGCGATCGATCGCCTGCGCCACGGCGCGATGCGCTCGGGCAAGAGCGCGGCGCTGCGCGCGAGCGAGCTCGCGCGCCTCGCGGCCCGCGAGGACGAGCCCGATCCCGAGCAGGCGGCCGTGCCCGACGAGCGGCTGCGCCTGATCTTCACCTGCTGCCATCCCGCGCTGGCTCCCGAGGCGCGCGTCGCGCTGACCCTGCGCACGCTCGGCGGCCTCTCCACCGCTGCCGTCGCTCGCTCGTTCCTCGTCTCCGAGGTCACGATGGCCAAGCGCCTTGAGCGCGCGAAGCAGAAGATCCGCGACGCGCAAATTCCCTACCGCGTGCCGGCGCCCGACGCGTGGGCCGAACGCATTCGTTCCGTGCTCGCGGTGGTCTATCTGATCTTCAACGAGGGCTACACCGCGACGGGCTCGAGCGACGCGGATCGCCGCGCGCTGTGCGCGGAGGCGATCCGGCTCGCGGGGATCCTTGCGGCGCTGCTGCCGGACGAAGGCGAGGTGCACGCGCTGAGCGCGCTCGTGCTGCTTCACGACGCGCGCAGCGACGCGCGGGTGGGCGACGACGGATCGCTCGTGCCCCTCGACGAGCAGGACCGCGCGCGCTGGCGACACGCGGAGCTGGGCGCGGGCCTCGCCGCGCTGCAGCGGGCGGCGCACTGTCCGGGGCGCGGGCCCTACCAGGTCCAGGCCGCGATCGCCGCGGCTCACGCCACCGCGCCGAGCGGCGCGGAGACGCCGTGGCGCGCGATCGCCGCGCTCTACGCGGAGCTGGAGGCGATCCATCCGTCGCCGGTCGTGCGCGTCAACCGCGCGGTCGCGGAGAGCCGCGCGAGCGGCGCCCGCGCGGGCCTCGCGCTGCTCGAGCCGCTCGCGCTCGATGCGCGCCTGCACGCGCGGCTCGCCGCCTATCAGCCTTATCATGCCGCGCGCGCGGATCTGCTGCGCCAGGCCGGCCGACGCGACGAAGCGCGCGAGGCGTATGCGCGCGCCATCGAGCTCTGCCGCGACGAATCCGAGCGCCGCTTCCTCGAGCGTCGGCGGGCGGAGTCGCGCGCGAACGGATCAAGTGGCCCGGCGCGCCACCGATAAGTGAGCACCGGAGGATCGCCCATGGCCGAAAGCCTGCGGGTCGTGGTCCGCTATGCCGATGGCCGGACGCTCAAGGGCACCACGCAGGACTTCCGCCCGGCGAGCCCGCGCTTCCATCTGATCCCGGCCGACGGCGCGCCCGTGGTCGACGTGCGGGTGGCCGAGCTCAAGGCCGTCTTCTTCGTGCGTAACTTCGCAGGTTCGAGCGAGCGCACCAAGCTGCGCGGGTTCCTCGCCGCGCCGCCCGAGACGTCCCAGGGCAAGAAGGTGGCCGTGCTGTTTCGCGACGGCGAGCTCCTGTGCGGCTACACGCTCACCTTCTCACCCGACCGCGCCGGCTTCTTCATGTTCACGGCCGACGCCGCGAGCAACAACCTTCGCATCTACGTCGTGACCGCGGCGGCGGCCGAGGTCAAGGCGGGGCCCGCGGCGGAGGACCTGGCGCAGCGCGCGCTCAAGAAGCGTTGAACCGGGCGGCCGCCACGCCCGCGAGCCGGCCCGAGAACGTCGCGTCGGCGAGCGAGAGCCCGCTGTTGTAGCCGTGCGCGGGCATGCCCGAGGCGTTGCGGCCCGCCGCGTAGAGGCCCGGAATCACCTCGCCGTCCGGGTCGAGCACCTCTCCGGTCGGCCGCGTGTGCAGGCCGCCCAGCGTGAACGCGGACCAGAACGGGTACTTCTCGAGCGAGAGGTCGAGCACCACGTAGGGCGGCGTCGCGAGCGGCTGTAGCCAGCGCGCCTCCTTGCGAAACAGCGCGTCGTGCCCGCGCGCAGCGTCTGCGTTGTACCGCGTGAGGGTCTGTACGAGGCTGCCCCTGGGAAAGATCTTCGCCTCGGCCTCGAGCTCCTCGAACGTGTCGCCGACCGCGAGGATCTCGGTCGGCAGTTGCGGTTTCTCGAACAGCGCGTCGTCGAGCACGAGCCAGATCCGCCCGTCCTGTCGCCACATGCCGATCTCGCCGAGCAGCGACTGGTACAGGTCCTCCGCGCAGAAGCGCTGGCCCGACGCGTTGACGAGCACGCCCTTGACGAACCGGCGGTTGCGCGAGAACGGCACCACGATGCACGCGGCCTCCATGCGAATCGCGTCGCCGCCGACGCCCAAGCCCATCCGGATCCCGCGCCCGTCGTCGCCGTCGCAGCCGAGCCGGAAGCGCACGCGCCGCGTCACGGGCGCATAGCGCTCGAGCATCCTCTTGTTGTGGATGTAGCCGCCGGCCGTCAGGATCACACCGCGCCGCGCGCGGATGCACTGCTCCTCGCCGCCGAGCGCGGCGACCACGCCCACAACGCGGCGCTCGCGGTCCTGGATCAGCGGCTCGCACAGCGCGTCCGTCAGGACCTCGACGCCCGCCGGCGCGAGCTGGCCGAGCAAGAGCTCCATCATCATGCCGCCCGCGTTCTCGCCCACCTGCTGCGCGGTGTGTCCTCGCGGTGCGGGCTTCGCGATCTCGCAGAACGGATAGGCGAGCTCGCTGCCCGTATAGGAAAGGCCGTCGTCCGTGTAGGGATCGGTGCCGACCTCGACGGGCAGATAGGTCTGCTTGAACGGCACACCGCGCCCGGTGATCCAGTGGTAGTGCTCGACGCTGCGTTCGCAGTAGAGCCGGATCTTCTCGGCATCGGCGCCTGGTCCGCACGACGCCATCAGATACTTGTACATCTCCTCGGGGTCGTCCTCGAAGCCGCATGCTTTCTGCAGCGGCGTGCCGCCGCCCATGTAGAGCTGACCGCTCGCCTGCGCGGAGGTACCGCCGCCCTTCCACGCGCGCTCCAGAACGACCACGGACGCGCCGGTCGCGCGCGCCTCGAGCGCAGCGCACACGCCCGCGCCGCCCGCGCCCACGATCACGACGTCGGCCTCGCGGTCCCAGCGTTTCACGTCGCCCGCGTCGCGCGGGTGGGACGGCCTGGCGGTCTCGGAGGCACTTCGATCGGCCACGGGGAGCTCCTGTGTTCGAAATTCCAGTCATGGTTTGGTGTTCTTGGCGGCGTCCCAGAACGGCGGCCGCTCGCCGCCGCCGTGCACGAGCAGCGTCGTGCCGGAGACGTAGGACGCGAGCGGCGACGCCAGGAAGGCGCACGCATCGCCGATGTCGCGCGGCACCGCCAGGCGCCCGACCGGCACCGTCGCTCCCACGGCGGCGATGCCGTCCGCATCGCCGTAGTACAGCTCGGACTGCTCGGTCTCGATCATGCCGCCCGCCACCCCCGCCACGCGCACCTTCGGCGCCCACTCCATCGCGAGCGAGCGCACGAGCGACTCGAGCCCGGCCTTGGCCGCGCCGTAGGCCGCGGTGCGCGGGGACGGGCGATTCGCCGAGATGCTGCTGATGAACAGGATCACGCCGCCCGTTTCCTGGCCCTGCATCGTGCGGTTCGCGCGCTGCGCGAAGTGGAGCGGCGCGATCAGGTTGAGGCGCAGGATCGACTCGTGGAAGCGCGGCGACGCGGTCGCCGCGTCCGCGGGAGGCGCCCCGCCCGCGTTGTTCACGAGCACGTCGATCCGGCCGAAGCGCTCCTCCGTGAACGCCGCAACGGCCTCGATCTGTTCGAGCTCGCGCACGTCGGCGGGTGTGAACAGCGCGCGGCGCCCGCCCGCCTCGGGCAGGCGCTCCGGCTCCTTGCGCCCGCAGATCACCGCCTCCGCGCCCGCAGCCAGCAGGGCCTCGCTGATGCCGCGCCCGACGCCGCGCCCGCCGCCGGTCACGATTGCCACGCGTCCCGAGAGATCGATCGCCAGCGCCATCTACAGCCCGATCGCGCGCGCGACGCGCTCGCGGTGCCACGCGGGCGTGCCGAGCAGTGCCTCGGACGCGCGCGCGCGCTTGAAGTAGAGGTGGGGATCGTACTCCCAGGTGAATCCGACTCCGCCGAAGATCTGGATCGTCTCCGCGGCGCAATGGTAGTAGGCCTCGCTGCAGTAGGCCTTTGCGAGCGAAGCCGCGACGCGCAGATCGGCGGCTTCCTCCGCTGCCGCGCACGCCGCGTAGTAGGCGGCCGATCGCGCCGTCTCGACCCTGACCATCATGTCGGCGCACTTGTGCTTGATCGCCTGGAACGAGCCGATCGGCCGCCCGAACTGCTCGCGCTGCTTCGCGTAGGCCACGGACAGATCGAGGCAGCGCTGCGCGCCTCCTACCGACTCGGCCGCGAGCGCGATCGCGCCGAGGTCGAGCGCGCGGCGCAGCGGCTCGGCCCCCGCGCCCTCGTCGCCGAGCCGCGCCTCCGCGGGCACGTACACGCCCGCGAAGCGCAGCTCCGCCTGTCGCCGGGTCTGGTCCATCGTGGGCAGCGCGATCCGCGTGAGCCCGGCGGCGTCGTCCGGCACCACGAACAGCGTGACGCCGTCGCCGCCGCGCGAGCCGGGCGTGCGAGCGCTCACGACGAGCCAATCCGCGCTCGCGCCGTCGATCGCATAGCGCTTGACGCCGTCGAGGCGGTAGGCGTCGCCCTCGCGCCGCGCCTCGAGCGCGACCGCGTCGTGCGGGAGGCCGGGCTCCGCGGTCGCGAGCGCGGCGCGCGCCTCGCCCTCCGCGATCGGCGCGAGCCAGCGCCGGCGCTGCTCGTCGGTCCCGGCCGCGAGCACCGCCTGCGCGGCGAGACAGACCGTGGCGAAGAACGGGGCGCACAGCAGCGCCTCGCCCATCGCCTCGAGCAGCGCCACGAGCTCCACCATCCCGAGCCCGAGCCCGCCGCACTCCTCCGGGACGATCGCGGCCGGCCACCCGAGCTCGCGGCCGATCCGCTTCCAGATCTCGGCGTCGTATCCGATCTCGCTCGCCATCGCCGCGCGCACGCGCTCCGAGCTCGAGGCCTCGGCGAGGAACGCGCGCGCCGCGGCGCGCAGCTCCTCTTGCTCCCCGGTGAACGCGAAGTTCACGTGTTCGTACTCCGCTCGCCTTCGCCTCGCTGCGGGCGGCCTCCGGCCGCTGGCTAGAGCCGTTCGAGGATCGTGACGTTGGCCTGGCCGCCGCCCTCGCACATCGTCTGGAGGCCGTAGCGCCCGCCCGTGCGGTCCAGCTCCGAGAGCAGCGTCGTCAAGAGACGCGTGCCGGTCGCGCCGATCGGGTGGCCCAGCGCGATCGCGCCGCCGTTCGGGTTCACGCGGCTCATGTCCGGATGCAGCTCCTTCGCCCACGCGATCACGACCGACGCGAACGCCTCGTTGATCTCGATCGCGTCGAACTGGTCGATCTTCATGCCGGTCTTCTCGAGCGCGCGCCGCGTCGCGGGAATCGGCGCAGTCAGCATGTAGATCGGGTCGTCCGCGCGCACGCTGATGTGGTGCACGCGCCCGCGCGGGGTGAGTCCGTGCTCCTTCACCGCCTGCTCCGACGCGACCAGCACGCATGACGCGCCGTCCGAGATCTGGCTCGCGTGCGCCGCCGTGAGCTTCTGCATTCCGGGCAGCGTGGCCAGCGTGGCCATCTTCGCGAGGCTCGTCTTGCGCGGGCCCTCGTCCGCGGTGACGCCGCCAATCGACGCGATCTCGCGCGCGAAGCGACCCTCGGCGGCCGCGCGTAGCGCGCGCTCGTGGCTCTCGAGCGCGAAGCGCTCCATGTCCTCGCGCGAGATGTTCCATTTGTCCGCCACCATCTCGGCGCCGCGGAACTGCGACACCTCCTGCGTGCCGTACCGATCCACCCAGCCCTTCGACCCCGAGAACGGGTCCGTGAAGCCGAGCGGCTCGGCGCAGGTCATCGCGTACGAGATCGGGATCTGGCTCATGTTCTGCACGCCGCCGGCCACCACGAGGTCCATCGTTCCGCTCATCACCGCCTGCGCGGCGAAGTGCACCGACTGCTGCGACGAGCCGCACTGCCGGTCGATCGTCACGCCGGGCACGTGCAGCGGCAGCCCCGCGGCGAGCCAACACGTGCGCGCGATGTCGCCGGCCTGCGAGCCGACCGTGTCGCAGCAGCCGAAGATCACGTCCTCCACCGCGCCCGGGTCGACGCCCGTGCGGTCCATCAGCGCCTTGATCACGTGCGCGCCGAGGTCGGCCGAGTGCACGCTGGCGAGCCCGCCCCCGCGCTTGCCCACGGGCGTGCGGACTGCGTCGACGATGAATGCCTCTGCCATGGGGGGTCTCCTCAGATGAAGGTGCGGCCCGCGCCGAGCGGAGCGTCCGGCGCGAGCGCGAACGCGGCCATGCGCGCGCGGTGGAAGCGCTGGATGCCCCACATCTGGTCGAGCGACCAGGCGCGGCGCATCCAGATGTGGACGTCCTGCTCCCAGGTGTAGCCGATCGCGCCATGCGCCTGCAGCGCGGCGCGCGCGCCGCGCTGCGCGGCCTCCGCCGCGGCGACCTTGGCCATCGAGACGTGCACGGATCGCTGCGCGATCCCGCGCGCCACCGAGTCGGCGGCGCGGTACACGAGCGGCCGCGCGTACTCGAGCTTGACCTTCACGTCCGCGAGCGCGTGCTTGACCGCCTGGAACGATCCGATCGGCACGCCGAACTGCACGCGCTGGGTCGTGTAGGCCACCGCGAGCGCGACCAGGCGGTCACACACGCCGATCAGCTGCGCCGCGGCGGCGAGCGCTCCGCGGTCGAGCGCGGAATCGAGCAGATGCCGCGCCTGCGCGCCGGACGCCACGCAGGTCTCCGACCGCGGATCGAATTCCACCGCCGCGATGCGCCGCGCGGGATCGGTGTGCGGCTGCGCGGTCAGCCGTGCGCTGCCCGGCGCCACCGCGTGCAGCTCTCCGTCGCGCTCGAGCAGCAGCAGGTCGGCGACGTGCGCATCGTCGACGAACGGGCTCACGGGATGACCCACCGCGACGATCGCCTCGCCCACCGCGAGAGGCTTGAGCCAGCGGGCCGCGAGGTCCCCGCCCAGCTCGGCGACGAGCGGCGCGCCGACCGCGGCGGTCGCGATCACGGGCTCGGCGAGTGCGGCGCGCCCGACCTCCTCGCACAGCAGGACGAAGTCGACCTCCGAGAGCCCCATCCCCTCGTGCGAATCCGGCACGAGCAGGCCCACGAGCCCGACCTCCGCGAGCTGCTTCCACAGTGCGCGCGAGCGACCCGTCTCGGTCGACCAGAGCGCGCGCACCGCGTCGGGCGCGCACTCGCCCGCGAGGAAATCGCGCACGGTCTGCTGGAGCAGCTTCTGGTCGTCGCTGAAGTCGAACTTCATCGCGGCATCCCGAGAATGCGCTCGGCGATGATGTTGCGCTGGATCTCGTTGGTGCCCGCGTAGATCGGGCCCGAGAGCGCGAAGAGATAGCCGTCGAGCCACGTGCCCACGTCGCCTGCGGCGCTGGCCTCGGGGAGCAGCTGCCCGCGCTCCTCGAGGATCCTCAGCGCCGTCTCGTGCATGCGCAGATCGAGCTCGGACCAGAAGATCTTGTTCAGGCTCGCCTCGGAGCCGATCTTCGCCCCGCCGAGCAGCCGCGACACGGTGCGATAGGTCTCGAGCGCGTAGGCCTCGGCCTGGCTCCAGCAGTCCACCGCGATGTCGGCGATCGCGGAGTCGGCGCTCTCGCGGTGCGCTCGGTAGAGAGCGATCAGGCGCCGCGCGGTCTCCTGGAAGCGCGCCGGGCTGCGCAGCATGAGGCCGCGCTCGAAGCCCGCGGTGGCCATCGCCACCTGCCAGCCCTGCCCTTCGCCGCCGAGCCGGTTCTCGACCGGCACCCGCACGTCGTCGAGGAACACCTCCGCGAAGCCGGGCAGCCCGTCGAGCTGATCGATCGGCCGCACCGTGACACCGGGCAGCGACAGCGGCACGAGGATGAACGTGAGGCCCCTGTGGCGCTCGGTGTTCGGATCGGTGCGGAACATCCCGAACAGCCAGTCCGCGAACGCGCCGCGCGACGCCCAGGTCTTCTGGCCGTTGATCACATAATCGCCGCTGTCGCGCACTGCTGTGGCCTGGATGTTGGCCATATCGCTGCCCGCGTTCGGCTCCGACCAACCCTGCGCCCAGATCTCGTCGCTCGCGGCCATCCGCGGCAGGAAACGCGTCTTCTGCTCCCGCGTGCCGTACTCCATGATCGTGGGTCCGAGCAGGAAGATCCCGTTCTGGTTGACGCGCTTCGGCGCGCCCGCGGCGTAGTACTCCTCTTCGAAGATCAGCCACTCGAGCAGGTCCGCGCCGCGGCCGCCGTATTCGACCGGCCACGGCACCATCGCGTAGCCGCCCTGGTTCAGTTCGCGCTCCCAGCGGCGGTGCGCTTCGAAGCCCTCGCGCGTGTCGAACGAGGGCAGCGGGTGCGCGGGCACGTGCGCGCGCAGCCACGCGCGCACCTCGGCGCGGAAGGCGTCCTGCTGGGGGGTATAGGAGAGGTCCAACTATCCACCGTTTCGATCTTCGCTCGGCTTCGCCTCGCTGCGCGCGCCCTCCGGGCGCTTGCTGAACTTCGCGTCGCGCTTCTCGACGAACGCGTCGCGCGATTCCTGAGAGTCGGCGCTCGTGTAGAGCTCGAGTGTGAAGCCCTGCTCGAAGCGGTAGCTCTTGCGCAGGTCGATCAGCTCGATCCCGTTCAGCGACGCCTTCGCGGCTCGCACCGCCCTGGAGCTCTTGGCCGCGATCTTGTGCGCGAGCGCGAGCGCGGCATCGCGAAGCTCCGCGCGCGGCACGACGCGCAACAGGCCGCCGAGCCGATAGGCCTCCTGCGCGCCGATCGGCTCACCCGTGAGCAGCATGCGCCTCGCCTCCTGCATGCCGAACATCCGCATCGCGTGAGTCGCCGCGCCCATCGCGCCGCGGTCGATCTCGGGCAGGCCGAACGTCGCGTCCTCCGACGCGATCACGAAATCCGACGAGCCCGCGATGCCGATTCCGCCGCCGAGGCAATAGCCGTGCACCGCCGAGATCACGGGCACCGGACAGTCGTAGATCGCGCCGAACGTGTCGTAGCAGCCGCGGTTCGCGGCCACGATCAGCGACCCGTCCGCCGCGAGCTCCTTCACGTCGACGCCGCACTGGAAGCCGCGCCCCTCGGCGCGGATCACCATGGAGCGCACGGCGTCGTCGCGGCCGAGCCCCTCGATCGCGCGCGCGAGCTCCGCCCAGGCCTTGGTCGGGAGCGCGTTCACGGGCGGGTTGTCGATCACCAGCTCCGCGACACCGTCGCCGTTCGCGATGCGGAACGCCATCGGCAACTCCTTATGCGCGCACTTCCGCGTTGCCGGCGCCGCCCGGGTCGATCACTTCGCGCAGCAGGCGCAGCTCTTCGTTGGTCGGGACACGCGTCTCGGGCACGCGGTCGGGGACCACGAGCTCGAACGCGGTGTTGCGCCGGATCTCCTCGACCGAACTCCCAGGGTGCACCGACACGAGGCGCATGCGGTGGTCGTCGGTGGCGAAGTCGAACACACCCAGGTTCGAGACCACGCGGCGGATCTCGTGGAAGCGCGCCGCCACCGGCCCGAGCGCCGCGGCGCGGTCGTAGCCGATGCCCGACACGACGTCGACCTTCTCGACGAACACGCGGTCGGAGTGGCCGGGCACCCAGTAGCTCGTGGCGTGGTTGATCGTATTGCCGGGCGCGCCGCGCATGCCGAGCAGCTGCGCCTTCGACTTCGCGTAGTCGCCGATGCACGCGATGTTCTGGTTGCCGAACCGGTCGATCTGCGTGGCGCCCATCATCACGTGGCGCCGGCCCGACCAGAGCTGATCGAACACCTTGCGGTAGGGCAGCCACCCCTCGATCACGGGCTCGGGACGGTCGCTGCCGGAGACCGGCAGCACGTTCGCGACCAGCGGCGCGACGCCGTCGGTCATCAGGAGATCGGGCTCGAACGTGAGCTTGGCGAGCTTCGCGCCGATCTGCGGCAGCGTGCCGATCGGGGACGCGAGCACCTCGCCGTCGCCGCGGAACGTCTCCGCGATCGCCACGGCGCACACCTCGGCGCGCGTCGCGCCACTCATCGCACACCCGCTGGTCTTCGCTCGCCCGCCTGCTGGTCTTCGCTCGCCTGCGGCTCGCTGCGCGAAACTTGCGCTCGCTGCGCGAAACTTGCCACCGCGCGCTGATAGGCGGCCTCGTCCTCGAGCGACAGGTACTTCTCGAAGAACGACTGCCACGCGCCCGCGTCCTTCGCGCTCGCCGCGTACTCGCGCTGGAACGCCTCGTCGCGGCCGTAGTCGGGCGGGCACTCCGTGAAGTGCGCGCCGCGCGGCGTCTCGATCACGCCGTCCACCATCGTGCGGTTGAGCAGCAGCGTGTGCAGCGTGCCTTCCTTCAGGAAGTCTTCGGTGCGCACGAGCTTCTCGCAGGTCACGAAGCGGCGTTTGGCGGCCATGCAGAACAGATCGTCGAAGTAGGGATCGGGGCCGAGATACTGGCCGTTGCCCGACGCGTCGGCGCGGTTCATGTGCACGAATGCCACGTCGAGCTCGAGCGCCGGCATCGCCACGAGCTCCTCGCCGTCGGCATAGGGCGAGCGCACGGTGCGCAGCTGTGGATTGAGGCGCAGCACGTCGGAGCCGAGCCCCGACCGCGTGGGCAGGAACGGCAGCCGCGTCGCCGCCGCGTAGAGGCCCCACTGGAACATCCCCTCGTCGAGCTCGAACGTCTCGATCGCGCCGTTCTGGCGCGCGGCGCGGAAGTGGGGCTCGAGGGGGATCGAGTCGAGCGACACGAAGCCGAAGCAGGCCTTCTTGACCTTCCCCGCCGCGCACAGGAGGCCCAGGTCGGGGCCGCCGTACGAGACGATCGTGAGATCCTCGAGCGGCGTGCGCAGGATCTCGCGCACCACAGCCATCGGCTTGCGGCGCGAGCCCCAGCCGCCGATGCCGATCGTCATCCCATCGCGCAGCTCCGCGATGGCCTCGGCCAGCGAGGTGCGCTTGTCCACGGCGGAGGATCATATAACGAGACGTGGCGTTCTGTAAACTGCGCGCGGTGTTCCACGCCGAGCTCGCGCGCCGACGGCCCAACGACCTCGCCCTCGACGACGGCGAACGCCGCCGCACCTGGGCCGAGCTCGCCGACCGCACCGCGCGGCTCGCGAACCCGATCGGCGCGCTCGGCGCGCGGCCCGGCGATCACGTGGCGGTGCTGATGACCAACCGCGCCGAGTGCGTCGAGCTCATGGTGGCCGGAATCGCGGCCGGCGTGTGGGTCACGCCGATCAACTGGCACCTCACGCGCGACGAGATCGCGTACGTGGTCGCGGATTCGGGCGCGCGCGTGTTATTCGCGGACGAGACCTACTCGGCGCTCGCGCGCGAGGTGTTCGCGGGGACCGTGGTGGTCGCCGGCCAGGAGCTCGAGGCGGAACTGCGCTCGGCGTCGGACGCGCCGCCGAAGCCCGAAGCGCCCGCGGGCGGGCCGATGATCTACACGAGCGGCACCACTGGCCGGTCGAAGGGTGTGAAGCGGCGTCACCCGCCTACGCTCGCCGCGGCGCGCGAGGCGCAGATCGCCTACGCGCGCGCGCTCGGGCTCGACGCGCCCGGGCCCCATCTGATCACGGGCCCCTGTTATCACGCGGCACCTCTCCTGT
>DATFWW010000216.1:0-9243 GCA_035258825.1 Myxococcota bacterium
GGGACTGCCCGCGGCGGTGCAGGCGCAGGCGTGGTCGGCGATCCGCGATGCGGACGCCATCCTCTGGGTGACCGACGCTCGATCCGGGGCGCTGCCGGACGACGAGGAGCTCGCGCGCACGCTGCGCAAGACGGCCAAGCCCGTCACGCTCGCGGTCAACAAGATCGACGTGCCCGCGCATGCGCCGCGGATCGGCGAGTTCCACTCGCTCGGGTTCGAGCGCACGCGCGGGATCTCCGCGGAGCACGGGCGCGGCGCCTGGGATGCGCTCGAGGAGCTCGTCGCCCTGCTGCCGCCCGCCGCCGAGGAGCCCGAAGCGGACGCGCCCGGGATCCGGATCGCGGTGGTCGGTCGCCCCAACGTCGGCAAGAGCTCGCTCGTGAACCGCCTGCTCGGCGAGGAGCGCGTGGTGGTATCGGAAGACCCCGGCACGACGCGCGACGCGATCGATGCTGTGCTCGAGCGCGACGGCGAGCGTTACACGCTCGTCGACACTGCGGGCCTGCGGCGCCCCGGGCGGCGCGGCGACGCCACCGAGCACGTGAGCGCGCTGATGACCGTGCGCGCGCTCGAGGGCGCGGACGTGGCGCTCCTGCTCGTCGACGCCGGCGAGGGCTGCACCGACCAGGACGCGCGGGTGGGGCGCCTCACGCGCGATCGCGGCGTCGCGGCGCTCGTGCTCGCCAACAAGTGGGATCGTGTGGGCGGATCCGAGCGCGCCGCAGCCGTGCTCGAGGACATCGCGCACGGGCTGCGCTTCATGGACGACGCGCCAGTGATCGCCGTGTCGGCGCGGACGGGCGCCGGCCTCGCCGGGCTGTTCGAGCGCGTGCGCAACCTGTGCGAGACCGCGCGCCGCGAGATCCCCACCGCCGAGCTGAACCGCTGGCTCCAGGATTCCGTGCGCCGGCACGAGCCCGCGATGGCACAGCGCGGGTCGCGCCGGCGATCGCTCAAGTTCTTCTATGCCACGCAGACGGGCGTTCGGCCGCCCGCCTTCACGCTGTTCTGCAGCGAGCCGGGCGCGGTACAGCCGGCCTACGTCCGGTTCCTCGAGAACCGGCTGCGCGAGGCGTTCGACTTCGCGGGCACGCCGATCCGGATCCGACTCCGCGCGCGGTCGGAGCGCTCCGCGGCGGCGCGCTGACCGCGCGATACACTCCGCGCCCCGCGAGGCAGGGAGGTCGGGCCGGATGGCGCAGAGGGACCACGGTGCCGCGGCGGAGATGCTCGACGAGCTCGAGTCCGCCGCCGACCGGCTCGGCGAATGGCTGCAGGCCCACCTGGTCCCAGTGGCCAGCGCGGTGATCGGGCTCTTGGCTGCGGCGGGGCTCGGCGCATGGGTGGTTTCGGCGCGTGAGACCGCGGAGGACGCGGCGTCCACGGCGCTCGCGCAGACCCACGCGGACTATCTCTCGGCGATGGGTGCCCAGCCCGGGTCGATCGACGTTCCCGAGCTCGCCAACCCGGCGGCCGCAGCCGAGATCCGCGCCGAATACGAGAAGCGCTATGCCGAGGTCGCGAAGCAGCATTCCGGCACCGTCGCGGGCGCGCTCGCGTCGGTCGAGCGCGCGGGCCTGCTGAGTGCCAGCGGCCACGAGGACGAGGCGATCGCGCAGCTCGAGCAGGCGCTCAAGGAGGCGCCGTCCGGGGCCGTGCACGGCATGATCGCGCAGAAGCTGGCGCAGCGGTTCGAGGCCGCCGGACGCTGGGCCGATGCGGCCGAGCAGCACGAGGCCGCCTCGAACCTCGCGGACTATCCGCTCCGCCACTGGGCGATCGCCGACGCAGCGCGCTGCCGCGCGGCGGCCGGTGACGCCGCCGCCGCTCGCGCGCTCTACGATCGCCTCGACCGCGAAGCTCCCGACCTCGCGATCAGCGACGATCAACGCGCCCAGCGCCTCGAGCTGCGCGCCGCGGCGGAATAGACCAGCCGTCGCCGCTCAACGGGCGTTCCGCGGCGCCGGGATTCATTACGTCCGATAACGAGGATTATGTCCAATTAGGAGGCAGTGGCAGTCGTCAAGGGCGTCCACCGCCCCCGAGCTCCCGTGCGCTCGCATGCCCCCTGATTCATTTCTCTCGGTCGGCCAGAGTCGAGGCGTTTCAGAGGCCGCGCCCCGCGACGGCCCTGAGGCGCTCTTTGGTCTCACCGACCAGGACGAGCGTCCTCAGGCAGAGGGCGTTCGAGTTCTTGATCAATTCGGCCGCACGGCGGCTCCCTATTTCGCTTTGCTTGCAGATATGCCGGCTTCTCAGGATGAGCGGCTTCGCGTCGGCCGGAATCTCCATGTAATTTCTCCCGGCGGCCCACCAGGCAGGATAGACGCTCGCACCGCCTCTGGCTCCGACCTCGGCTAGCGGAAACCTCCAAAAACATCCCCATTTTCGGGTATTCGGGGGCTAGAATCTGAGTAATGTCGTCCCCTGAGCTTTCGGAGTTTCGCCGTCTGCTCCATGCATTGAGGGAGCCGTTGGGAGCCCTGGCGATCCACATCGGGCTGCTCGAAAAAGAGCGTCTATCAGCCCACGCCCAGGACGAAATCAAGGCGATGCGAAGCAGCATGGAGCACGCCGTGGTGGTGTTCGAGGAGATCGACTTCGTCCTCGAGAACGGCCATTCGAGGCCGCGGGACAGGTCGGGCCCCGCCCTCCGCCCGGATCGGCACGCTCGGGGCCGGTAACGCCTGGCTTCCCGGCTTTTGCGCGGATCCCGACCCCGCCTAACGGTCGTCGGGAGATTGTCCTGGCGTTGTGCTAAAGGGACGGCCCTGGGCCGATGGGTGTGAGGTGGCGAGCTCAAACCGCGCAGTTCCCGACATCCGCGCGCTGCGGGCGCGCCTCGAGGAATACGACCAGGGGCACGTCCTGCGCTTCTGGGACCGGCTTGTCCCCGACGCGCAGCGCGGGCTCGCCGAGCAGATCGGCGCGCTCGACCTGCCCTCCCTGATGCGGGGTTATCGTTCCACCCAGCGGTCCGATACCGCTCGTGCGGGGAGCCTCGCGCCGCCCGCGGTCGAGGCGCTGCCGGAGCGCGGCGGCGACGCCGCGCGGCGCACCGAGGCGCGCGAGCACGGCGAGGCGATGCTGCGCGAGGGCCGCGTCGCGCTGATGGTGGTGGCGGGTGGCCAGGGCAGCCGCCTCGGCTTCGAGGGTCCGAAGGGCCTCTACCCGCTCGGCCCGGTAACGGGGCGCACGCTGTTCGCGCTCCAGTCCCAGCGGATCCGCCGGTTGCGCGAGCGCACGCGCGCGGCGATCCCGTGGTACGTGATGACCAGCGACGCGACCGACGACGCGACGCGCTGCGCGTTCGCGGAGGCCGGCTACTTCGGGCTGCCCGCGCGCGACGTGTTCTTCCTGCGCCAGGGCATGGTCGCGAGCCTCGACTTCGAGGGAAGGCTGATCCTGGAGCGCACCGACCGGATCTTCGCCAACCCGGACGGACACGGCGGCTCGCTCACTGCACTGCTCGCCTCGGGTGCGCTCGACGACATGGAGCGCCGCGGGATCACCTCGATCTTCTACTACCAGGTCGACAATCCGATGCTCGCGCTCGGTGACCCGATACTGCTCGGCTTCCACGCCCGCTCCGGCGCGGAGGTCAGCTGCAAATCGCTGCGCAAACGCGAGCCCGCGGAGAAGATGGGAGTGTTCGCGCGGATCGACGGGCGGATCGGCGTGGTGGAGTACACCGAGATCGCACCCGAGCAGCGCGACGCGCGCGACGACCGCGGCGGCCTGGTCTACGACGCCGGAAATCTCGCGGTGCACGTGTTCGAAGTGGATTTCGTGCGCCGCGTCGCCGCCGCGGCCGAGCGCTGGCTGCCCTGGCATGCGTCGGCGAAGAAGATCCCGACGATCGACGCGGCGGGCGCCCCGCTCTCCCCCGCCGAGCCGAACGGCCTAAAGCTCGAGCGTTTCGTGTTCGACGCGCTGCACGCGGCCGAGACCGTCTGCATTGTCGAGGCGTCGCGCGACGAGTACGGGCCCGTGAAGAACGCGACGGGCGACGATTCGCCGGAATCGTCGCGCCGCCTGCTCTCGCAGCGCTATTGGCGCTGGATCGAAGACGCGGGTCTGCGCGCGCCCTCTCCCGCCCACTCGATCGAGATCGATGAATCGCGGATCGGGAGTCCTGAGGATCTGCGCGCGCTCGGAATCGCGGCGATCGGCGACGCGCCCGACCAAATCCATACCCGCCCTGGAGGCGACGCATGACGCGGCCCAAAGGCAAGACCGTGAAGAAGAAGCCCGCGATCAAGAAGCAGCCCGCGCCGAAGAAGAAGCCCGTGGCGAAGAAGACCCCGCCGAAGCCGATCTCGAAGCCCGACAAGAAGAAGGCGGCGAAGCCGGATGCGCGCGCCGCGAAACCGGAGAAGAAGGCCGCCGCCACCAAGTCCTCCGCGCCGACGGCGCGCGATCTCGAGATCGCGGAGCGGTTCGCGCCCGAGGCGCGGGCGAAGAAGGCACCGAAGGTCCGCCCGAGCCGCGCCCGCGAGCCCGGCAAGCGCCCCGATCTTCCGCTGCCCACCCCTGTCGAGCGGCCGGCCGGCGCCGCGGGACAGCTCGGCGAGAAGTACGTGTGCTTCTCGTGCGGCGCGAAGTTCTACGATCTCGGCAAGCCCGAGCCGCGCTGCCCGAAGTGCGGAGCCGACCAGCGCGAAGCGCCGCGCCAGGTGCGCCCGCGCCCGTCGGCCGCGCCCGAGGCGGAAGAGCGCCCCGTGAAGCGGTCGCGGCTGCTCGACGAGGACGAGGACGAGATCGTGCTCGATACGGATACCGACTCCGATGCGGACGACGATCTCGATCTCGGCCTCGGCGCGATCGACGAAGGCGAGGACTTCGGCCCCGACGAGCCCGAGGAAGAGGAGCCCGAGGAGGAGCCCTAACGGGATCCGCGCAGCGCGGCTTCCACCTCGGTCGCGGTCGGCAGAGCGCCCTGCGCGCCCTCGGCGCGGCACGCGAGCGCCGCCGCGACCGAGGCGAGCGCGAGCACACGCGGTGCCGAGGCGCCCGCGAGCAGCGCCCACGCGAACGCGCC
Source organism: Myxococcota bacterium (assembly GCA_035258825.1). Classification (GTDB taxonomy): domain Bacteria; phylum Myxococcota_A; class UBA9160; order UBA9160; family SMWR01; genus JAHEJV01. Next base: position 5,042 of record DATFWW010000216.1, read on the forward strand.
GCGGAACGCGTCGCCCGCACCCGTGGTGTCGATCGCATCGACCGCGTGGGCCGGCCGCTCGAGCCAGGCCCCTCCGCACCACGCGCGCGCGCCGCGCGCGCCGCACGTCACCACGGCCATCCGCGCGCGCCCGCGCGCGAGCTGCGCGAGGCACTCCTGCACCGCGTCGTCCGAGGCCGGATCCGATTTCGATAGATCCGCACAGAACGATTCGGAAACAATCGGGAAGTCGGCGCCGCACGCGACCGCGATCCGGTCCGGATCGGCGCGATCGGCGTCGAGCACGCTCGCCACTGCCGCCTCGCGCGCGACCCCGATCGCCCAGCGCGCGGCGTCGGGATCCTCGGCGTCGACGAGCAGCGCGCGTGCGCTGCGGATCGCCTCGCGCGAGAGGTCGGCGGGCCGGAGCGCGAGGCGCGTATCGCGGTAGCCGAGTACCGCGCGCTCGCCGTCGCGGCCGACGAGGATCAGCGCGCTGCGCGTCGGTGTCGCCGGGATCCGCGCGACGCCCGCCACGTCGACGCCCGCCGCGCGCAGCGGCGCGAGCGCGAGCTCGGCGTCGGCGTCGGCGCCGACGGCAGCGAGCAGACGCCCGGACAGCCCGAGCCGAACCGCCGCGAGCACGGCGGTGGCGACCTGACCGCCGGGCCGGGCGGTCGCGGGCTCCGCGAGCTCGAGCTTCTCCCCGGCGCGCGGCCAGCTCCGCAGCGCAGCGACGCGGTCGAGCGAGATCTGCCCGAGGCCGACCACGTCCACGGCGCGCGCGCTCGGCCCGCTCCAGAGCGGCGGGCCGGCGTCGCGCGCGCTCAGTACAGCACCCGGTAGACGTGCAGGCTGCGCAGCACCCGCTTCACGTACCCGCGCGTCTGGTCGTACGGGATCTGCTCGATCCAGACGTCGTCGGGCGCACCGTTGCCGGGCTGCCAGCGCGCCACGGCCTCCGGCCCCGCGTTGTAGCTGCCGATTGCGGCGGCTTCGTTGCCGCCGAAGCGCGCGAGCAGCTGACCGAGATAGGCGCTGCCGAGCTCGATGTTGACCGCCGGCTGGAACAGATCCTTGGGATCGAACGCAGCGAGCTGCACGTCGCGCGCGATGCGCGTCGCCGTCTCGGGCATCAGCTGCAGGAGTCCGCGCGCGCCCGATACCGAGATCGCGTCGGGGCGGTAGCCGCTCTCCTCGCGCATGATCGAGTACACGAGCTCGCGCGTGGGCTGGCCCGACTTCGTGGCGCGCTGCAGCTCCTCCTCGTAGGGCGCGGGCCACGCGTGCCACCAGAGCTCCACGTCCTCGGGCGACGGGCCGCGCGCGAGGACTTCGGAGTAGGCGTCGACCACCACGCGCTGCGCATTGCCGAAGTCGCCCGACTCCGCGTACAGCTCCGCCAGCGCGAGGCGGTCGTCGAGCCCGCGCGTGCGGTCGAACAGCAGTGCGAGCTCGTCGCGCGCCTCGCGGACCAGCCCGGCCTCGAGCAGGATCCGCGGGCGCGCGAGCTCTTCGGGGCGCAGCGAGCGATGCCCCGGTGCGAGCGCGGGCGGCTTCGCCGCCACCGGCTCGCCCGCGCGGGCGAGCGCGAGCCAACCGTAGTAGGTGAATGGGAACTCGCGCGCGAGCTCGGCGTAGAGATCCCGGGTGCCCGGCGCTTCCTGGATCTCGAGCGCGCGGATCCGCCAATAGCGCGGGCGCAGCGCCGAAATCGGGTCGGGATCGCTGCGCGCGAGTGAGTCGAAATAGCGCACCGCCTCGTCGAGCCGGCCCTCCCGATAGGCGGCCCAGCCGAGCGACCAGCGCGCGGACGCCGCGAACGACGAGCGCGGCATGCGCCGGATCACCAGCTCGAGCAGCTCGCGCGCCCGCGCGTGCTCGTTCTCGCCGTCCCACAGCACCGCCGCGAGGTAGAGGGCCTCCACTGCGCGTTCGCCGCGCCGCTCGCGCCCGAGGCGCTCGAGCGCGCGCGCACCCTCGGGTGCGTTGCCTGCGCGCGCCACCGCGCGGGCGCGCTGGATCTCGCGCTCCTCGCTCGCGGGCAACGTGCGGTAGGCGTCGATCGCATCCGTGTAGCGCCGCAGCCGGAAAAGAGTCTCCGCGCGCTGTCGCTGCACACGCGTGCGGTCGGCGCGCGGAAGGCCGAGCTCCAGCGCGTGGTCGTAGGCGGCGAGCGCGGATTCGTTGTGATGGCTCTCGAACAGCTGGTCCGCGCGATCGCGCGTGGGCAACGCCGTGCGCAGCGGGTGCCCGAGCTCGCGCTCGAGCTGCGCGAGCAGCGAGTCGGCCTGCTCGGCCGGCGGCAGATCCGCGCTGCGCGTCCAGACCGTGAGCAGGCGCTCGGCCGCGCGTTCGCGCAGCCCACCGCGCAGGTACGACTGCGCGATCGCGAGATCGAGTTCGGCGAGCCGGCCGCGGTCGCGCGCGCCGGCGGCCGCGAACTCGAACGCCGCGCGCGCCCGCTCCTCGTCGCCGCGCGCGCGCTCCGCCTCGCCGAGCAGTGCGTAGAAGCGCGCGCGCAGCGGGCTGTCGCGATCGGTCCAGAGCGGCTCCTCCGCGGCCGCGCGCTCCGCGTCGCCAGCGCCGACGTACATCTTCATGCGCAGGAGATCGGCGTGATCCGCGATCACCGGGTGGTGCTCGGCAACCGCGCGCAACAGCGCCTCGCCCTGCTCGCGATCGCCGCGCTGGGTCGCCGCGACGGCAGCGCGCAGTGCGCGGCCCGGATCCGCCGGCACCCGCGCGAGCGCGGCCTCGAGGCCCTCGCCTCTCGGCTCGTTCGCTCCGACCAGCACCGCCGCCGCCACCCATGCGGCCAATGCGAATCGCGCGCTGCCTCGCGTGCGCGTGCCCACCATCGCTGCGAGTGTGCGCGAGGCGCGCCCCTCGATCAACGCGCGTTGTGGCACGCGGCGCGCTCCGGTAGTTTGCGCGCGTGAGACGCGGGGCCAGCGCACGACCGCTCCGGCGTCGCTGCGCCGTTGGGCGCCGGGTCGCCGTCGCCGCGCTCGCCGCTCTCGCGGGATTCTGCGCGTGTTGCAGCAAGGGCGAGGCGCCGACCGCAGCCGCCCCTGAGCGGCCGCCCGCGGCGCACGCGCCGCACCGCGCGCTCTGGGTGCTCGCCGAGGGCACTCGCCGCGTGCTCGACCACCCGGAGCGGATTCCCGAGCTGATCGGCGACGCGCAGGCGCTCGGTGCCACCGACCTGTTCGTGCAGGTCTATCGCGGCGGACGCGCCTGGTACGACAGCGCGCGCGCCGACGCGACGCCCTATCGGCAGGCGCGCGACGCCGCGGGCACTGATCCGCTCGCGCTCCTGCTCGACCGCGCCCAGGCGGCGGGTGTGCGCGTGCACGCGTGGGTGAATGTGCTCTCGCTGTCGCAGAATCGCGCGGCGCCGATCGTCGCGCAGCTCGGGCGCGACGCGGTGCTGGTCGACCGCCGCGGCCGCTCGCTGCTCGACTACCCGGACTACGACGTACCCGCTCCCGATCGCACCTACTATCGCATGGGCACGCCGGGCCTCTATCTCGACCCCGCGGCGCCCGGTGTGGCGGACTGGCTGATCGGGTTGTTCGGCGAGCTGGTCACGCGCTACCCCGCGCTCGCCGGATTGCACCTCGACTACATCCGATATCCGGACGTGCTGCCGTTCTCGCCGGGCACGCGTTTCGGCGTCGGCCTCGACTTCGGCTATGGCGAGGCCTCGCGGGCGCGCTTCGCGCGCGAGACCGGAAAGCGCGCGCCGTTCGGCAGCTCGCTCGAGAATGCCGACGCGTGGGACGACTGGCGCCGCGAGCGCGTCTCCGCGCTCGTGCGCGAGATCGCGCGCACCGCGCGCGCGCAGCGGCCCGGGATCGCGCTGTCGGCCGCGGTCTGGAGCCACGCCGACCGCGCCTATCTCGCGCTCGAGCAGGATTGGCGCAAGTGGCTCGAGGAAGGTCTGCTCGACTTCGCGGTGCCGATGGCCTACACGCGCGACGACCGCCTGCTGCGCTACCAGGCCGAGCACTTCGCCGGGCTGCCGGTCGCCGACCGCATCTGGCTGGGCCTCGGGACCTGGCTGTTCGCGAGCGAGCCGCAGCGCGCGCTCGCGCAGATCCAGCTGGCGCACGCCGCGGGCCTGCGCGATGTAGCGCTGTTCTCGTACGACTCGATCGCGACCGAGCCCGGGCTGGACGCCGCGCTGCGCGCCGAGGTGGCGCGTGTCGAGTGATCCC
>DATFWW010000217.1:0-13540 GCA_035258825.1 Myxococcota bacterium
AGGGCAGCGTGCCGTAGATCTCGAAGCTCTTCGCGACCATCTCGCGCCCCGCGGCCGCGTCGCGGCACAGCCCGATCGGCAGCCCCGCCACGATGCGCGGCTCGGGCCGACCCGCTGCGCGCGCGGCCTTGCCGATCGCAGGGGCGATGTGTTCCGAAAGCGTGCGCGGGCCGGTCATCCACGTGATCGTGCCATCGGCAAGCCGCCCGGCGATTCCGAGCATCACCGGCCCGAGCGCGGCGACCACGACCGGGACGCGCGCGGCGCCGGGCACGGAGAGCCCGGTCTTCACGCGGTACTCCTCGCCGCGGTAGTCGACGGGCTCGCCGCGCAGGAGCGGCGCGAGCACCTCGAGGTACTCGCGCATGTGCCGCGCGGGTTTCGAGTAGTCGAGCCCGAACATGTCCTCGACCACGATCTTGTGAGAGAGGCCGATGCCGAGCGTGAAGCGCCCGCCCGTGGCCGCGGCGGCGGTCAGCGCCTGCTGCGCGAGCGCGGCGGGATGGCGCGGATAGGTCGGCACCACTGCAGTGCCGAACTCGATCCGCGGCACCTCGCGTCCCGCGAGCGCCGCGGCGGTGATCGCGTCGATGCCGAAGATGTTGGGCAGCCAGAACGTCGCGAACCCGCGCTGCTCCGCACTTCGCGCCTGCGCGGTGGCGCCCGCGAGCGATCCGTCCCTGCCGCCGAACATGAGGCCGATGCGCATGGCTTCCCCCGTCGACACCGCTGTGGAAGGCGGCCCATTATATCCCGATACTCGGGCGCGGAGGTCGGGCGTGTCGCGAGCGGGCCGGGCGAGTGCGGTGCTGTTGCTGTGCTTCGCGGGGTGCGAGGGAAGCGATCAGCCGGCCGGCGAGATCGCGGGCGCGCGGCGCCCGACAGCGATCGCCGCTGCCGAGGCGTCGGCCCAGAGCGACGCGCGGCGCGCGCTCGCCGCGCAGAGCGAGGCTGCCGCGGGTGCGCAGAAGGAGATCCTGTTCGGCGACCTCCACGTCCACACCACCTACTCCGTCGACGCGTTCCTGTTCGGCCTGCCGCTGTTCGGAGGGGAGGGGGTGCCCCCGCCCGCCGACGCGTGCGACTACGCGCGCTACTGCTCCCAGCTCGATTTCTTCTCGCTCAACGACCACGCCGAGGGCCTGACGCCACTGCGCTGGCAGAAGTCGATCGAGAGCTTGCGCGAGTGCAACGCGCGCGCGGGCGACCCCGCCGATCCCGATCTCGTGGCCTACGTCGGCTGGGAGTGGACGCAGAGCGGCACGACTCCCGACGTCCACTTCGGACACAAGAACGTGATCTTCCCCGGCCTCTCCGACGCGGAGCTGCCCGCGCGGCCGATCTCCGCGCTCGGCGACGACGTGACGAAGCGCGCGCGCTACCTCTGGCTCGCGCGCGGCGCCGAGGCCCCGCTCTCGGTCGCGGCGCCGCCCTACGCGGACTTCCTGTGGTGGATCCGGCAGCTCGCCGAGGGCCCGCGCTGCGCGCCGGGCGTCGACGTACACGACCTCCCGCGCGACTGCATGGAGGGCGCCGCGGACCCCGCAGTGCTGTTCGAAAAGCTCGCGCAGTGGCGGCTTCCGTCGCTCGTGATCCCGCACGGGCTCACCTGGGGCATCCACGCGCCGCCGGGCTCGGCGTTCGCGCTCCAGCTCACGCGCGCGCGCCACGACCCGGAACGGCAGCGGCTGCTCGAGGTGTATTCCGGCCACGGCGCCGCCGAGCGCTTCGACGCCGCCGCAGCGCGCGCCGACGACGCAGCGCGGCGCGGCGAGTGCCTCGCGCCGACCCCGGAGTTCCTGCCCTGCTGTTGGCAGGCCGGCGAGATCGTGAGGTCGCACTGCGCGGACCCGAACTCGGCCGGGTGCCGCGAACGCGTCGAAGAGGCGCGCCGCTTCGCGCTCGAAGCCGGCCGCGATCCGCAGTGGGTGCTGCCGAACGCCTCGGTGGAGGAGTGGCTCGACTGCGATCAGGTGCGCGGAGAGTTCAAGTCCGCGCTCTCCCCGCGCCCGTACGAGAGCGCGCAGGTTGCGCTCTCACTCGAGAGCGCGGACGAGCGCGACGCGAACGGCGATCCGCTGCGATTCCGCTTCGGCCTGATCGGGTCGAGCGACACGCATAGCGCGCGCGCGGGCAACGGCTTCAAGCAGGTCGGGCGCAAGGGCATCACCGACGCGCGCGGCTTCGGCTTCGAACGCGCCGAGCGGTGGACGCGCGCACTCTCGGGCGGCACCGCGAGCGACCCGGGACGCGCGATGCCCACGCCGCGCGCCGAGGCCGGCTTCCGCGGGCTGCTCGACGTGGAGCGCGGGGCGAGCTTCCTCTACCCCGGTGGGCTGGTGGCGGTGCACGCGGCGGGCCGCGACCGCAAGAGCATCTGGGACGCGCTCGAGCGGCGCGAGGTGTATGCGACGAGCGGACCGCGGATCCTGCTCTGGTTCGACTTGCTGAACGGACCGGACGGACGCGCGCCGATGGGCTCGGCCGTGGTGCAGCGCGAGACTCCGCGCTTCGAGGCGCGCGCGGTCGGGAGCTTCGCACAGCAGCCGGGCTGCCCCGCGCCAGCGCACGACGCGCTCTCACCGGAGCGCCTCCAGCGGCTGTGCCTCGGTGAGTGTTACTACCCCTCCGATCGGCGCGAGCGGATCGCGGCGATCGAAATCGTGCGCATCCGACCCGGCTCGGACGGCGACGTCGACGCGCGCATCGAGGATCCGTGGCTGCACGTGCCGTGTCCGCCCGATCCCGCCGGCTGTGTGATCCGATTCGAAGACGCGGAGTGGGGATCGGGCGACCGCGTGTATTATGCGCGCGCGCTTCAGGAGCCGACGCCGGCGATCAACGGCGGCAACCTGCGCACCCGCTTCGACGCGGAGGGAAATCCCGTCGCCGTGACGCCGTGTTTCGGCGGCTGGCGGACGCCGCGCAGCGACGACTGTCTCGCGCCCGTCTCCGAGCGCGCGTGGTCGTCACCGCTGTTCCTCGACGCTCCGCGCCCGTGAGCGCGGTGCGTCGGGCAGCCCGCGAGGTACGCTCGCGGGCCGCCCGATCGCATCAATCCGTCGCTTCCTTGGTCGCCTCTTTGGCCTTGTCGATCGCCTGGTCCGCCGCTTCGCCCGCCTGGTTGGCCAGATCGTCTGCGCCTTCCTGGACGTTCTCCGCGGCCTCGTCGATCGCCCGGCCCGCCTTCTCCGCGGGACCCTCCTCGTGGCAGCCGGCGACGCCCGCAAACGAGAGCGCGGCGGCGATGCCGGCGACGAGGCTGATTCGGCTCCGATTCATGGCGGTCCTCCTCTGGGCGGATGCAAATCGGACCGTAGTGCGCATCGAGCACCGCGTCGACCGCTCGGGATCTGGAGCCCCGGTGACGTTCAGAACACGTACTCGCTCATCGGATGCGAATCGACGCGGTCGAGCGCGAGGAACGCGAGGCAGCTCTCCATCATGCGGCGGCGGTTCTGCTGCAGCCGCTCCGGCGATCCGACAGCCGCATACCATACCGCTTGATCGGTGAGCGCCTCGATCGGGAAGCTCTCCTCCACCACCGCGGCCCACGCGGGCGCGTCCGGGGTCAGCGCGCGCACGATCTCGTTGCGCACGTAGGCGAACGTGCTCTGCGTCTCGAGCGCGACTTTCCGGTGCTCCGTGTGCCAGAGCCGGATGAACTCGTCGTAGGCGAGCCCGTCCTTCGGAACGATCCCGGTGACGGCGTTGAAGCCCGGCGTTCGCTCACCGGGGGGGACCAGGTACTTCGCGTTGCGCAGCGGAATCGATTCGACCACGAGATAGGCCGCGACGCGCGAGGCGTGCGCCGCGAGCGCATCGAGCAGCGCTCCGCGCGCGGCATCCGCTTCGTCGACCCAGAACGTCACGAAGCCCGCCTTCGGCGGATCCATCCTTCCGACGCGCACAGCCTTCCCCGCGGCGACGTGCTCGTCGACGGCGTTCACGCGCAGGTTCACCGCGCCGAGCCGCGCGAGCTCGGGCGCGGCCGCTCGCAGCCCCTTGGCGAACACGTCGTCGGCGACCCCGACCGGCTTCCACAGCAAGCACGCGATCTTCTCCATCGGGCGATCCTCCCGCGTCGGATTCTACGCCGGCTCGAAGCTCGCGGGCAGCGACACCCACCCGCGCACGAACTCGGTGCGGTTGCGCACCGCCTTCGCCTCGTCGATCTGGTACTCGGGCAGCCGCCGCATCACCTCTTCGAGCGCGAGGCGCGCCTCCATCAGCGCCACGTGCTTGCCGAGGCAGGCGTGCACGCCGTGGCCGAACGCGAGCATGCGCGGCGGGCGCCGCCTCATGCGGTATTCGTCCGGGGCGTCGAATTCGGCCTCGTCGCGGTTCGCCGACGCCCACATGAACATGCACTTCTGTCCGGGGCGCAGCTTCTTGCCCCCGAACTCCACGTCGCGGATCACCGTGCGCCCGAGGTGTTGAGTCGGCGTATCGAGCCGCAGGCCCTCGAGGAACGCGTCGGGCACGAGCGAGAGGTCGCGCGCGAGCGCGCGGCGCTGGTCGGGGTTCTGCCACAGGCGATAGAGCGTGGCAGCAAGCGCCTTCGGCAGCGTGTCGGTGCCGCCGATCAGCACCACACAGCACAGCGACGCGAGGCGGAAGTCGTCCATCTTGTCGCCCTCGACGTCGCTGTTCATCACGACCTTCATCACGCCGGTCGCCTTCTCCGGGTCCTTGCGCGCCCGCTTCACGTGGTCGAGCACCGTGAAGAACATGTCCTTGGCGCCCTCCATGCTCTTCGAAGTGGCACCGCGGTGGCCGTCCTCGCGCGCGAAGATCCCGTTCACCCAGCCCGATGCGCGCTCGGCGAGCTCGAGCGGCAGCCCGATCACCGAGAGCGCGCCGCGCACCGACACCTGCGCGGCGAGGTCCTGCACGAGGTCGCACTCGCCGCGCTCGATGAACGCGTCGACGAGCCCCGCGACGATCGGCCGCAGCTCGTGTTCCACGCGCCGCACCGCGCCGGGCTTGAACAGGCCCGCCACCTGCGCGCGGTACTTCGAGTGCTGGGGGGGATCCATGCTCGCGAACGAGAGGTTGAGCGGCGTGTCCTTGGTGAGCAGGTGCGGCGGTGTGGTGCCCTCGGTGGCGGTGAAGTGCTCGTAGTCGGGGCCTGCGCGCCAGATGTCCTCGAAGCGCGACAGGAACCAGGCGTCGTACTCCTCGACGTAGTAGACGGGATCCTCGGCGCGCATGCGCCGGTAGACCGGGTACGGGTCGCCGTAGAGGATCTCGTCCATGAACGGGTTGTATTCGACCATCCGCCTAACCTCCCTGCGCCGCAGTACGACCAGCAATGCGTCCAAAGATCTGCGCCTCGCCGATCGACGTGCCGCTGCTGTAGCCGGGCGACGAGATCGACGCGGCGGTGCGGCCCGCGGCGAACAGCCCGGCCACCGGTGCGCCGTCGGCGTTCAGCACGCGCGCCTCGGTATCGGTGGCCAGCCCGCCCAGCGTGAAGACGGCGTAGATCGCCTTGTCCCACGACAGGTCGATCGCGCCGAACGGCGGCGTGCGCAGCGGCGCCACGTGCTCGGCGGCCTTGTGGAACAGCGGGTCGACGCCGCGCTCCGCCCCCGCGTTGTAGAGCGCGACCGTCGCCTGGAGGCTGCCCGCGGCGAAGCCGAGCTCGCGCTCGAGCTCCTCGATCGTCTCCGCGGCGTGCACCTCGCCGCCCGCGAACACGGGCCGCTCGAAGCTCTCGTCGTCGAGCACGAGCCACACGCGGCCGTCCTGCTGGAGCAGCGCGATCTCGCCGGCGCGGCCCTGGTAGACGTCCTCGGGCATGAAGCGCTGCCCATACTGGTTGACGAAGATGCCGCGCATCAGCTTCTTGGGCGGATAGAACGGCAGCGTCACCGAGCCCATGCCCATGCGGATCGCCGCGCCGCCCGCGCCCATGCCCATGCGGATGCCGCGGCCGTCGTCGCCCTCGGTGCTCGCGCGGAAGCGCGCCTTGCGCAACGCGGGTGCGTACTGGCGGATCATCTCGCGGTTGTTGACGAAGCCGCCCGCGCACAGCACCACGCCGCGCCGCGCGCGATAGTTGCGCGCAACGCCCGCCTCGGTGGCGTGCACGCCAACGACACGACCATTCTCGTCGACGATCAGACGTTCGCACAACGCGTTCGTTTGGATCGCCGCGCCAGATCGCTCCACTTCGGCGATCAGCTTCTGCATCAACATCGCGCCCGCCTGCCCCTCCTTCTGCGGCATGTGGGCGCGCGGCGCGGGGGTCGCGAGGTCGCGAAACGGGTGCACGAGCTCGTTTCCCGAGTAGGTGAGACCCTCCTCGCCGGGCGAGAGCATGCGGTCCGGGTAGAACTCGGCCTTGAACGGCACGCCTATCTCGACCAGCCAGTCGTAGTGCGCGGCGGCCCGCTCGCAGTAGGTGCGGATGCGCGCTTCGTCGGGCTCGGGGCCGCACGAGGCCATCAGGTACTTGAACATCTCCTCGACGGAGTCTTCGAAGCCGCACGCGCGCTGCAGCGCGGTGCCGCCGCCGAAGTACATCATCCCGTCCGACACGGCGGTGGTGCCGCCGCCGCCGCCCGCGCGTTCGAACACGCGCACCTTCGCCCCGGCGCGCGCGGCCTCGATCGCCGCGCACGCGCCCGCGGCGCCGAGCCCCACGACCACCACGTCGGCCTCGGCGTCCCAGTGGGCGATCTCGCGCGCGGCGAGCGGAGTGGTCGGGCCCGTGCCTCGGTTCGCGGCCATCGCACCTCCGGAAAACGCTTCGAACTGCGAATGGATAGGTGATTTGGTGAATGATTGTCAACTAGTAATATCGGCCCCGCCCGCTTATCCTCGACGAGATGCCCAAGCGCACCGCCGAGCGCATCCTCGACGCCGCCGAAGAGGAGTTCGCGGAGCGCGGCTTCGACGCCGCCTCGCTCGGCGACGTGGCCGACCGGGTCGGGATCCGGCCGCAGGCGATCTACAACCACTTCGCGAGCAAGCGCGAGCTCTACGCCGCTGTGCTCGAGCGCCTGCTCGACCCGTTCCTCGCGCTGCTCGACGACGCGGCGAACGAAGCGAGCGCGGGCCGCACCGCGGCGCTCGCGCGCGACGTCGCGTTCCACGCGCGCAACCCGCACCTCGCGCGCATCCTCCAGTACGCGACGCTCGGCGGGGGCGAGCCGCTCGAGCTGATCCAGCAGCGCTGGTACCGGCCGTTCTTCGAGCGCGCGCTGCTGCTCGCGCCCGAGAAGAACGCGATCGTGCAGAAGAACCCCGCGCTCCTTCCCTGGATGATCTGCGCGTTCCACAGCCTGATCCTGGGCTATGCGACGATGGCGCCGCTGCACCGCGAGCTGCTGGGCATCGACCCGTTCTCGGCCGAGGGGATCGCCAGGCAGACCGAGCTGCTGCAGGAGCTGCTGCGGCTGATGAACCGGGAGTGACGCGGCGCGTTGCCAGGCCGGAGCTGGCGGTCAGGCGCTGCACCGCGAGCTCTCGGCGTCGCATCCGTTCCGGAGCACAAGACGTCGCTTCAATGTACGTGTAATTGTGTATGTGTGATGAGCGTACATGTGATAGGCCTGGCCGCTGCTAGGCTCGGACGTAGGCCGGAGGTGCTCCCATGGCCGCACTCCGCTGGATCGTCTGCGTCCTCGCTGTCCTCGTCGGAGTCGGGTACTACGGACCTCGCCTACACGACGGTCCGCTCGGCATGATCCCGGGCGGCCCGCTCGAAGCGGGCGAAGTCGTCCGTGAGCCGGTCGCCGACTGGGCGTTCGCGAAGGACCAGCGCGAGATCGAGCTCCAGCTCGATTCCCAGCGGCAATCGCGCACGGTCTGGTTCTTCGTTCTCGATGGGAAGGGCTACGTGCCGTGCAGCCTGGGATTCCCACCGGGCCAGATCTGGCACCGGCAGGCGGTCGTGAACGGCGCCGCGAGGCTGCGCATCGAGGGGAGGCTCTATCCCGTGATGCTCACCAAGCTCGACGACACCATCGTGCAGCAGATGAGTGATCTGGTGCGAGCCGAGCTCACTCGCAAGTACACCAAACTCCCGCCGAACCAGGCGAGCGGCGTCTGGTTGTTCCAGGTGACGTCGCATCCGAGCTCGGCTGGCTAGGTCACGGCGCTCGACTCGCTTCGACGGCGCGAGGGGCACTCACGAGCGGTCTCCGACTAGAACCCCCGCTGTGTGACGTTCCAGCCGCGGTCCTTGCGCGGCTGCATCTGCTCGAACGTGCGCGTGTAGCCCGTGTGCCGGATCTTCCACTCGCCGTCCACCTTGACGTACTCGTCGCGGTAGAACGCGGCGCCGTGGATCGTGAGCCCGTACTGCTCGTCGATCACGTAATCCTCGAGCGCCCAGGTCCCGGTGGCGGTCGTATCGCTCGTGAGGTCGATCTCGGGCTGGGTGATGCGGTGGCTCGACAGGAAGGTCGGCCTCGCCATCGACTCGGTCAGGAACTTCATGATCGCGTCGCGCCCGGAGAACGCGTACTTGCCGCCGCTGTAGGCGCAAGTCGCGTTCGGCACGAAGCACGCCTCGATCTGCTCCCAGTGCTTCTCGTCGATCCCGCGCATGTAGCGGTACTTGAGGCGCTTGATCGCCTCGATCTCGCGCAGCTGATCGATGAAATCCATCCCGATGACCTCCTGCTGACTAACGATTCGAGGCGGGACGCCAGAACGGCACGCCCACGCGCTCCGCGGCCTCCACGGCGTACGCCTCGACCGGCATGCCGATCCGCACCGCGTCGACCGCGACGCCGGTGACGTTGCCGACCATCTTCACGCCCTCGTCGAGCTCGATCACGGCGACGACGTAGGGCAGCTCGTCCTTGAACGGTGGCGCGCCGTACTGGCGCACGATCGTGAACGTATGGACGGTCCCGCGCCCCGACGCCTCGGCCCACTCGGGGTCGGCGCCGCAAGCGGTGCACAACGCGCGTGGATAGAACTGCCGGTTCCCGCACACGGGGCACTCCTGGTAGAGCAGGCGGCCGCTCGCGGCTCCCTCCCAGAACGGCGCGAACACGGGATCGCGATCGGGCAGCGGCTTGTTCCACCCCGTCCCGCGCACCACCTCCATCACTTCCCCGCCTTTCCCAGCAGCACGGCGCCGATGCACGAGAGCCAGCCGCCCGAGCCGATCGCGAGCGCCACCTCGCAGTCGGGCACCTGCGCGACGCCCGCCTGGCCGCGCAGCTGCCGCACGGATTCGATCAAGAGGAAGATCCCGCGCATGCCCGGATGGCAGCTCGAAAGTCCACCGCCGTCGGTGTTGAGTGGCAGGCGCCCGCCCTGCCGCAGGTGGCCCTCGGCCACGAACGCGCCGCCTTCGCCCTTCTTGCAGAATCCCGCGTCCTCGAGCAGCACGAGCACGGTGATCGTGAAGCTGTCGTAGAACTGGAGCGTATCGACGTCGCTCGGGCGCAGCCCCGCGCGCGCGAACGCCTCGGGCGCGCACACCCCGGCGGCCGATGTGGTGTAGTCGCCCATCTGGCCGATGTTCCAGTGCGTCATCCCGCCGGCCGCGCCGAGCACCGCCACCGCGGGCTGGCGCAGGTCGCGCGCGCGCTCGGCCGTGGTCATGAGCACCGCGCCGCCGCCGTCGGAGATCACGCAGCAGTCGAGCTTGTGCAGCGGATCGGCGACCATGCGCGAAGCGAGCACGTCCGACACCGTGATCGGATCGCGGTAGAGCGCGTGCGGGTTGAGTCCCGCGTACTCGCGCACGCCGACCGCGATCTCGGCGAGCTGCTCCGACGTCGTGCCGAACTCGTGCATGTGACGGTGCGCCACGAGCGCATAGCTGCCGACCAGCGAGTTGCCATAGGGCGCCTCGAACTGCATCGGCCCCGCCACGCGCGCAGAGCGGAACATCCCGCCCGTGCCGAGCGTGCGGCCCATGCGCGAGAGAAAGTCGGAGCCGTAGCTGATCAGCACCGTGTCGCACAGCCCGTTGCGGATCGCCTCGGCCGCGTGCTGCACGTGGAACTCGAACGACGATCCGCCCGTCATCGTGCCGTCGATGTAGCGGTGCCGGATCCCGAGATACTCGGCCATCGTCACCGGGTCGTCGCCCGCGGCCATCCCGCCCGCGGTGCAGTAGCCGTCGATCGCGGACTTCGGCAGGCCCGCATCCGCGAGCGCGCGCTGGAGCGCCTGCGCGTGGTGCTGCACCGCGGTGAGGTGCGGCGCCTTCGGGTAGTCGGAGAGACCGATGCCGACGATCACGGGGTCGCGCGGGGCCAGGGGGTGGTCCTCCGCCGACCACTCTACAAGTCGCGCCCCCGCGCGCGCCAGCGCGGGTGTAGGATCGGTCGTCGCGTCACGGAGGACGACGCCATGCACCTCGGGCTCACGATCTTCCCGACCGACTACTCCATTCCTCTGCCCGAGCTCGCGATCGAGGCCGAGCGGCGCGGCTTCGAATCGCTCTGGGTCGCCGAGCACTCGCACATCCCCACGTCGCGCAAGTCGCCGTGGCCGGGCGGCGCCGACCTGCCGAAGATGTACTACGACACGCTCGACCCGTTCGTCGCGCTCTCCGCGGCTGCGGCGGTGACGTCGCGGATCAAGCTCGCCACGGGCATCTGCCTGGTCGTGCAGCGCGACCCGATCCACACCGCGAAACAGGTCGCCTCGCTCGACCGCATCTCGAAGGGGCGCTTCCTGTTCGGCGTCGGCGGCGGCTGGAACGAAGAGGAGATGAACAACCACGGCACCGCGTTCGAGGGCCGCTTCGCGCTGATGCGCGAGCGCATCGAGGCGATGGTCGCGATCTGGACCCACAACGAGGCCGAGTACCACGGCAAGTTCGTCGACTTCGATCCGATCTTCATGTGGCCGAAGCCCGTGCAGAAGCCGCACCCGCCGATCCACGTGGGCGGCGCGTTTCCGGGCGGTGCGCGGCGCGCGGCGCGCTACGGCAACGGCTGGATCCCGATCGCGGGCCGCGACGAGATCGAGGCCCACCTGCCCGAGTTCCGCAAGTTCGCCGCAGATGCCGGGCGCGACCCCGCGTCGCTCGAGGTGACCGCGTTCGGCGTCGCGGGGGAGGAGAAGGCGGTAAAGCGCTACCGCGACGCCGGTCTCGACCGCGCCGTGTTCGGGCTGCCGCCTGCCAATCGCGACGCGCTGCTGCCGGTGCTCGACCGCTGCGCGCAGTGGATCGAATAGCCGACCCGCCAAACCGCAGGTCGGTTTACCGCCTTCTCGGCGGGAACCCCGCGCGCCCGATCGGCGCCGAAGGATTGGACGGACCACGCGCGCCCCGTTCGGAAGGGGGACTCGCCATGGGGTCCAATGGCCGACATCTCCGGATCTGGGCCACTGCGCTAGTCGCCGCGGGCTGCGCGGCCCCGCCGCTCTACGCGCCCACGCTCTTCCATCTCGAAGTTCCCGTCGATCCGGACCACGGGGAACGGGTGGAGCTGCTCGTTTCGCTGCGCTCCGCCCCGGCCGACCGCGCGCGGAGCCTGCCGGCGGGAATGGAGGCCCGGATCCGGGTCGACGACGAGAGCGACGAGCAGGCGTTCGTGGATCCCGGCGGGATCGAGCTGATCGCGCTCGATCTCACGAGCTTCTCGCGGCCGGTCGTCTCGCCCGCCGACGGTCTCGAGGTCGCACCGCACCAGAGCGGCGTGGTCACCGCGCGCTTTGCCTACCCGCCCGGCGAGGGAGCGGGGGGCGAGGGACTGCGCGCCGTCGACCTGCGCTGCGCGGTCGCGCTCGGCGGACGGCAGATCTCGAACGGGATCACCTTCCATCGCGTGGAGGCGCCACCCACGATCTCCGACCCTTGGTTCTGGGAGCCCGTCCCGCGCGTCGTATTCCGCGCCGAGGTCGACCACCGTCTCCATCGTTAGTCGCTGCCGGCGAGGATCGCGCGAATCGACCCGGAGCTCTAGCGTTGGCGGCGCGGAGGAAGCGCAATGGAGCTGGGTCGGTTCGGCGTCTGGGGTTCGTTCGACGGCGGCTCGCTCGCCGACGCGGTGGAGGCGGCGCAGCGGATCGAGGCCCTGGGCTATGCGGCGCTCTGGCAGCCGATCGCGCTGCGGCGCGACGTCATGGTCACTGCCTCGCAGCAGCTCGCCGCTACGCAGCGGCTCGTGGTGGCAACGGGCATCGCGACGATCTACGAGCGAGCGCCGCTGGTCATGGTGGCGGCGCAGCGCGCGCTCGCCGAGCAGTCGGGCGGCCGCTTCCTGCTCGGCCTCGGGTGCTCGCATCGGCCGCTCACGCAGCCGCTGTTCGCGCGCGAATACGAACCACCGCTGCGCGCAATGCGCGAGTACCTGGATCGGATGGACGGCGGAATCGCCTTTCCGGGCACCGCAGGCGGACCGCCCTCCGCGGGCCCGCGCGTGCTCGCCGCGCTCGGCCCGAAGATGCTCGCGCTCGCGCGCGACCGCGCGCACGGCGCGCACCCCTACTTCATGCCGCCCGAGCACACGCGGCGCGCGCGAGAGATCCTGGGGCCCGACCGGTGGCTTTGCCCAGAGGTCAAGGTCGTGCTCGAGACGGACCCGGCGCGCGCGCGCGCCCTCGCGCGCGCGGCCGGAGCGACGAACATCGCGCTGCCCAACTATCGGCGGGAGTGGCTCCGGCTCGGCTTCGAGGCGGCGGACTTCGCCTCGGGTGGCTCCGACCGACTGATCGATTCCACGGTGGCCTGGGGCGACGTGGCGGCGATCCGCAAGCATCTCGACCGCCATTTCGAGGCCGGCGCCACGCAGGTCTGCATCCACGCCGTCGGGCCGGCAGGGATCGGGGCCGGCCCGGACTGGAAGGCGCTCGAGGCGCTCGCGCCCGGGGGTCGCGCATGAAGCCCGAGTACGCGTGGATCGCGATCGTGTCGCTGTTCTGGGGCGGCTACCCGCTCGTCGCGCGCGGCGCGGACCTCGGTGGGCCGCTCGGCGCGCTGATCCTCTCGGCGGTGAGTCTCGCGACGATCGCGGCCGCGACCTCGTGGACGGGCGGATTCGCCTGGCCCGCGCCCGCGGCCGCGATCCGGCTCGTCGTCGCGGGCGCGATGATGGGCATCGGCCTGCTCGCGTTCAACGCCGTCGCCGTGAGCCGGCAGATCGAGGCCTCGGTTTCGATCCCGATCGTCGACACGGCGATGCTGGTCGTGTCGGTGCTCGCCGCGATGGCGTTTTTCGCCGAGCCGATCACGCTGCGCAAATGCGCCGGCCTCGCGCTGCTCGTGGCGGGAATCATCGTGCTGCGGCCGGAATAGGTCCCTAACTGCCTTCGCGGCTCACCTTCGCCCACGTATCGCGCAGCGTGACGGTGCGGTTCCAGACCGGCGCACCCGGGGTGCCGTCCGCGTCGGCGCAGAAGTAGCCGAGCCGCTCGAACTGCACGCGCGTGCCCGGCGCAGCGCCGGCGAGCGTGGGCTCGAGCCGCACGCCGCTCACGACCTCGAGCGACGCGGGATTCAGGTAGTCGGTGTAGTCGCCGCCCTCCGGTGCGTCCATCGGATCTTCGACGGTCACCAGCGTCTCGTAGAGCCGCACCTCGGCGGGCACCGAGTGCGGTGCCGACACCCAGT
>DATFWW010000218.1:0-15238 GCA_035258825.1 Myxococcota bacterium
CACGCGATGCACGAGCGGGCGCACGGTGTACGAGATCCACCTGGCAGCCCAGACGTACGACAACACGCCGTACGCGATGAGCTGTAGCGCCGTGTCCAAGTCCGAGGACAGCTGGGCGGCGCGCCGAGCCGGCACGAACTCCCAGGTGCGCGCGAACGACTTCACCGTGGGCTCCGTTCCGGAGCCGTCGATCGATTGGATGCTGGCGGGCGGAATCAGCGGGCTCGGGCTGCTCTCGCGCCGCCGCTCCGCGCACCCGCGACGAGTGAACACGCACGCGGCGTCGGAGAACCGTGCCTTGGGGGACTGCCCGCGTGCTAGGCGCGTGTCGGGACGAATTCGCGACGAGTGCGTGACGCGAGGTTAGGCGGGCTAACGAAGCCGGGGCGTCATCGCGGACTCGCGTCCGCCGTGACCGGGCGCAGCTCGCCAGGCTGCGGCGGACCGCCCGTGATGCGCGTGGGCACGCCGGAGCGACGCAGCGCGGCGCGCTCGGCGCGCGCCCAGTCGACATCGGCCGCGCGCCCGCCCGCGGCACGCGTGACGAGCTGGCGCCAGCCGTCCGGCGCGCGCGGCGCGCCCGAATTCGCGGTCTGATCGAGCGCGAGCGACTGCTCGGCGTCGGGATTGACTTCGAGGTAGAGCTCGCCGCCGATCCAGCCGACCTTCACGGTCTCGTCGATCACGCGCACGCGCGTGCCGATCTTCACGCGTTGGTAGAGCTCCGCAATGTCGTCGGGGTAGAGGCGGATGCAGCCGCGGCTCGAGTGGCGCCCGACGCCTCGCGCGTCGTTCGTGCCGTGGATCAGGTAGCTCGGCCAGCCCAGGTACAATGCGTACTCGCCGAGCGGATTGTCGGGTCCGGGCTCGATCGCGCGCGGCAGCTTCGGATCGTCGCGGCGCGCCGACTCGCCCGGCACCCAGGTCGGCTTCTCGCGCTTGGCGGTGACGACGGTCTCGCCGAGCGGCGTCGCATAACCTTCCTTCGCGATGCCGATCGGGTACGAGCGCGGCGGCGCACCCGGCTCGAAATAATACAAGCGCAGATCGCCCAGATTGACCACGAGGCCCTCGCGCGGCCCGCTGGGCAGGAGGCGCGCGTTCGGCACCACGAGCCGCGTGCCCTCCTTCGGCAGCCACGGGTCGACGCCCGGATTCGCGGCGACGAGCTCCGTGTAGCCGACGCCGAGCTCGGGGCCCAGGTCGACGAGCGTGTCGTCGGCGTGCGCGGTGCGGAACGCGAGGCGGCCCACCAGATCCTGCGAGGGGGGCGGCGACTCGAGCGGATGGCGGGGCGGGCGCTGCAGGCCGGGCAGCGGAGCGGCGCAGGCCGTGAGCGCGAGCGCAGCGAGGAGGCTAAGGCCGGATCTCGATCGGCGTCCCATCGTCGACGAGCTCCCAGATCTCGTCCATCTCATCGTCGGTGACTGCAATACAGCCCCGGGTCCAGTCGTAGTTGCGCTGCGCCGCGCCCACCCAGCGCTCGCCGTTGGGCAGACCGTGGATCATCACGCCCCCGCCCGGGTCGATCCCCGCGAGCCGCGCGAACTCGCGATCGCGGTCGTTCGGGTACGAGATGTGGAGTGCGCGGTGGAAGCGGCTGTCCGCGCTGCGTCCATCGATCGTGTATCGGCCCTCGGGCGTGCGCCGATCCAGCCGGTGTCGCTTGGGCCCGCTCGCACTGTTCCCGAGCGCAACCGCGTACTCGCGCAGCACCCGATCGCCGCGCAAGAGCAGCATGCGCCGCGGGGCCTTCAGCACGAGCACGAAATCCGCCTTCCCGAGCGGCTCCGTCCGTTCGGCGCGCAGATCCGGCGCGGCCGGGCCGCTACTTGTGGAGCGAACGCTGAAAGATGCGGTCGGCCTTCTCGTTCGCCTCCCGCGCGTCCTGCGCCGCCTTCTCCGCGGCAGCGCGCGCGGCCGCGGCATCGGCGGCGGCGGCGTCCGCCTTGCGGCTCGCCTCTTCGGCGGTGCGCCTCGCGTCCCGGGCCTCGTCGCGCGCGCTCTCCATGTCGCCGCTGCTCGCGCACCCGAGCACCGCCTGCCCCGCGATCAGCGCCGCGATCCCGACCGCGGCAAGACCTCGCCTCGCACCTCGCATGAATTCTCCTTCAGTTTCGAACTCGGGATGCTACGGCGCATCCCGGGTTGCGCCATGTGACGGCGCGCACGGAATTTCTCATCCGGGCGTGATCGACCTCCACTCGGCGTGCCCCTGTGCCGCTGCCAACGCACCCAGAACGGCGCTCGACCGGCCGACCGCCCCGATCGCCACGGCGTGCACCGCGCGCGTGAGCGCGACGTACATCGCGCGGCGCGCCTCGGGCTCGTCCGGGTACACGGACGGCCACGCGTCGGGCACGATCACGTAATCGAACTCGAGCCCCTTGACCTCCGCGACGCAAGTCACGTGCGTGCCGCGCCCGAAGCGGAAGTCGCCGTCCAGCGCGAGCTGCACGCTCACTGCGCGGCCCAGTGCATGCGCCCAGCGCCGCGCGCCGCCGGGCGTCCGTGCAATCACTGCGACGCTCGCGTGCGGGTCCTGCTCGTCGATACGGCGCAGCCCCTCCGCGATCCACGCCGCGAGATGACACTCGTTATCGCACGAGATCGCGTGCACGCGAGCCGCGCCGCGCGCGCGCGTGCCCGCCGTCTCGAGGCCGAGCGGCCGGGCCGGGTCTAGCACGTGCCGCGCGAGCGCGGTCACCTCGGGCGGGCAGCGGTAGCTCGTGTCGAGGCGCGTCTCGGCGTGGCGCGCGGCGCGCAGATCCCCCATCGCAGTGCTCCACCCCGCAAAGCACGCCGCGGGATCGACCTGCTGCGCCGCGTCTCCCGCGACGATGAGCGTGCCGCGGCGCGCGAGCGATCGCCCGATCAACGCGAGCTCGAGCGGTGCGAACTCCTGGGCCTCGTCCACCACCACCGCGTCGTAGCGGTGCGGCAGCACCGGTTCCCGCTTCCCGCGCGCGCGTGCGCGCAGCCGATCGATTTCGAACAACACGGCGTAGTCCTCGACGTCGATCGTCGCCGCGTCGCCCATCGGGGTGCCGGAGTCGATCGCGCGCCCGTCGAGCGTCTCGAGCCGCGAGGCGTCGATCACGTGCGAGAACTCCTGCTCGGTGGTCTTCGAGAACTGGATCCGCGTGTGCTCGAGCACCTCGTACACGTCGTGCGGCCGCAGCTCGCCGTGCGCCGCCGCCGCCGCGCGCTCCATCGCCGGGCGATCGCCGAACAGGTGGAGCAGGTCCTCGCGATCGGCGCGCGCGTCGAGCGCGCGCCGCGCCGCGACCTCGAGCTCCGACTGGAGCGCGCGGTGGCGCTTCAGCCGCAACACGCCGGCCCCGGCGTCCTGGCTCTCGCCGCGCGGGAGGCCGCGATACGCACGGCGCGCGAGCGCCGCCGCCCAGCGGTCGTAGCGCGCGACCGTGATCGGGCCGACCGGAACGCCGAGCCGATCGAGCATCAGCTCCGATAGGCGCTTGAGCCCCTCGGTCGGAACCACGACGAGCGCGCGCCAGCCGGCGCGTGCCTCCGCTGCGAGATGCGCGAGGCGGTGCAGCGCCACGGTGGTCTTGCCCGCGCCGGCCTCGCCGAGGATCAGCTGCGCGCCGCCCGGCGGTGCGCGGACGGCGCGCAGCTGCACCGCATCGAGTGGAACCTCGATCGGCGACGACGGCCGCGCGCGCTGGTCCGGCGCGCGCAGCGGCACCCACGCGGCGTCGACGGGCACGAGCCTCTTCAATTCGCCGCGGTCGAGCTCGATCAGGTGCCGCTCGAGCACCGTCCCCTCGGCCACGCGGCCGTCGATCGCGATCTCGTAGGACTCGCCCTCGGCGGCGCCGAAGAACGCCGCGGCCAGCGGCGCTTCGCGCCACTGCAATACCGCGATTTCGGGCCGCAGCGCGGTCTGCGGTCCGAGCAGGTAGTCGCGCTCGCGGTCGCGCACCCGCACGCGCAGGTGCGCGAAACAGGGCACGGGCTGGTCTGGAAGCGCCCGCCGCGCCGCGGCGACGAGAGCGGCGACGCGCGCCGGCGCGGGCGCGCCGATCGACTCGGGTTCCACGCCGCGCAGCCTAAGGCATCGCGCGCCGGAGATTCACTCTGATGCTGGCCCGGGCCCCGTGTTAGCATATCGGGGTCGGATACCGCCTCCGCCAACGACTAACGGAACCGCGGAATCACCTTCTCGCCGAGCTGGCGGATCGTCTCGAGCGCGGCCGCCTGCGGCACCGTGCCCATCTGGACCAGGAACATCACCTCGTCGGCGCCGGCGTCGACGAGACGCGCCACGTAGCGCGCCGCGTCGTCCGCTGTGCCGTAGGCGTGGTTCGGGTTGTACAGTCCCGTCGCCTCGGTGCCGAGCTCGATCTTCTGCTCGTGCAGATAGGCGACGAGGTGCTCGCCGGCGAGGCGCAGCGCCTCCTCGTCGCTCATGTCGGCGATCTCGGTGCGCGGCGGCGGCGAGCTGTCGCCCGGGTTGTACCAGTGGCGGATCGCCTCGGTGAAGAAGCGCTGGCCGCGATGGCCGATCGCGCGCGCCTTCACGCCGTCGTCGAGCACGATCGCGGGACACAGTGCGGAGAGGTGCTCGACGGGTTGCTCGGGGATCTGCGACCCGGACGTGCGCCGCTTCACCGCCGCGCGGTAGATGCGGTTCTTCTGCGCGATGTCCTCGGGCCCGGCGAAGCCGAGCACGAGCGCGCCGAGCCCCCACTCGCCCGCCTCGTTCAGCGTGACCTCGCGCGAGCACGCGAGGTACATCGGCGGGTGCGGCTTCTGCTGGGGCTTCGGGATGATCGGCCGCGGCGGGATGTCGATCAGCTCGCTCCGATGCGCGAACTCCTCCTCGCGCCACATGCGCGGGATCATCCGCGCGCTCTCCTCGAGCTGCGCGGGGATCTCGTCCATCCGGGTCTGGAACGCGCCCGCCTCCTGGTAGGTGCCGCCCTTGCCGATGCCGAAGTCGACGCGGCCCTTCGAGAGGATGTCGAGCATCGCGACGCGCTCGGCGACCTTCACCGGGTGGTTCATGCGGAAAGGCAGGCAGACGACGCCGTGCCCGATCCGGATCCGCTCCGTCTTCGCCGCCACGAATGCGAGGAACGTCTCCGGCGCGCTCATGTGCGCGTACCACTTGAGGCAGTGGTGCTCGACGGCCCACACGCGGTCGAATCCGACTCGCTCGGCGAGCACGGCCTGCTCGACGCAGTCGTGCATCACGCGGAATTCGCCGGCGTGCGAGGTGTCGTGGGTCTGCGCCTCGAAGATCATCGAGAACTGCATGTGCGTTCCTTTCGCCTCCGGCGTCGACGCGGGCATCCTACCACCGCCTCTGCGATGCGCTGCAGCCGATTCGGGGGGAGATCGACACGCCTTCGCACCGTGATCTGCGATAGAGGGTGCCGACACCGCGCGGGATCATGATAGGATCGCCGCAGCCCCAAGCGTGCCGTCTCCACGGCCCCACCGGCGGTTCGCGTTAACCGATGTTAGTCATCGAGAGCGGTGCGCGAACGCCAGGAAGAAAGGACCACGGATGCGTCTCGAAGCGATCTTCCGGACTGGCCTTGCAGCGTTCCTGATCATCTCGCTCGCGGGCTGCGCCTCGACCGGGCACAGCCCCGGATTGTGCGCCGCGATCGGCGCCGGTGTGGGCGCCGTGGGCGGCGGCGTCGGCGGCGGACTCTACTCGGCGAACAACACCGATCGCGACCACAACGAATGGGAGGGTGCGGGCATTGCGCTCGCCAGCACCGCGGTAGGCGCGGGCGTCGGCTATCTCGTCTGCAGTCTCATGGAGGAGGAGCCGAAGCCCGAGCCGCGGCGGGCCACTCCGCCTCCGGAGCCGAAGCCGGCACCGCCGCCCCCGCCGCCGCCCGAGAAGCCCACAGCCTGTACCGGTCTCGTGCGGCTCGAGAACGTCAACTTCGCCAACAACAAGTCCGACATCAATGCGAAGGCGGCCGCGTCGCTGGACGAGACCGTCAGGGTGTTGCAGGGCTGTCCCGAACACCGGGTGCGCCTCGACGCCTATACGGACTCGGTTGGGTCGGACAAGTACAACCAGGCGCTCTCGCAGCGCCGCGCGGACTCCGTGCGCACCTACCTGATCTCCCACGGGATCGCCGCCAGCCGCATCGAAGCGAAGGGGTTCGGCGAGGCGAATCCGGTCGCGGACAACGCGACTGCCGAAGGCCGCGCCGAGAACCGCCGCGTCGAGCTCGAGCCCATCGAGTGATCTCGCCAGCTCGATCCGGCGCGAGAGCGGTCGGACCACCAGGGCCCCCGGAGATCGGGGGCCCTGCCCGTTTTTGGGTCCAGATCGGGGAGGCGTACAATCGCGCGGGGAGGACACCGCATGGCCCGCTACGGCACCCACGGCCGCGTCCTGATTGCAGACCTCACCGCGCGCACGGCGCGCGTCGAGGAGGTCGACGAGTCGGTCTACCGCCTGTTCCTCGGCGGCTACGGCTTCGGCGCGTACCTGATGTGGAAACACTATCCGCCGGGCGCCGATCCGCTCTCTCCGGAATCGTGCTTCGCGATCGTGTCGGGCCTACTCACGGGCGCGCGCACGCCGTTCTCGGGGCGGATCCAGATCGTGGCGAAGTCGCCGCTCACGGGGACGTGGGCCGACTCGAACTCGGGCGGCAGCGTGGCGAGCCAGCTGCGGCGCGCGGGCTACGACGCACTGCTCGTGACCGGCCGCGCGAGCGAGCCTTCCGTCCTCGCGATCCGCGATGATGACGTCGTGATCGAGCCGGCCGGCGAGCTGTGGGGCCTGGAGGTGCCGCCCGTATTCGACGCGCTGCGCAAGCGCTACGGCAGCCAGTCCGAGGTGGGAGTCAGCGCGATCGGGCCCGCGGGCGAGCAGCAGTCGAAGATCGCGAGCGTGATGAACGACCGCTACCACGCATTCGGGCGCCAGGGATTCGGCGCGATCTACGGCGCGAAGAACCTCAAGGCGATCGTCGTGCACGGCTCGGGCGAAGTGCCGATCGCGAATCCCGCGCGCTTCCGCGAGCTGTGCTCGGCGGTGACACAGCAGTACAAGTCCGACCTCTCCTGGTTCACGCGCTTCCTGGTCTGGATGACGAAGCCGAAGCCGTTCCTGGGATTCCTCTACCGCGCGATGGCGCGCTTCGGCCTCAAGGTCGAGGCGCCGCAGAAGGCGATGCGCCAGCTGTGGTCGGACCGCGGCACGACGGGTGCGGTGGCGCTCTCGATCGAGAACGGCGACGGGCCCGTGAAGAACTGGAAGGGCGTCGGCTCGCGCGACTTCCCGCTCGCCACCAAGAGCATCAAGCTCGACGGCGACGCGGTGGCGAAGTACGTCACCAAGAAGCTCTCGTGCGGCGACTGCCCGGCGCCGTGCAAGGGAATCGTGGCGGTGAAGAGCCGCGGGCTCTCCGACGTGCGCCGCCCCGACTACGAGACGATCGCGGGCTTCGGCGCGAATCTCCTGAACGACGATCTCGAGATCGTCACCGCCTGCCACGACGCGTGCAACCGCTACGGAATCGACGCGGTGAGCTCGAGCGCGACGCTCGCGTGGGTGTGCGAGGCGATCGAGGAGGGGATCCTCTCTCCGGCCGAGCTCGACGGCATCGACATGCGCTGGGGCAACGGCGAGGGCGCACTCGCGCTCACGATCAAGATGGGAACCGGCGAGGGCTGCGGCTCGTGGCTGCGCCACGGCAGCGCCGCCGCAGCCGCGCACGTCGGCCGCGGCAGCGACCGCTTCGCCGTGCACGTGCACGGCCAGGAGCCCGCCTATCACGATCCGCGCTTCACGTCGCTGATGGGCGTGTCGTACATCTCCGATCCGACGCCGGGGCGGCACACCACCGGCACCGCGTCGTGGCGCGAGACCTTCAACGCGGCGTTCCCGATTCCGGGCGCGATCGACGAGAAGGAGACGGAGATCGCCTGGAAGGGCACCGAGGGCAAGGGCGTCGCGCAGGCCCACTTCAGCAACGCCCACCAGGTGATGAACGGCCTCGGCCTGTGCCTGTTCACGAACATGACCGGCGGACTGCCGTGGCTCGACCTCACCAACGCGCTGACGGGCTGGAACCTCGATGCGCCCGAGCTTCAGCGCTGCGGCGAGCGGATCCAGAACCTTCGCGCGGCGTTCAATCGCCGCGAGGGGATCCGGCCGCGCGACTTCGCGCCGCACCCGCGCATGATGGGCCAGGGCGACGGGCTGCTCGACGACGGCCCGCTGCGCGGCGTCACGGTGCCGCTCGAGGAGCTGCGCCGCGACTACTACACCGCGATGCACTGGAACCCCGAGACCGGCAACCTCGATGCGCAACACGCGCGCGCGCTCGGCATCGACCAGCTGCTGGCGGGCTATCTCGACGCATGAGCCTGGGCGGACGGATCGGGGCGTGGTTCCGGCGCGATCCGGAGGGCGCGATCCGCGTGCGCGTGATGGTGAAGGGGCGGATCGGCGAGGGCTGGTTCGACGTCGATCGCCAGCTCGCGCTGCCGGCCGGAGCCACGCTGTCCGCGCTGATCGAGGCCGCCGACCGCGCCGGGCTGCGCCTCTCGCAGGCGATCGAGGTGAGCCCGCACCTGCGCCATACGCTGATGTGGAACGGCCAGCGCACGCCCGTGGCGGAGAATCTCGACCGCGAGCTCAGCGACGGCGACGAGCTCTATCTGCTCGGCCCGGTCGCGGGCGGTTGACGT
Source organism: Myxococcota bacterium (assembly GCA_035258825.1). Classification (GTDB taxonomy): domain Bacteria; phylum Myxococcota_A; class UBA9160; order UBA9160; family SMWR01; genus JAHEJV01. The sequence goes on from DATFWW010000218.1 coordinate 8,698, forward strand.
CTGACTGACTCGGGCGGCCGGCGAACTCGAGGCAAATGCCTCCGTTCGGGTAGAATCAGCACAGCGCTGCGCGCGCCCCGTCTCCACCCCAACCCTCCAGGAGAGTGCGTGTCCGGTATCACCCGTTACGGAAGCTACGTCCCCTACTACCGCCTCTCGCGCAGCGCGCTCGGTGCGGGCCGCGGCGAGCGCGCGGCCGCGAGCTACGACGAGGATTCCGTATCGATGGCGGTCGAGGCGAGCCGCGACGCGATCGACGCAGGCATCCCGATCGACGCGCTGATCTTCGCTACCACGAGCCCGCCCTACGCCGAGAAATCGAACGCGGCCACCGTGCACGCCGCGCTTTCGCTGCCCGACGGCATCGCGTCGCTCGAGGTCGGCGCGACGTCGCGCGCGGGTCTGTCTGCGCTGCTCGTCGGTCTCGACCTCGCGGCCGCAGGGCGCCGCACGCTGGTCGCCGCGGCCGACGTCGTGATCGGCGCGCCGGGCGGCACGCGGGAGAGCAGTAGCGGCGACGCCGCAGTGAGCTTCGCCTGCGCCCCCGACGACGAGGCGATCGCAGTGTTGCGCGGGCGCGCATCGGCCACCACCGAGCTGCTCGACGTCTGGCGCCTGCCCGAGGACGCGTTCGCGAGCCAATGGGAGGAGCGCTTCGGCGCCGAGGTGCTCGCGCCCGTGCTCCAGGAAGTGGTGATCGGCGCGCTCAAGGATGCAGGCGTGAACCCGTCCGAGCTGGCCACCGTGATCCTCGATGCGACGCTGCCGCGCGCCGCCGCGGGCCTGCCGCGCGCACTCCAGCTCAAGCCGGAGCAACTCGCCGATCCGCTCGCGACGTCGGTCGGCCGCTCGGGCGTCGCCCAGGCGGGGCTCCTGCTCGCACGCGCGCTCGACCGCGCAAACCCGGGCGATCGCATCCTCGTGGCGTCGCTCGCCGACGGCTGCGACGCGGCCGTGTTCGAGGTGACGAGCCGGATCGCGCGGGGGCGGCCGAGGCACTCCGTCGACGCCTGGATCGCGTCGAAGCGCAACGACCTCGCGTACAACACCTATCTCAAGTGGCGCGGGATCCTGCCGTTCGAGCCGCCGCGCCGGCCCGAGCCCCAGCGCCCCGCGGCGCCGCCGATGCACCGCAGCGAGGACTGGAAGCTCGGCTTCGTCGGCTCGCGCTGCACCGCATGTGGCGCGGGCCAGCTGCCGCCGCAGCGCGTCTGCAGCTCGTGCGGTGCAGTCGACCAGATGGCGGATCAGCCGTTCGCGAACCGACCGTGCCGGATCGCGACCTACACACTCGACCATCTCGCCTACTCGCTGCAGCCGCCGACGGTGGCCGCCGTGCTCGACTACGAGGGCGGTGGCCGGCTGGCGTGCGAGCTCACCGACGTCGAGCCGACGAAGGTCGCGATCGGCGACGAGCTCGAGATGACGTTCCGCCGCCTCTACACGGGGCAGGGAGTCCACAACTACTTCTGGAAGGCGCGCCCGCGCCGCTAAGGCGGCAAGCGCGGCGAAGCCGCGCGCGCAGTGAGCCGAAGGCGAACGAAGATCGAACGGGTGGAGAGTCACCCCAGAGAGGTACGAGTCATGGGCAGCAGGGGGATCAAGGACCGCGTCGCGATCGTGGGCATGGGCTGCACGCCGTTCGGCGAGCACTGGGACAAGGGCGCCGACGACCTGCTCGTCGACGCGGCGGGCGAGGCCTATCGCTCGGCCGGCATCGACCCGGCACGGGTCGACGCCTACTGGCTCGGCACGATGGGCAGCGGCACGTCGGGCCTGGTGCTCTCCGAGGCGCTCAAGCTCGACTACAAGCCGGTCACACGGCTCGAGAACATGTGCGCGACGGGCAGCGAGGCGATGCGCAACGCGGCCTATGCAGTGGCGTCGGGCGCGTACGACCTCGTGATGGCGATCGGCGTCGAGAAGCTCAAGGACTCCGGCTACTCCGGCCTCGTCGGCACCCGGCCGCCCGACGACGGCACCGTCGCGAACATGTCGGCGCCCGCGATGTTCAGTCTGCTCGCGCCCGCCTACGCGAAGAAGTACGGCGTCTCCGAGGGCGAGCTCAAGGAGGTGATCGCCCGGATCGCGTGGAAGAACCACGTGAACGGCGCGAAGAACCCGAAGGCCCAGTTCCAGAAAGAGGTGCCGATGGAGACGATCATGAACAGCCCGCGCGTCGCGGGCATGTTCGGTGTGTTCGACTGCTCGGGCGTCTCGGACGGCTCGGCCGCCGCGATCCTGTGTCGCGCCGAGGACGCGCACAAGTACACGGATCACCCGATCTTCATCAAGGCGCTCTCGTTCGTGGCCGGGCCGGCCGAGGGGTACTTCAACCAGGACTACGACTTCACCACGTTCAACGAGGTCGTGGAGAGCTCGCAGGACGCCTACCAGCAGGCTGGCGTCACCAACCCGCGCGAAGAGATCTCGATGGCCGAGGTGCACGACTGCTTCACGGCTACCGAGCTCGTACTGATGGAGGACATGGGCTTCTCCGAGCGCGGCAAGGGCTGGCAGGACGTGCTCGCGGGCCGCTTCGACCTCGACGGCGCACAACCCGTGAACCCTGACGGCGGCCTGAAGAGCTTTGGCCATCCGATCGGCGCCTCCGGGCTGCGCATGATGTACGAGATGTGGCTGCAGCTGCGCGGCGAGGCCGGTGCGCGTCAGATCGACACCCCCAAGCTCGGTCTCACGCACAACCTGGGCGGCCAGCCGGGTCGGTGCGTCTCGTTCGTGTCGATCGTGGGGAACTAGCGCAGCACTGCGTCGACCACGTCGAACGGCTCGATCGGCGCGAGCCCGAAGCCCGGCAGGAACTCCTCGCAGGCGAGCGACGCGTGTCGCGGGGCCTCGCCGGGCCCGATCCCGCGCGTCGCCGCCGCGACCGCCTGCACGAGCTCCAGTGGCGCGCCGGCGCGCGCCGCGATGTGGCGCGCGATCTGGACGTACGACACCTCGCGCCGCGCCGAGAGCTGGAGGATCCCCGCCGCGCGGCGCCGCGCGATAGCGACCAGCGCGGCGGCGGCGTGGTCGACGGCGACTGGCGCGGCAACCATGTCGGCGAACGCCTCGACGGGCTCGCGCGCGCGCAGTCGATCGGCCCAGCCCGCGAGCAGCGGCTCGCCCGCGCGGAACACGCGCGTGAGGCGCAGCACCGCCGCGTCCGGATCGATCGCGCGCACGAGCTGCTCGGCAGCGGCCTTCGAGCGGCCGTAGGCGGTGGCGCCGTCGGGCGTGTCGCCCGCGCTGCGGAACGGCTGTTCGCCGTCGAACACGCCGTTCGTCGACAGGATCACGAGCTGCGCGCCGCTTCCGCGCAGAGCGCGCGCGATTGCGGCGGGCGCACCGACGTTCACGGCGCGAGCGGCGGCCTCGTCACTCCGGCACTCCGCATAGCTCGACATCGCCGCGCACACGAACGCGACGTCGCAATCGGGCAGCCGCGCAGACCCGGTCCGCGCGACCTCCGCCAGGTCGAGCTCGACGCGTGCGGCGTCCGGCACGCGCCGGCGCGTGGTCGCGACCACCTCGTAGCCGTGGCGCGCGAGCGCCGGGATCAGCGCGCGTGCGATGCGGCCGTCGCCTCCCACCACGAGCGCCCGCGCCTCCATCGCGGCGATGGAAGCACGCGAGTTGCCGCGGCGCCGCCCCATTGGGCCAGAGTGGCGCGCGGGAGGAATCGCATCTGGCGAAGCTTCGCCACGCTGCAGACGCTCGAGCGCGCTGCGGACGTGGAGGTGGAGAGGATCGGCTGATCAGCCCGCCACGCCCCACCGCGCCGAGGCGGCGGGATCTCCGAGCCGCCACACGGACTCGTGCAGGCTCTGCATGCACGGCGCGTCGGAGAGCAGCAATCGCTTCTCGGCGTCGGTTAGCGCTGCGGGGCCCGCGTCGCGCGCGCGGAGCCCGAGCGCGTCGCGCTCTGCGCGGATGTGCGGCGCGAGCTTGCGCGGCCCGCGCAACAGCCAGGTGTGCACGGCGTTGGTGCCGGGATCGGCGACCGCACGCGCGAAGCCGGAAGGCCGCGACGCGGTGGCGGCAAACGCGTTGGTGAGCTCGTGTTCGAGATCGCGGATCTCCGGCGGCGGGGAGGTCTCCTCGGGCGTCGCGAACAGACCCCAACGCCGCGCGCCGGTGCCCAGCCGCGTGCGGCTCGCGAGTACCGAGAGCGGTATCGAGAGGACGAGCGCGCCGGCCACGGGTATCAGCCACCAGAATGCGTCGGGGTGCAGCACGCGCACGCCCCAGGCCCACCCGAGCGCCACCAGCGTGTCCGGGCCGTGGCGGCGCAGCGCCGTCCACCAGCCCGTCTCGTCGAGATCGTCGTGACCGCCGCCCCACGTCACGGCGCGACCGATCATGTTCATGAGCACGAACCGGCAGTAGAAGGTCATGCGGATCGGCGCGAACAGCGCCGATGCGATCGTCTCGCACAGCACGCTGCGCGCCAGCGCGAACACACCGCCGAACCCCGGCGCGCGGCGCTGGATCACCGCGAGCAGGAAGCCCAGCACCTTCGGCAGCAGGAGCACCGCGAACACCGAGCCGAACAGCGCCTCGAAGCGCTCCGGCCGCCACACGGGCCAGGTCGGGAACAGGCTGCGCTCGGCGGGGAAGTAGTTGGGTCCCCACACCGACCACAGCACCGCCTCGACGGAGGAGACGATCAGGAACCCGAGCCAGAGCACCGCGGAGACGTACGAGAAGATCCCGTTCAGGAACAGCCCGCGGTGTACGCGCACGATTCCCTCGGTGAACAACAGCCGCAGGTGCTGGAGATTGCCCTGACACCAGCGGCGGTCGCGCTGCATCTCCTCGAGCAGCGACCCGGGTGTCTCCTCCCAGCTTCCCTCGAGGTCGAACGCGAGCCAGATCGACCATCGCGCGCGGCCCAGGAGCGCCGCCTCGACGAAGTCGTGGCTCATGATGTCGCCGCCGAACGGCGGCTTGCCCGACAGCCGCGGCAGCCCGCAATAGCGCATGAATGGCGCGACGCGGATGATCGCGTTGTGGCCCCAGTAGGGGCTGTCGCCGAGCTGCCAGTAGTGCATGCCCGCCGCGAACATCGGCCCGTAGAGCCGCGCCGCGAACTGCTGGATGCGCGCGAACAGCGAGCGCGCTCGCACCACGGCGGGCGCGCTCTGGATGATCCCGACGTGCCGGTTGCGCTCCATCATCCCGACCAGGCGCACGATGCAATCGCCGCTCATCACGCTGTCGGCGTCGAGGCAGACCATGTACCGGTAGCGGCGGCCGAAGCGGCGGCAGAAGTCCGCGACGTTTCCGCTCTTGCGCTTGCGTCGGACGCGCCGGTGGCGGTAGTAGATGCCGCCGCGAAAATCGTTCTCGCGGTTCCAGCGCGCCCACGCCTCCTCCTCGTCGATCCAGCGGTCCGGATCGGCGCTGTCGGAGAGGATGAAGAAATCGAACGCGTCCAGTGCGCCCGCGCGGGCGAGCGAAGCGCGCACCGCGCGCAGCCCCGAGAACACGCGCTCGACCGATTCGTCCTTCACGGGCATCACGATCGCGATGCGCACCGCCGGGTCGATCGGGTCGCTCGGCTCTGCCTCGGTCTTCGTGATCGAGAAGCGGTCGCCGCCGCGCAATAGCAAGACGAATCCGAACACGGCCGTCCAGAAGCCGACGGAGATCCAGCCGAACAGCGCGCCGAACGCGATCGCCATCGCGAGCTCGACCGGGTACCAGACCGTCGCCGGAATTGTGGAGAGGAACGCGGCGCCCGCGCCGACGCTCGGCGCGATCACGAGCAGCAGGAGCAGCGCGCGGCGGCGCCGGCCGCGCGAGTCCCAGGGCTGGCGTGCGCCGCGCCGCTCGCGCCGCGCCGGACGCTCGGGATCGTGGTGTTCGCCGCGGCGGCGGCGGCGCCGCCGCTCGCCGAGCCGGCGCCCGCGGTAGAGCGCGGGCACCATCGACCCGCGCAGGAGCGGCGGTGTAGGCGCGAACGGCCGCGGCGCGAGCGGCTCGTGGTCGTCGCGCACGCCGCCGGCCTGCCAGGCCGCAAACCGCCACCGCGCGAACTCCGCGAGACGGCCTTCCGCGCGCGCGTCGTCGGCGAGCGGCTTCGACTGGAGCAGGAGGCGCTCGGACTCGTCGACCGCGTCGGTCACGGCGCCCGTGTGCCGGTGCCGCCCGAGCGCGCGCTCCACCGCGCGCGCGGCGAAGCTGCGCACGTCCGGAAGCGGAAATCCGATCTCGCGCAGATAGGTGGACACGCGCGCGAGCGCGCCGGGCCAATCCTGAAGGATGGTCTCCAGCGGAAGCGCGGGCCGGGCCTCGTCCGCGGCTGCATCGCGCACGAGGTGCAGGTCGCGAAACGGCCGCTCACTCACGATCGGGTCCTCACGGGTGCAACTGGTAGGACCAGGTCTCGGTGATCACGTCTCCGCCGTGGCGCAGGAAGGCGCGCAGCTCGACCGGCTCGTCGTCGGGCGGCTTCACCTGGAACACGAGACGTCTTCCGCCGTTGATCGGGTTCTCGACCACCTGCTGCTCGAGCAGCTGGGCCGGCGTGCGC
>DATFWW010000219.1:0-23049 GCA_035258825.1 Myxococcota bacterium
GAGCCGATCCGGCGCGAGTACCGCGATCGCGACGCGCGGCTCGAGGTGATGACGAAGCAGCGGATCGAGAGGGCGCTCTATTTCCCGACGCTGGGCGTCGGCATGGAGGAGGCGCTCAAGCGCGACACCGAGGCGGTGCACTGCGCATTCGAGGCCTTCAACCGCTGGCTGCTCGAGGACTGGGGCTTCTCGTACAAGGAGCGGATCTACGCCGCGCCCTACATTTCGATCATGGACCGCGACCGCGGCATCCGCGAGCTCGAATGGGCGCTCTCGAACGACGCGCGCTTCGTCGTGATGCGGCCCTCGTTCGTGTACAACGCGGGCGGCAGCCGCTCGCCGGCCGACCCGTACTTCGACCCGTTCTGGCGGCTCGTCAACGACTCCGGCGTCGTGGTCGTGTACCACGGGGGCGACTCGGGCTACGGCGACTACTCGAAGGACTGGGGCGAGGGCGGCACCACCGAGAGCTTCAAGGCCTCGCCGTTCCGCAGCATCACGATGCCCTCGAAGCCGCCGTTCGACCTCTTCGCGGCACTGATCTCGCACCAGCTGTTCGAGCGCTTCCCGAACCTGCGCATCGCGAGCATCGAGATGGGCTCGTTCTGGGTGCCGTGGCTGTTCCAGTCGATGGAGCGCATCTACGGGCAGGAGCCGAGCTATTTCGCCGAGGATCCGTGCGAGACGTTCCGCCGCCACATCTGGATCGCTCCGTTCCACGAGGACGACATCGCGCTGCTGCGCGACCTCGTCGGCGCCGAGAACATGGTGGCGGGCTCGGACTGGCCGCACGCAGAGGGCCTCGCCGAGCCGACCGACTACGCGTACGACCTGAAGGGGCTCACGGGCGAGGAGATCCGCCTCGTGATGCGCGAGAACGCGCTAGGGCTCTCACAGCGGCGGCCGGTTTAGTCGCGATGCGGGACGTGCGGTTCGCGATCATCGGCGCCGGCATGGCGGGCATCCTGTCAGCCATCAAGCTCAAGGAGGCCGGTCTCACCGACTTCACCGTCTACGAGAAGGCGAGCCGGCTCGGCGGCACCTGGCGCGAGAACACCTATCCCGGGCTCGGTTGCGATGTCCCATCCCACCTCTACAGCTACTCGTTTGCACTGAATCCCAACTGGAGTCACCGCTATTCACCAGGCGGGGAGATCCAGGCCTATCTCGAGCGCACCGCCGCCGAGCACGGCGTGTTGCCGTCCTTCCGGTTCGGCGACGAGGTGGTGCGGTGCAGCTACGATCGCGGGCGCTGGCGCGTCGAGACCGCGGGCGGGCACCGCGACGAGGTGGACATCATCATCGCCGCCACCGGCGTGCTCCATCATCCCAAGGTACCGCCGTTCGAGGGCATCGATTCGTTCGCGGGCTCGGCGTTCCACAGCGCGCGCTGGGACCACTCGGTGCCGCTCGACGGCCGGCGCGTCGGCGTGATCGGCACCGGGTCCACCGCGGTGCAGATCACGGGTGCATTGAGCGAGCGTGTGGCGAAGTACTCGCTGTTCCAGCGCACGGCGCAGTGGATCATGCCGCAGGAGAACCCCCCCTATACCGCGGAAGAGCAGCGGGCGTTTCGCGACGAGCCGGGCCTCCTGAATGGGTTCCACAACGATCTCTCGAAGCTGTTCGCCGAGGGCTTCGCGAGCGGGCTCGTCGACGCCGACTCACCCGCGATGCAGGCGATCGCGGCGGCTTGTTTGAAGAACCTCGAAGACAACGTGCGCGATCCGGAACTGAGGGATCGGCTGCGCCCGAACTACCGCGCCGCCTGCAAGCGGCTCGTGATCTCGTCCAACTTCTACGAGGCGATCCAGCGTCCGAACGCCGAGCTCGTCACCGCGCCGATCGAGCGGATCGAGCCGCGCGGCGTGCGCACCGCCGACGGGCGCCTGCACGAGCTCGACGTGCTCGTGCTCGCCACGGGCTTCCAGGTCGACCGCTTCCTGCGCCCGATCGACGTGATCGGCAAGGGCGGCGTGCGGCTCGCCGAGTTCTGGGAGAAGCGCCCGCTCGCATATCTGTCGATCTCCATCCCGGGCTTCCCGAATCTCTTCATGTTGAACGGGCCCAACGGACCCGTCGGCAACTTCTCGCTGATCGAGGTCGCCGAGATCCAGTTCAGCTACATCGCGAAGCTGGTCGATTGGTTCAGAACCGGGCGTGCGCGCGAGATCGCGGTGTCGGCGCCGGCCACCGAACAGCTCGAGGCCGAGCGCGTCGAGGCCGCGCGCAACACGATCTGGAGCAGCGGCTGCCGCAGCTGGTACCTCGACGACCGCGGCGTCCCGATGACGTGGCCGTGGACGTTCGATCGCTTCCGCGCGGAGATGGCAGCGCCGAAGCCCGAGGCGTACGAGCTCTCGTGAGCCGCGAAGCCGCGAACAAGGCGGTGCTGCGCCGCTGGTACGACGAGATGTGGGCGCACTGCAATTTCGATCTGGTGCCGCAGATCGCCGGACCGACCTACACGCGTCACGACTTCGGCGGGACCCGCACGGTAACCGCCGAGGAGTATCGGGACTCTCTCCGCGCCACGGTGAAGGACTGGAAGATCTCCGACTTCCATTACTTCCTGATGGCGGAGGGCGATTACGTCACCGCGGTCGGCACGTGGCACGTGAACGGCGCGATGCAGTGGGACTGGGTGCAGACGTTCCGCATCGAGAACGGCAAGATCGTCGAGACCTGGTTGCCCGCGATGGCGACCGACGGGAAGTGGTCGAAGGCGGACATCCCGGCCTGAGCGCCGTCGCCAAACGTCCGGGGCAAACTGGGCGGGCTCGAGTCGCTCTTCAATCGATGCTCGGAAACCAGAGAGCGACGAGCATACACGCGAGGATCAGAGAAATTGCGGTGATGAGCGGCGCTCCGACGACCGCGGAACTCCAGCTCCGACGTCCGAGCGCCGCCGAGAGCACGCCGTACAGGTAGATCGGCAAGCCGACCGCGCCGCCCGCCAGCAACCCCATCAGGAACGGAAAGTGGGACGCGCCTTCGCGCTCCATCCCCTCGAGCGCCGCGAAGCCGCCGGGCCAGTTCCCGATGTCCGCCGCGATCCCGTCGCCGCCGGGCGCGCCGTCCGCTCCGAGCGACCCGAGGTCGAACCGCTCGGGATTGCGCTCGCCGGGGCTGCGATAGAGGAACGGGCGTCCCCAGGGATCTACGGGAACCCGGCCCGACCAGAGGTATTCCGGTCGCTCGGCGAGCGCAGCCAGGCCCTCGTCGGTGGTCGGATACCGCCCGTGGTCGATCCGGAAAGCTTCGAGCGCTCCTTCGAGCAGGATGATCTGCGTGCGCGCGATCGACGGGAGCGACTTCGCGCCCAGAAGGGGGGCGACGGCGAGGAGGACGAGCGCGGTGGCGACCGGGCGCGGCATGCGGCGCGAGTGTAACGCCGCGCGCGCAGACTAACGCACCGGCAATCGTTGGGGCCTGGCAGATCGGGGACCTACTCGAACGCGGAGAGTGCCTCGCGCAGGCGCTGGCGGTAGTCTTCCACACGCCGGACCTTGATCTCCTCGTAGCCGCGCACGAGGTCGGGCAGCTCGGCGAGCTTCACCGCAGCGTCGAGGTTCGCGGCCGAGAGCTTCGACAGCACGCGGTCGACCGACGCGACGTACTCGCCGGGCAGCGCGCGCTCGATCCGACGCACGTGGGTGTAGCCGAACGGGTCGAGCGGCGTGCCGCGCAGGTGCTTGCCTTTCGCGAGCAGCCGCACCGCGGGTCCCATCCAGCCTGGAATCGCGATCTTGTGCGAGAGGCCTATCGCGCGCAGGATCGGGGGATGGAGCCGCCATGCGATCTTGCCGCGCTTGCCCGCGACCTCGCGCGCCGCGGCCAGCCCATCGGCGTCGGTCATCAAGCGCGCGACTTCGTACTCGTCCTTGTACGCGGTCAATTTGAACAGATTGGCCGCGATCGCCTCGAGCAGACGCGTGGAATCGGGTGACACTTCGCGTTCGCGAGCGCTCACGCGCTCGAGCACCTCGAGCCACGCGCGCGCCGTGCGCGCGCTCTGCCAGGCGCACAGCTCGGCCGCATAGCGCGTGAGCGCGGCCTGAAATGCGGGCGGGCCGAGCGCGGCGATCCGCTGCGCGATCGCATCGGGCACGACGTGCGCGGACTCCACCACCTCGACGTCGTCGCCGAGCTCGACGCGGCGCGCAGCGGTCACCGCCTGCGGCGCCGCGATCTGCGCGCGGCCCCAGCGAAACGCCGCCAGATTCGCCTCCACCGCAGTGGCGTTGAGGCCGATCGCCTCCTCGATGTGCTTCGCGCTGATCGGCAGGCAGCCGGACTGATAGGCCATGCCCACCACGAAGATGTTCGCGGTGGTGGCGCGACCGAACAGGTCCTCGGTGATGCCGAATGCGTCGGCCCAGTGCTGCGCGTCGCCGCGCGTGACGCCCGCGATCCGGCGCGTGAGGTCGCCCGGCGACGGCAGCCGCACGCCCGGGTGCGTGATCATCTCGCCGGTCGGCGTCGGCGACGTCGAGCCCACCACCGCGGTGCGCGACGGGTCCGCCACGAGCAGTCCCCGCTCGGACGCCGCGACGAGCTGATCGAACGCGAGCAGCAGGTCCGCCTGCCCCTCGCCGAGACGGTTGGTGGCGGTCGGCTGCGAGCGCGACAGGCGCAGGTCGCTCACCACGGGACCGGCCTTCTGCGAGAGCCCGATCTGATCGAGCCCGCGCACGTGGTAGCCGTCGAGCATCGCCGCCGTGCCCAGCACCTGGGCCACCGTCACCACGCCCGTGCCGCCGATCCCGGTGATCCGCAGCGCGAACTCGTCGTCGGGCACGATGCGCGCGGGATCGGGAAGATCGATCGGCGGCTCGGGCAGCTGCGCGCGCACCGCCGCCATCTCTTCCCTGCGCGCTCGTCTGGCCTGGCGCTTCTTCGGCGTGATCGTCATGAACGACGGGCAGTCGCCCTCGAGGCACGAGAAGTCGAGATTGCAGGTAGTCTGATCGATCTCGGTCTTGCGTCCGAACGGCGTGTCGATCGGCTGCACCGAGAGGCAGTTGGAGACCTCGCCGCAGTGTCCGCAGCCCTCGCAGATGCGGTGGTTGATCACGACGCGTTGGTCCGGCGTCGGGATCTTCCCGCGCTTGCGAAGTCGGCGCGCCTCTGCGGCGCAGCCCTGGTCGTGGATCAGCACCGTCACCCCGGGCGTCTCCGCGAGCACGTGCTGCGCCTCCATCAGGCGCTTGCGGTCCCACACCTCCACACCGCTCGGCAGCGCCGCGTCGCGGTAGCGCTCGGTGTCCTCCGTGGTGATCAGCACGCGCGCGACGCCCTGCGTGCGCAGGATCCGCGCCACATCGGGCACCGCGAGCTGGCCCTGTGGATGCTGGCCGCCGGTCATCGCGACCGTGCCGTTGTAGAGCAGCTTGAAGGTGATGTTCACGTTCGCGGCGACCGCGGCCTGGATCGCGAGCTGGCCGGAGTGGAAGTACGTGCCGTCGCCGAGGTTCTGCACGAAGTGCTTGCGCGCGACGAAGTCGGACATGCCGATCCACTGTGTGCCCTCGTTGCCCATGCACGCGACTCCGGTCACGCTGCCGATGCGCTCCGGGTCCATCAGCATCACCATCGTATGACAGCCGATTCCTGCGCCGACGAGCGAGCCCTCGGGCACCTCGGTGCTGCGATTGTGCGGGCAGCCCGAGCAGAAGAACGGCGTGCGCTGCACCGAGAGCGGCGCGAGCGCGCGGCCCGGGAGGATCTCCTCGGCCGCAAGCCGCACGCCCACGCGCGCCTCGATCCGTCCGCGCAGGATCGGCACGAGGATGTCCGCATCGAGCGCGCCGTGTCCGGGCACGAGCGGCTCGCCGAGCTCGTCGGTCTTGCCGACCACGAGCGGGCGGTCCGCGAGCCCGTAGAGGGCGTCCTTGATCAGCCCCTCGATGTTGGGCTGCTTCTCCTCGATCACGAACACCTCGCGCAGCCCGCGCGCGAAGCTCCGGATCGTGCCCGCATCGAACGGCAGCGGCATGCCCATCTTGAGCAGGCGGATGCCGCACGAGCGGATCTCGTCGTCGCTCGACACGCCCAGTCGCGTGAACGCCTCGCGCACTTCGCGATAGGTGATGCCCGACGCCACGATGCCGAGCGCGGCGGTCGGCGGATCGACCGCGACCACATTGAGCCCGTTCTCGGCGGCGTACTGGCGCGCGAGCTCGTAGCGCACCTCGTAGATCTCGCGCTCGCGCTCGACGCTGAATGGCGCGAGCAGGATTGCGTCGGGGCGGTGGCGGTAGAGCTCGCCGTCCACGCGCGGCATCACGGGCACGATCCGCTCCGGGTGCAGGTGCACGGAGGCGGTGGCGTCGGCGACGTCGGCCACGATCTTGAGCGCCGACCACAGCCCCGTCGCGCGCGACATCGCGATCGCGTGGCGGCCGAGGTCGAGCGCCTCGGCGGGATCGCCGGGGTAGAGCACCGGCATGTGCATGTCGGCGAGCGCACCCGCGGAGGAAGAGGGCAGCGTCGAGCTCTTCGCAGCCGGATCGTCGCCTACGATCGCCACCGCGCCGCCGTGCATCGAGGTGCCCGCGTACACCGCGTGGCGCAGCGCGTCGGTGGCGCGGTCGACCCCGGGCGACTTGCCGTACCAGATGCCGACGATGCCGTCGTAGAGGCAGTCGGGCTGCGCGGCGGCGAGCTGCGAGCCCATCACCGCGCTCGCCGCATACTCCTCGTTCATCGCGGGCCGGCAGATCACCGGGAGGTCGGGCGCGAGCCTTGCCACGGAAGCGACCGTCACGTCGTAGCCGCCCAGCGGCGAGCCGGGGTACCCCGAGATCAGCGCGGCGGTGTTCAGGCCGGCGCGGCGATCGGCGCGCAGCTGCTCGAGCGGCAGGCGCGCGAGCGCCTGGAGCCCGGTCAGGAACACCGCTCCCGAATCCGCGAGGTAGCGGTCTACCAGCTGGTAGCGCCCGGCAGCCATCGAGAACCCCCCGCCGGATTACGATACATGACGACGGAGGTAGGCTGCGTCGATGCGCTGCGTCATGACGCTCGTGGTCTGTCTCGCGATCGCATGGGCCGCGGGCGCGCAGGCGCCGGTCGCCGAGAGCCCCGCGGCGGTGCTCGAGGCCGCCTTCGCGAACCGCTACGAGGTCGACCTGATCTCCGAGATGGAGATCGTGGTGCGCGACCGCGGGGGCAGCGAGCAGCGGCGCCTGGTCCAGGCGGTCTCGAAGCGGATCGGCGGCCGGGCCCAGTCGATCGGGCGCGTGCTCGAGCCCGCGAGCCTGCGCGGGCTCACCGTGTTCATCTCCGAGGTGGAGGGCGGCGGCCGCGACACATTCGTGTACCTGCCCGCACTGCTGCGCGCGCGGCGCGTCGCCGGCGTGCAGCGGCTCGACTCGTTCCTCGGCAGCGACCTCACCTACGAGGATTTCGAGCGCCAGCGCGCGGGCGATTTCGCGGTGGAGCCGCTGCCCCCCGAGGACGTGGCGGGCGAGCACTGCACGATGATCCGGGCGCTGCCGCGCGATCCGCGCGCCTACGCCGCGATGGTGCTCGCGGTGGCGCCCGATCGCGCGATCCTCGAGTACCGCTATTTCGCGCGCGATGCCCAGACGCCCTACCGCGTGATCGAGACGCCGCGCTCCGCCATGCACTCGGAGGCGGGGCACCTGCTGCCCACGCGCTATTCGGTGCGCCACCTCGAGCACGGGTCGTCGACCGAGCTGGTATTGCGCAAGCTGTCGATCAACCCGGAGATCGACGACCGGATCTTCTCGGTGCAGACGCTCGATCAGCAGCGCCCGCTGCCGCGCGTGCGCGCGGAGCGTTGATGGCGCACTACGCCTCGAGCGGTGCGATGTCGGAGAGCGAGATCTTGCGCCCGGCGATGCCGGCGAAGATGTCGGTCCCCGAGTACGTCTCCTCGCCCGTGAGCCTTCCCTCCGCGTGATCCACCGGCCACACGACGCCCATCCGGGTCTCCCCCACGTAGTAGGCGGCCGGGTCGTCCACCTCGATGCCCATCGCGCGCAGCGTCGCCCCAGGATAGGCCATGCGCATCACGCCCTCGGTGAACACGGAATCGGCGTCGACGATCACGCGATCGCAGGCGAACTCGAGCCGGAACGCTCCGGTCTGCACGATCGTGGCGTCGTAGAAGCGGCGCACCGCGTCCTTGCTGCCGCTCGGGTTCAGGATCGGATCGTCGGGACTTCCGTATGTGACGTAGCGCGGCCGCTCGGTGAGCGTCGCGACCACGCCCTCGATGTCGGCGCGCGCCTCCGCCTTCATGTGCGCGAGCACGAGTTCGAGGTTGCGGCGCAGCGTCGGGTCGCGCTCGTCGGCGAGCCGTTTCTCCACGAGCTTCCAGGTGCGATTCGGATCGAGCTTCATGACTCTCCTCCCGGTGGGGCCTGGATCCAGGCCGGCTGGGTTCCGATGATGCCCTCGCGCTCCCAGCGCGCGAGCTCGCCCGGCGCGATGCCGAGCTCGCCCGCGAGCACCTCGCGATTGTGCTGGCCGAGCGTAGGCGGCGGGCGGCGCGGCCGCCCGTCGGCGAGCCCCACGAACGGCAGACCCGGGTAGCGCGCACGGCCGGTGTGCGGATGCTCGAGCGACTGGTAGTAGCCGCGGTGCTCGAGCTGCGGGTGCGGCATGACGCGGTGTGCGTTCGCGAGCACCTGCGCGGGCACGCCCGCCGCGGCGAGCCGGTCGGCGATCTCGGCCGCGCCGTGCGCCGCACAGGCCTGCGCGAGTGCGGCGTCGATCGCGTCGTGCCGCGCGCGGCGCGCCTCCGCGGACGCGAGGCTCGCGTCGGCGAACAGCGCGTGCGAGCCCGCAAACACCGCGGCCAGCGCGCACCACTGCGCTTCGTCGGCCACCGCGATCGCGACGCGCTCGCCGTCGCGCGCGGCGTAGACGCCCTGCGGCGCGGCGTCGGGCCCGCGATTGCCCTCGGAGCCCAGCAGCACTCCGTAGGCGCTGTGCTCGATCACCTGCTCCGCGGCGAGGTTGAGCCCCGGCTCCACGAGCGGCACCTCCACCTGCTGACCGCGGCCGGTGCGGCTCCGGTGCTCGAGCGCCGCGAATAGCGCCACCACCGCGTGCAGTCCGCCGATCGGGTCGCACACGGCCGCGTTGATCGGGAGGTCCGGGTATCCGCTGCGCCACGCGATCCCGCACGCCTGCTCGATGTTCATCGCGAAGCCCGTGCGGTCGCGCCACGGGCCGTCGAGGCCCCACGCGGGCATCCGCACCAGCACGAGCTGCGTGTTCCAGGCCGAGAGAGTCTCCCACCCGAGCTCGAACTGTTCGAGCACGCGCGCGGAGAAGTTCTCGATCAGCACGTCGCCCCGCTCGATGAGCGCGCGCAGCGCGCGGCGCCCCTCCTCGTGGTCGAGCCGCAGCGTGATGGCGCGCTTCTCCGTGTTGACGCCCTGGAAGATCGAGCTCGCCTCCCAAACGGGCGGGCCCGGCTTCGCATTCACGAAGCGGATCCCGTCGGGCCGCTGGATCGATTCGACCTTGATCACCTCGGCGCCGAGCATCGCGAGCAGGTTGGTCGCGAACGGCCCCGCCCAGAACGCGGTGAGGTCCACGATGCGCAGGCCCGCCAGCGGGCCATCCTCGCCGCCGCAGCCGACCGCGGGCTGCTCACCCCGCGCCGCGTTCCACTCCAGCGTGTGCTCGCCGAGCTGCGGCGCCCGCGCGATCGCCGCGCGCGGAACTTCGGCGAGTGCGAACGGGACGCGCGGCTGGAGGAAGCCGCCCGGATTCTCCACGAACACGCCGCGCTCGATGAAGTGATCGGTGCGCGGGAGCGTCGCTCCGTTGCCGATCGGCGCCGAAGGGATCCGCAGCAGCTCCGTCTGCTCGAGGATCTCGGAGACCTTGCGAACGCGCGTCCACGCGTGGACCACCTCGTGGAAGAACGCGAGATGCGCGGACCGCTCCTGCGCCCACCGGAAGCGCTCTTCGCGCCCGATCTCGGGCCGCCCGATCATCAGGCAGAAGTCCTCCCACTGCTGGCTCGTGACGGGCGCGAATCCGACCCAGCCGTCGGCCGCGGGCTCGATCGACGGGACGTCGAAGTACATCGGCAGGAGCCCGCCGATGAACTGGCCGTTCAGGTCGGCGAACACGGGGCCGCACGCGATCATTGCCTCGAAGATCGACACGTCGACGTGTCGCCCGGCGCCGCTCGCTCGTGCGCCGGTCCAGGCAGCGAGCGCCGCGACCGCGGCGAACGCGCCCGCGGCGTACTCGCCGAGCCGTCCGCCCGCACCCACCGGGCCGCGCTCGGCGATGCCGCGCCGCGCGGTGAAGCCCGTGGCGGCCTGGAGGGTCCACTCGGTGGCCGGGCGATCGGCCCAGGGCCCAGTCGTGCCCCAGGGCGTGATCGACACCACAGAGAGTCGCGGGTTCGCGGCGCGCAGCTCCGCGACGCTTCCGACGCGCCGCGCCAGCGCGGCCGGGCCGCCGCTCTCGAACAGCACGTCCGCCCCCCGCGCCAGCTCGCGCACGCGCGCGCACCGGGCCGCGTCGTCGGTGCCGCAGACCGCCGCGCGCTTGCCCGCGTTCAGGAACTGGAACAGCGCGGAATCGGCGCCCTCCGGCAGTTCGATCCGCGCCGCCGTGCGCCGGCGCAGCGGGTCCCCCGGCGACTCCTCGATCTTGAGCACGTCGGCGCCCTGGTCGCACAGCAGCTTGGTGGCGTAGGGGCCCGCGATCTCGGTCGAGAGATCGAGCACGCGCAGCGCGGAGAACGGCCGCGGCGCCGGGGGAATGAGCATGCGGGATAGATAACACGAGCGCGGTGGCCCGGGTGAGCTAGCGTCGCCGATCGCGCCCCCATTGCGGAGCCGCGATGAAACCCCCGATCGACGCCTGTCACCACGTCGCGATCGTCGTGCGCGACGCCGCCGCAGCGCGCGAATTCTACGGCGAGCTGCTCGGGCTCGAGGAGCTGGAGCGGCCCGCCGCGGTCGGCAACCGCTTCCCGGGCGCGTGGTACCGACTCGGCGCGATCGAGCTGCACGTGTTCGAGCAGCCGGTCTTCGAGCCGCCCGCGGCTCCGATCGGCCCTCACATCGCGCTGCACACGGGCGACTTCGACGGCCTCGTCGCGCGGCTGCGCGGGCGCGGGTGCGGGTTCGCGGTCGACCCGGGTCGCGGACCCGACGGCGTCGCGCGCGCGATCCTGCGGGACCCGAGCGGCAACGTCGTCGAGATCACCGACGCGGCGCTCCCCGCATAACACGCGCCGCCTGACGAGGGTCCCATGAGCGATCGACCGCTGCGCATCGGCGTCCTCGGCGCCGCCAAGATCGCGCCGATGGCGCTGATCCGCCCCGCGCGCGAAGTGCCCGAGGTGCAGGTGGTCGCGGTCGCCGCGCGCGATGCCGCGCGCGCACACAAATTCGCTGCGCGCCACGGGATCGCCCGGGTCCACAAGGACTACGGCGCGCTGCTCGCCGACGACGCGATCGACGCGATCTACAACCCGCTGCCCAACGGACTGCACGCCGAGTGGTCGATCCGCGCGCTGGAGGCGGGCAAGCACGTGCTGTGCGAGAAGCCGATCGCCTCGAACGCCGCCGAGGCGGCGCAGATGGCCGAGGCCGCGCAGCGCACCGGGCGCGTGCTCACCGAGGCGTTCCATTGGCGCTACCACCCGCTCGCGGCGCGCATGCGCGAAGCGGTTCAGACGGAAATCGGCGAAGTCCGTCACATCGAGGCGATGCTCTGCTTTCCGCTGCCGTTCCCGAACGACATCCGTTACTCCTGGGAGCTCGCGGGCGGCGCGATGATGGACGCGGGCTGCTACACGGTGAACATGGTGCGCTGGCTCGCCGGCGCGGAACCGGAGGTGGTGGGTGCGGAGGCGCGGCTCGCGAGGCCGAAAGTCGATCGCTACATGCGCGCCGACCTGCGCTTCCCGGACGGCCGCACGGCGCGCGTCACCGCCTCGCTGTTCTCGGCGCGGCTGCTCGCGCTCAAGGCGTTGGCGATCGGCAGCGACGGGGAGATGCGCGTGCTGAACCCGCTCGCGCCGCACTTCTTCCATTCGCTCAAGCTCGTGAAGCGAGAGCGCACCACGCGCGAGCGGATCCCGGGCGATGCCACTTACACCTGCCAGCTCCGCGCGTTCGCGGAGCACGTGCGCGGAGGTCCGCCGATGTCGAGCGATGCGCGCGACGGGATCGCGAACATGCGAGTGATCGACGCGATCTATCGCGCGGCGGGCCTGCCGGCGCGCGGAATGTCCTCGTGAGCCCCCCGAGCGCGCCGCGCGTCGAGATCGCGTCGGGCCGGCTCGAGGGCCGCCGCGCCGAGGGGGTCGACCGCTTCCTGGGGATTCCCTACGCGCAGCCGCCGGTCGGCGCGCGGCGCTTCCGCGCACCGGAACCGGCCGAGCCCTGGAGCGGCGTGCGCACGGCCCGCGAATTCGGCGGCGCCGCGCCGCAGAACGCGCTCGACGTGGGCGTGCTGCCGGGAATGGAGGTGGGCCGCCAGGACGAGGACTGCCTCTACCTGAACGTCTACACACCGGCCGCCGATGCGGGCCGTCGGCCCGTGATGGTGTGGATCCACGGCGGCGCGTTCGTGCTCGGCGCGGGGTCGCAGCTCCTCTACGACGGCGCCGCGCTCGCGCGGCGCGGCGACGTCGTCGTGGTGACGATCAACTACCGGCTCGGCGCGCTCGGCTTCCTCGACCTCGAGGCGCGCTCGGGAGCCGAGTTCGCGGGTACCGACAACCTCGGCCTGCGCGACCAGATCGCCGCGCTCGCGTGGGTGCGCGCGAACATCGCGGCCTTCGGCGGCGACCCCGGCAACGTGGCGATCTTCGGCGAGTCGGCGGGCGGGATGAGCGTGGGCGCATTGTTAGGCTGTCCGGCCGCGCGCGGACTGTTCCACCGCGCGATCCCGCAGAGCGGCGCCGCGCACAACGCGCACGACCGCGAGGCGTCCGCGCGCGTGGCCGACTTCTTCGTGCGCGCGCTCGGCCGCGGCGATCCGCGCGCGCTGCGCGGCGCGTCGGTTCAGCAGATCCTGGAGGCGCAGCTCCAGTGCACGCTGCGCGTGAACGAGCTGGGTCTCCTGCTCGCATTCCAGCCGATCGCGGATACGGCGTCGCTCCCGGAGCGGCCGATCGCCGCCGTGCGCGCGGGCAGCGCGGCGGGCGTCCCCGTGATGGTGGGCACCACGCGCGACGAGTGGCGTCTGTTCGAGTTCCTCGATCCCGGCCAGCGCGAGATGGACGACGCGGGCTTCCTCTCGCGCGTGTCGGAGAGCGTCGGTCGCGAGGCGGCCGCGGCACTGTGCGACGTCTACCGCAAGCACGCGCCCGGCGCGGCGCCCGCGGATCAGTTCGCGGCGTTCGAGACCGATCGCGTGTTCCGCGTCCCCGCGGTGCGGCTCGCCGACGCGCAGGCCGCGCACGCGCCGGTGTACGGCTACGAGTTCGCGTGGCCCTCGCCCGCGCAGCACGGCGCGCTCGGCGCGTGCCATGCGGTGGAGTTGCCGTTCGTGTTCGGCACGCTGGCGGCGCCCGGGATGGCCGACTTCTCGGGCAGCGGCCCGGAGGCGGATCGCCTTTCGGAAGCCGTGATGGATACGTGGTGCGCGTTCGCGCGCAGCGGCGATCCGAACAACGGCGCGATTCCGCCGTGGCCGCGCCACGACCCCGCCGTTCGCCCCACGCTGATCCTCGACCGCGAATCGCGCGTGGAACTCGCCCCGCGCGACCGCACGCTGAGCGCGTGGGAGGAGTTGCTGTAGCTACGGTGACATGGAGTCGCGTCGTAGCCCGAATCATCTTCGCGATCAGCACTTCCTGTGCCGCGCCGACGCCCGATTCTTACAACGGTACGGATCTGTCCGAGTGCGAACACATCTGATCCCGCGATGCGACAGGGCGAGGATCCTCCCAAGGCATCCAAGCGCCGGGACCAGTGGCGTGACTTGTGCCTGTTTCCGAACGCGATTCTGAAGACGCGGGCCGCGCACGATTGCCGAGAGAAATGGATGGGCGAAGCGGCCCGACTCATGGAACAGAGTCTGAAATGGGGCGATGCATACGAGCGGGAAGAGCGGGCCGTGAACGACTGCGTCGAAGCTCTGCCGGCGCAAGAGCGCATGATCGATCTGTATCGCAAGGTGGATGAGCCCCCGATTTCGATGGATCCCGGCGCCCGCCTCCGGCCGTTCATGCCGAGTCGCTTCG
Source organism: Myxococcota bacterium (assembly GCA_035258825.1). Classification (GTDB taxonomy): domain Bacteria; phylum Myxococcota_A; class UBA9160; order UBA9160; family SMWR01; genus JAHEJV01. Next base: position 14,204 of record DATFWW010000219.1, read on the forward strand.
AGACAGGCCCGGGTGGATGCGCGTACGCTTGAAATCCGGCGAGCTCTACTTCGTCGAGGAGCGGTTCGTCGAACAAGCGGAGTTTCTGGATTAGGCCGAACTCGGGCCAATCGATGCTCAACAAGATCGTCTCGGGCGGACAGACGGGCGTCGATCGCGCCGCGCTCGACTTCGCGCTCGCGAACGGCATCCGGATCGGCGGATGGGTGCCGAAGGGGCGCCTCGCCGAGGACGGGCGCATTCCGGAGCACTACTCCGGGCTGATCGAGACCGAATCCACCGACCCCGCCGTGCGCACGGCGCGCAACGTCCGTGATTCCGATGCCACGCTGATCCTGTCGCACGGGCTACTGTCCGGGGGATCGCTGCTGACGCTGCAGGAGGCGACGCGAGCGGGCAGGCCCGTGCTGCATCTCGACCTCGACGAGCTGGCTCCCGATGCGGCCGCGGCCCGTCTCCGGAACTGGATCACCGAGGTGGGCCCGGGCATTCTCAATGTGGCGGGCCCGCGCGCGAGCCACGACCCGCGGATCGGCGCGGCGACCGAGTTGGTTCTGCGGCGGGCGCTGCGAGACGACGGAGATCCATCATGACCCACCGAGGCAGCTGCCATTGCGGGCAGATCCGATTCGAGGCCCAGGGCGACTTCGACACGGCGATGGAGTGCAATTGCACCCATTGCAGTCGCAAGGGGTACCTGCTTTGGTTCGTACCGCGCACCCAGTTCGCACTGAAGACCCCCGAATCGTCGATGTCCACCTACACCTTCAACAAACACGTCATCAAGCATCACTTCTGCCCGAAGTGCGGCTGCGCGCCGTTCGGCTTCGGTGTTTCGAACGGCGCCGAGATGGCGGCCATCAACGTGCGCTGCCTCGAAGACGTCGATCTCTCGGGCATCCAGCGAAGATTCGCCGACGGGCGCTCTTTGTAGATAGGCCCCCCGGGGCTATCCTCGCGCGCCAACACCCGGAGGCGCGCTTGGCCCGGACCCCGTTCGCGGTCCTCTTCGTCTTCCTCGTGCTCGCCACGGGCGCGCGCGCCGCCGAGCCCAACTGGGACAAGGTCGCTGCCGTGGAGCGGATCGAAGTGATCACGCACGACGAGGATGGCTCCGCGAGGGAGACCACGATCTGGCTCGCGGTGCTCGACGGGCAGGGCTTCATCCGCACCGGCGGCAGCACCTGGGGCGCGAACATCCGGCGCAACCCGGCCGACGTGGTGTTGCGGATCGAGGGCGTGGAGTATCCGCTGCGCGCCGAGTTCATCGAGAACGAGAAGCTGCGCGAGCGGGTGACCGCGGTGTTCCACGCCAAGTACGGCTGGACCGACAGCTTCATCCACTTCTTCCGCGGCAGCCGTCCCAACATCATGCACGTGATCTCGCGTTAGGCGCGGAGCAGTCGTGGCCGAGCTGAACAAATTCAGCAGCCGGATCACCCAGCCGAAGTCGCAGGGCGGCTCGCAGGCGCAGCTCTACGCGGTGGGCCTCGGCGAGGCCGACATGGACAAGGCCCAGGTCGGCATCGCAAGCGTCTGGTTCGAGGGCAATCCGTGCAACATGCACCTGCTCGACCTCGCCGCGGCGGTGAAGGAGGGAGTCGCCGCGGCGGGCCTGGTCGGCATGCGCTTCAACACGGTCGGCGTGTCCGACGGCACGTCGATGGGCACCGAGGGGATGAAGTACTCGCTCCAGTCGCGCGACCTGATCGCGGACTCGATCGAGACCGTGATGTGCGCGCAGTGGTACGACGCGAACATCTCGATCCCGGGCTGCGACAAGAACATGCCGGGCTGCGTGATGGCGATGGGCCGCGTGAACCGCCCCTCGATCATGGTCTACGGCGGCACGATCCGGCCCGGCCGGAGCCGCGCGGGCCGCCCACTCGACATCGTGTCCGCGCTCACGTCCTACGGCGAGTTCATCGCGAAGCGGATCGACGAGGACGAGCGCCGCGACATCGTGCGGCACGCTTGTCCGGGCGCGGGTGCGTGCGGCGGCATGTTCACCGCCAACACGATGGCGTCGGCGATCGAGGCGCTCGGCATGAGCCTGCCCGGCAGCTCTTCGACGCCGGCCGAGGATCCCGCGAAGCTCGATGAGTGCCGGCGCGCGGGCGCCGCGATCAAGCACCTGCTCGAGCTCGATCTCTTGCCGCGCGACATCATGACGCGCGCCGCGTTCGAGAACGCGATGGTCGTGACGATGGTGCTCGGCGGCTCGACCAACGCAGTGCTGCATCTGATCGCGATGGCGCGCTCGGTGGGCGTTCCGCTCACGATCGACGACTTCCAGGCCACCAGCGATCGCACGCCATTCCTGGCCGACCTGCGGCCGAGCGGGCGCTTTGCGATGGAGGACCTCCACGCGGTCGGCGGCATTCCGGCGCTGATGAAGATGCTGCTCGAGCGCGGCGCGCTCGACGGCAGCTGCATCACCGTCACGGGCAAGACGCTGGCCGAGAACCTCGCCCGGGCGCCGGACCTCGCCCCCGGGCAAGACGTGATCCACGCGTGGGACGATCCGATCAAGGAGACCGGCCACATCCAGATCCTGCGCGGGAACCTCGCGCCCGAGGGCTGCGTCGCGAAGATCACCGGCAAGGAGGGGCTCGCGTTCAGCGGCACCGCGATCGCGTTCGACTCGGAGGAGGCGATGCTCGCGGCGCTCGAGCGCGGCGAGATCCGCAAGGGCCACGTGATCCTGATCCGCTACGAGGGGCCGCGCGGCGGACCCGGCATGCGCGAGATGCTGACGCCGACCTCGGCGATCGTGGGCATGGGGCTCGCCGGCGACACCGCGCTGATCACCGACGGGCGCTTCTCCGGCGGGTCGAGCGGATTCATCATCGGGCACGTGACGCCCGAGGCGCAGGACGGCGGTCCGATCGCGCTCGCACGCGATGGCGACCGGATCACGATCGACTCGAAGAAGCGCACGATCGAGCTCGAGGTAGGCGACGAGGAGCTCGCGCGGCGCCGCGCGGCCTGGACCGCGCCTGCGCTGCGCGCGCAGCGCGGAACGCTCGCCAAGTACATCCGCAGCGTGCGGCCGGCCTCCGAGGGCTGCGTGACGGACGAGTAGGCGTGCGGGTCTCGATCGTCATCCCGTGCTTCAACGAGGAGAAGACCGTCGAGGCGCTCGTCGGCGCCGTGTGCGCGTCGGAGCTTCCGGACAAGGAGATCGTGCTCGTCGACGACGCGTCGACGGACGCGACCTGGGAGATCGTCCACACCGTGCTCGCGGGCAGGATCGACAAGGTCCTGCGCCACGACCGCAACCGCGGCAAGGGCGCCGCGCTGCGCACGGGCTTCGCTGCGGCGACCGGCGACGTGGTGCTCGTACAGGACGCCGATCTCGAATACGACCCGCGCGAGTATCCGAAGCTCCTGCGCCCGATCTTCGAGGACCGGGCCGACGTGGTATTCGGCTCGCGCTTCTCCGGCGGCGAGTCGCACCGCGTGCTCTACTTCTGGCACGCGGTGATGAACAAGATGCTCACGCTGCTCTCGAACGTGCTCACCGACCTGAACCTCACCGACATGGAGGTCTGCTACAAGGCGTTCCGCCGCGAGGTGCTCCAGCGGATCGAGCTCGAAGAGGACCGCTTCGGCTTCGAACCCGAGATCACCGCGAAGGTCGCGAGGCTCGGGGTGCGCATCTACGAGGTGGGCGTGTCGTACGCGGGGCGCACCTACGCCGAGGGCAAGAAGATCGGATGGCGCGACGGCCTGCACGCCGTGTGGTGCGTGCTGAAGTACAACCTGCTGCGCTAGGCCCCCGGGAAGCGCTCGAACGCCTGGATCCCCGGCGGCACGTGGTGGAAGGTCTGCTTCTCGCTCGTGTAGATCGCGAGTTGCGGCCCCCCGAACACGCTCGGGTCGTCGAGCGTGCCCACCTTGAGCATCACGGCGCCGAACGCCGGCGCGCGCGTGAGCAGGTGCGTGCCGCACTCGGCGCAGAACTCGCGCGTGACGGGTTTCTCGAGGTCCTTGCGCCGGAACGGCTTCCCCGAGCCCTTCGTGTAGGCGAAGCCGTTCTCGGGCATGCCCATCACGAGATTCGGCATGCCGCCCGCGATGTACTGACACTCCCGGCAATGGCACTGCGCTCTCAGCATCGGTTCGCCCTCGGCGCGGTAGCGCACTGCGCCGCAGTAGCAGCCGCCTTCGATCTTCATCGCGTTCCTCCCTCGCGGACGATCTCCTCGATGCGCCCGAGCGCTTCTTCGATGTCGTCCGCCGAAACGTCGAGATGCGTCACCGCGCGGAAGCGGCCCGGCGCGATCGGGTTGATGCGCAGTGCGCGCTCGGAGAGGCCGCGCGCGAACGCGGCCGCGTCCGCGACCTCGAACATCACCATGTTGGTCTCGGGCGCCGGGCGCACGGGGATGCCGAGCGCGCCGAGCCCTGCGGCGAAGCGCTTCGCGTTCGCGTGATCGACCGCGAGCCGCTCGATGTGGTGGTCGAGTGCGTACACGCCCGCGGCCGCGAGGATCCCGGCCTGGCGCATCGCGCCGCCCATCAGCTTGCGCGCGCGGTGCACCTCGCGGATCCGCGCGCGCGTGCCGCACACGAGCGATCCCACCGGCGCCCCGAGGCCCTTCGACAGGCAGAAGCTCACCGTGTCGAACAGCTCGGCCCACGTCGCCGCGGTCACGCCCGTGGCGACGACGGCGTTGAACAGCCGCGCGCCGTCGAGGTGCAGCGAGAGACCGAGCTCGCGCGCCGCGGCCGCCGCGTCGCGCAGCGCGTCGAGCGGGAAGATCCGGCCGCCCGCGAAATTGTGGGTATTCTCGAACGCGAGCACGGTCGTCGGCGCGACGTGGGAATCCTGGGACGGCCCGGCCGCCTGCCGCACGTCGCGCGCGTCGAACAGGCCCCCCTGGCCGATCGTCTTCACGTGCACGCCCCAGAGTGCGGCCGGCGCGCCCGCCTCGTAGCGCAAGAGGTGCGCGTTCTCGCTCGCGAGCACGACGTCGCCGGGACGCGTCAGCGTGCGCAGCGACGCCTGGTTGCCCATGCTGCCCGACGGCACGAACAGCGCGGCCTCCTTGCCGACCAGCTGCGCGGCGCGGCGCTGGAGCGCGTCGACGGTCGGGTCCTCGCCGTAGACGTCGTCGCCGACCGGTGCCTTCGCGATCGCCTCGCGCATCGCAGGCGTGGGCTGGGTGACCGTGTCGCTGCGCAGGTCGATCGCGCGCGGCATCACGCGCTCGGCCAGCGATCCGTCCACGGCCGCGAGCGCTCGAACGCGAACGCGGCCTGGAGCACGAGGTCGTCGCGGTGGCGCGGCGCCGCGATCTGGAGGCCCACCGGCAGCCCCGCCTTCGAGAATCCCGCTCGCACCGTCGCCGCGGGGTGCCACGCGAGGTTCCATGGGATCGTGAAGCTCGCGACGCCGATCGGCGGCTGCTTGCGGCCCTCGACCTCCGCGGTCAACGGCCCGCGCGCGGGCGGCGGATCGAACGGCGCGGTCGGCGTGAGCAGCAGGTCGAAGCGCCCGAACATCTCCGCGCACCAGCGGTTGAGCGTCTCGCGTTCGCGGCGGATCTGCGACCAGAACAGCGGCGTCATGCGGCGGCCCGCGAGCATGCCCTGGAGGAAGCCGCGCCCGAACTCCTGCTCGTGCTCGGGCAGCAGCGGCTCGATCTCGCCCAACCCCTCGAACGCCCCGAGCATGCCCCACTTGCGGCCGAGCTGCGGCGGCCCGCCGGCAAACTCCTCGAAGTGGTGGTCCTGCGCGAACAAGCGCGCGGCGTCGTAGGCGACCTGCGCCACGTCGCTCTGCACCACCGCATAGCCCCAATCGGGCGAATAACCGACGCGCAGCCCGCGCGGCAGGTCGCCGAGCGCCGCGCGATACGAGATGCCCGGGTGCGGAAGCGAGTTCGGGTCGAGCGGGTGGGGCCCGGCGGTGAGGTCGAGGAACAGCGCGGCATCTTCGACGGTGCGCGTGAGCGGGCCCTGCACCGCTGTGTCGTCCATCACCCAGAGGTCGCCCTCGTTCGGGATCCGTCCCCAGCTGGGCTTGAGGCCGAAGCAGCCCGTGAACGACGCGGGCAGCCGGATCGAGCCGCCGCCGTCGCTCGCGGTGACGAGCGAGACGACGCCGCCCGCGATCGCCGCGGCGGATCCGCCCGACGATCCGCCCGGCGTGCGCTCGAGGTTCCACGGATTGCGCGACACGCCGTGCAGCTGGTTCTTGGTGATCGCGGTGTGGCCGAACTCGGGGACGTTGGTCTTGCCGACCACGATCGCGCCGGCCGCGCGCAGGCGCGCCACCTGTACCGAGTCCTCGCTCGCGACGCGATCGCGGTACGGCACCGATCCCATCGAGGTCACGAGTCCGCGCGCGTGGAACAGGTCCTTCACGCCGAGCGGAATCCCCTCGAGCGCGCGCGGGTCGCCGCTCGCGATCCGCTGATCGGCGGCGCGCGCTTCCGCGAGGAGCCCGTCGCGTTCGGCGACCGAGGAGAACGAGTTGAGCGTGGCGCGCGTCGCCTCGATCCGCGCGAGCGTTTCCTGCATCAGCTCGAGCGCCGAGACCTTTCGGCGCGCGAGCGCTTCGATCTGCCGGGTCAGCGGTTGGAACAACAGGTCCGACATGGCGATTCCTCGCACCGGGTGCGCACCGCACCCCGGCCAGCTTAACCGGTCCGCTCCTCGGCCGTCTCCAGCAGGGCCAGGGCGTCGCCCGAGGCGCGCGCGTGCGAAGAGAGGTGCTCGGTGACCGCGACGATCACCTCGGTCGGTCGCTCGAGGTGGACGTTGTGTCCCGCGCCCGAGATCTCGATCAACCGCGCCGACGGCAGCTTCGCCGCGGCCGACTCCGCGCCCTCGCGCGTGAGCAGCGTGCTGCGCTCGCCGCGGATCACCAGCGCAGGGCAGCGCACGTCCTCGAGCCGCTCGTGCGGAGCCGGCGGCAGGCCGAACCAGCGCGGATCGAACTTGTAGACGAAGCGGCCGTCGGGCAATGCGCGGATCGAATGCTCGGCGAGCGCCCTGCGCACGCGCTCGGACACGCCCGCCGTCGACGGCATCAACCGATAGCGCGCGATCGCCTCGTCGCGCGAGGCGTAGGAGCGGCGCAGCGACAGCGCGAGGCGCGTGCGGCGTCGCTCGCGCGTGGCCGCGCCGAACGACACCTCGATCGCTACGATCCCCCACACGCGCCGATGTTGCGCCGCGAAGTCGAGCGCAATGTGGCCGCCCATCGAGTGCCCGACGAGTGCTATGTCTTCGTGCCCGAGCTCCGCGACGAGCGCTTCGAGATCGCGATGGAATGCGCCCACCACGAGCGCCTCGGGATGATCGCTGTCCCCGTGTCCGCGAAAATCCAGGCACACGACGCGGAATCGCTCGGCGAGCGACGTGGCGATTTCGTCCCACCAATGCAGGTTCGCGCCGCCGCCGTGCAGCAGCACGACACACGGCGAGCGCGGGTCGCCGCGCAGCTCGGCGCAGAGGTGCACCCCGTCGAGCTCGGGCCGGGTGAAGCGCAGCGTCTCCATGTCGCGCGGCGATGCTAGCCCGATCTTCCGTCCGATCGAGACAGCGCAGAATCGGCCCCGGGAGGCCGAAAACGGGCATCTTTCCGATTGTCACCGCGCGGCCACGCCCCTATGATCCCGCCGCCCCGAATGCCGCGACGCGGCCATTCGAGCTCTTGACTAGTTCGGCCAGTTGGGCGAATCGAAAACAGTGGAGTGGGAGGAAACGATGGCAGCGAAGAAGAAGGCCGCGGGCGGCAAGTCGGCCGGCGGTGATCTGATCATCTCGAAGTCGCGCACGAAGGCGGCGGCGAAGAAGTGCAACGTCGGGAGCGAGTTCTACGGCGCGCTCGACAAGAGGGTCCGCGCGATCATCGCGGACGCCGAAGCGCGCGCTACCGGCAACAAGCGCAAGACGCTGAAGGCCGTCGACCTCTAATCGGTCGGCTGTTCGAGATGGGCCCGCCGGCGAACGTCGGCGGGCCCGTTCTGTCTGCGCCCTCATCAGAGTGCTCGGAACCGCAGCGCCGACGGGCGCGCGCGGCCGTGGTACACCGCGCACGCGCGCGGCGACGCGTCGCCCTCGCCGCGCGCGAAGCGAGGCACCGACGAGCCCGCCACCTCCACGCGCAGCCGCGTTCCCGCGGCGAGCCGCGCACCCGCGGCGCCGAGCTCGATCTCGCACAGTTCGGCGCCCGGCCGCGCTCGAGCGATTCCCTCTGCGAGCCACCGCGCGGCGCCGCCGGGCTCGACGGCGACGAGCTTGGCACTCGTGTGGCCAGCGTTCGCGGACCCTTCGCCGTACAGGGTGACCCGCACGCGGCCCGCGAGCTCGAGTGCAGATTCGAGCGGCTCACCCGTGAAGCAGAGCACGTCGCCGCGCTCCTCGACGGGTCGCTGATCGACGGCGCCCGCCACGCCGCCCACCGCCGCGCCGCCGAGCGACGGCACGGGGTCGGCCGGGTCGGCCACGAACGAGTCCGCGCGATCGCCGCCGGGCTCGCGCGCGAGACGTCCGTCGCCGCCGGCCGTGTTCGCGCGCCCGTCGCCGCCCAGGTAGAGCGTGCGCTCCCGGCTCGCGGCGGGCGGCCAGCGCGAGGCATCGCGCCAGCCCGCGCCGCGCACGAACACGCGCGCGGGCAGGTCGCGGATCGGTCGCGCCCCGACCGCGCGCGCGACGAACCGCAGGAGCGCGCGCGCGACCTCGGGGATGTCGCGCGTCCCGCGCACTCGCTCCGCGCGCGGCACCGGCGCCGCGCCCCAGGGCCCGAGCAGGAGCTCGGGCGCGGCGGCGCCGCGCTCTGCGCTGAGCGCAGAGAGCGCCTCGAAGTCCGCATAGGCGGCGGGGAACGA
>DATFWW010000220.1:0-6797 GCA_035258825.1 Myxococcota bacterium
CGAGCCGGTCGCGACGGGCTGGGACTGGGTGATGCCCGATAGCGTCGAGCGCGGCATCGCCAACTTATTCGCGAACATCGCCACACCGCACCGGATCGCGAACGACCTCCTGCAGGGCAAGCCGGGCAAGGCCCGCGACGACTACTGCCGGTTCGCGATCAACACCGTCTTCGGCCTGGTCGGGTTCTTCGACCCGGCCCGCGCGGCGGGGATCGCGCCGGGCGACGAGGACTTCGGGCAGACGCTCGGCGTCTGGGGAGTGCCATTCGGGCCGTATCTGGTGCTGCCGTTCTTCGGGCCGTCGAGCCCGCGCGACGCGGCGGGGCTCGCCGTCGACACGCTCCTGTCGCCCGAGTTCTATTTCGCGCCGTGGTACGTGAGCTATCCCGCCGCGGGCACGCGCGTGATCAACGCGCGCGCACAGTCGCTCGAGACGGTGCGCGCGGAGCGCGCATCGGCGTTCGACTTCTACGCCGCCGTGCGCAGCGCGTACGTGCAGTACCGCGCCAATCAGCTTCGCGATCGCAGCCAGGAGCCCGAGAATCACGATGCAGACGAGAAACTGTATGAGCTCGAAGAGGAAGAGTGACCTGATCGCGCTGATCGCGGCGGTTGCCGTGTGGGCGGGCGCCTCCGCGGCGGCCAGCGAAGCCGCGCCGCCGGCCACTGCGACGCCGGACAGCGCCCAGGCGCTGATCGAGAAGACGGCGGTCGAGGTGCTGGCGATCCTGCGCGACAAGTCCCGGACCACCGCGCAGCGCCGGCTCGAGATCGAGAAGATCGCCCACGCCCGGTTCGACTTCCGCACGATGGCGCGGCTCGTGCTGGCGAGCGACTGGAAGCGGCTCGACGCGGCCAAGCGCGACGAGTTCGTCGATCAATTCACCACCTATCTCGCGAACGACTACGGCAGCCGCATCGACCGCTACCAGCAGCAGGACGTGAAGGTGATGGGCGAGCAGCCGAAGCCGCGCGGCGACGTGGCGGTGCGCACGAAGATCGTCGGCGGCGAGAGCGACGGCGCGATCGTCGACTACCGCATGCGCAAGACCAAGGAAGGCGAGTGGCGCATCATCGACGTCGTGATCGAGGGGATCAGTCTCGTGGCGAACTTCCGCGATCAGTTCCGCGAGGTGATCGCGCGCGGCGGTCCCGAGGCGCTGCTCCAGAAGCTCAAGGAGAAGAACGCCGCCGCGGCCGAGGCGTGAGACGCGCCGCGGGGCCATCAGGGCCGGCCGCGCGACTCCCCGCGCACGAGCGCGTGCGCGAACAGGTGCGCCAGGCGCAGCGGCTCGGGCAGCTCCGATTTCGCGCGCGTGCGCGCGATCAGCGCGGCCGCGAGATCGTGCGGGCCCCCCGCGATGCCCGCGTAGATGCCGCCGGGCAGCTCGAGCGACGCGGGCGCGGAGTCGAGCAGCGCGGCGCGATCGGCGAGGCCGGCCTTCGCGAGCGCGCTGCGCAGCGGCGCATCGCTGCGCTCCTTCCGGTTCACCACCACCACGGGCGCGCCGAGCTCGCGCGCGAGCGCCGCGGGATCGAGCACCGCGAGCCCCGCAAGCGTGATCCCGCCGAACAGCAGGCCGTCCAGCGTCGGCGCGAAGCGGCGCGCGCGGATCCACTCCGCCAGAAACGCCGTGACGCCGCCGCCGTCGACGGGAAACTCCGTGATCGCCACCGCTTCGACGAGGTCGTGGCCCTCCATCATCACCCCCACGATCGGCGCGCGCGCCCCGGCCACGTGCTTCTCGAACGGTCCGTCGTCGATGCCGAGCACGTGGGGCCGATCGGGAAGCCGCATCGCCTGCTCAACCGCTGCTTCGCAGAGCGGCGATGGCGCAAGCGATGGCATTGTTCAGCACGTGCGCGAGCAGCGCAGCGCGGAGCGAGCCCGAGACGCGCGTGAATCGCCCCGCCACGCAGCCCAACAGGAAGTACGCCGGGGTTCCGGCGGGATTGGCATGGAACGCCGCAAACAGCGCCGCCTGCGCGAAGTTGGCCAGGCCGGCCGGAAGCCGGCTGCGGAACGCGGACAGCAGGATGCCGCGAAACACCAGCTCCTCGAACAGGGGAAGGACCAGCGCGATCACGAGCAGGCTCACCGACAGTCCGAAGTGTCGCTGCAGGGAGCTCAACATCGCCTCGGTCGTCGCGTTGGTCGAGGGAATCCCTTCCCGCCGCGAGAGCGATGCGGCAGAGACGGCGATCACGCGAAAGGCGATCACCAGACCGATGGCGCTCACCAGGACGCGTGTCCAGCCCCAGATTCCTGGGTCGAACAGGCGCATCAGTTGGTGCCGGAACACGATCCACAGTCCGATCACGGAGAGCGCCGCGACGAGGACCGCGAACCGCGCGAGTTCGACGCCGGAATCCGGTGGCCTGGCCTCGTCGAACACATCCGGATAGATCACCAGCGGGAGCATCTGGGCGAAGATCAGGACGGCGCTGGCCGCCCAGGCATCGCGCAATCCAAAGCCCGCCGGCGCCGCAGCGCGGCCGCCGCGCAGAATGCCGAACGCGTAGACCGGGAGGATCCAGATCGCCGGAATCAGGAGAAGCGCGAGCGCCAGCGCCGCCAGCGCGCCGAGCCCGAGCAGATCGGACGACCTCCACGCGGCACCCGGATGCGCAAGGAGCAGCGCGAGGCGGTCGCGTCCGAACGGATCCATCCCCCATCCACGCGCTTGCAGGGAGTCATAGGCAGCCCGCGCAGACGCTGGGGTTCCGTGTTCGAGCTCGAACTCGAAGCGCGCGCGGAGCTCCGCGTCGCGGACCCATTCGTCCCGCTTCTCCGCGTACATCGCGCGCGCCGCGTCGATCTGCCCGGTCCCGGCGAGCGCGCGCGCATAGGTGAACCAACGCCGTGGCTGCTCTCCTCTGCGCTCGATCTCCCGGAACGCGGCGAGCGACGATTCGAACGCCCCGAGGTCGGCGAGCAGCGACGCCTTGGTCTCGAGCTCCCGGTTCACTCGCGTGTCCGCGAGGCGCTCGGTCAGCGCCCTTCGCGCTCCGACCCGGTCCCCGGCGCGCATCAGCTTGCGGGCGACGAGGATGCGCAGATCGAGCGACGGGTCGAGGGACATCGCTTGTTGCGCGTGGGCCAATGCGTCATCCGAGTCGTCCTTCCGGTCGCTCTCCTGCTGGCGAGCCAGGTGCGAATGGACGGCCGCGAGATGGCGGGGCTCCGCGCCGCGCGGCGGATCGGCGAGGAAGCGCTGTCCCGCATCGACCGCGTCGTCGCCCCAGCGCTGTTCGATCGCGAACACGCGGGCCTCGGGATCGGTCGCGAAGCGGGTCTCGACCTCCTCGACGCAGGCTCTCCGCTCGTCCTCGCGCGGGTTCGCTTCGGCCTCCGGATCATAGAAGGCGGCGCCCAGGAAGAGGCATCGCTCCATCGCGGCCACCGCGTCGTCCGGCGCCTCGGCGTTGCGCCGTTCATACCGGGCGAGCAACTGGGCCGCGACGCGGGCCTGCTCCATCCGCAGATACTCGGCGTATCGCTCGTGGCTCCCGCGCTCTCCGGGCTGCGGAAGCGGCGGCCGCGGATCGGCCAGGCCGCAGATCGCGGGGATCCAGCACAGCGTGCATAGAGCGGCAGAGCGCGTTGCCGTCACCCGCGCATCATCGCACGATCGACCTAGGCGCAGCGAAGGTTTTGACCGTGGATCGCTCTCACCGTTCGTGATGCGAATAACGTCGCGCGTTTGCTCGGGTCGCCTAGGACTCGCCCCCATCGGGACCATAGAACACGCGCCAGACGCGCAGATCGTCGTCGAATTCCTCGAAGTGGTGCTCGACGCCGGCCGCGACGAACAGGAAGTCGCCAGCTTCGAATGCGTCGCGCACACCGTCGTGGAACAGGACACCGCGGCCGCGCATCACGATGTAGACCTCGTCCTGCGCGTGGGGCGTCTGCACGTTCGGGCGCGCGAGAACGGCCAGCTTCACGTCGAGCGTGCCGCGGTGAAGGACCGTGACGCCCTCTGGAGCCTCGCGGAGGTGGATCACGCAGCTGCGCTCCTCGCCCAGGATCAGCCCTCGGGTTCGTAGCCGAGATTCGGCGCGAGCCAGCGCTCCGCCTCGACCTGCGACATACCGGTGCGCGCGGCGTAGTCGGCGACCTGGTCGCGGTCGATGCGGCCCACCGTGAAGTAGCGCGCGGCCGGGTGGGCGAAGTAGAGGCCGGAGACGCTCGCGGCCGGGTGCATCGCAAAGCTTTCGGTGAGCTCGATGCCGACCGCGGGCGCGCCGAGCAGGTCGAACAGCGATCCCTTGCGGGTGTGATCGGGGCAGGCGGGATAGCCGAATGCGGGCCGGATGCCGCGGTAGCGCTCGGCGATCAGCTCTTCGTTCGAGAGGTGCTCGTCGGCGCCGTAGCCCCACTCGCGCCGCGCGCGCGCGTGCAGGTACTCGGCTAACGCCTCGGCGAGGCGATCCGCGAGTGCCTTGACCATGATGGCGTTGTAGTCGTCGAGGTCCTTCTCGAAGCTGCGCGCGAGGTCGTCGGTCTCGACGCCGGACGTGACCGCGAACGCCCCCACGTGGTCGGAGACGCCGCAGCCGAGCGGCGCGACGTAGTCGGCGAGGCAGAGGTTCGGCCTGCCGTCGGGCTGCGGGGCCTGCTGGCGCAGCATCGGGAAGCGCATCAGCTCGCGAGCGTGCGAAGCATCCGTGAACAGTACTACGTCGTCGCCGGAGCTGCCGGCGGGCCAGAAGCCGTAGACCGCGCGCGGCGTGAGCAGGCGCTCGCGGACGATCCGGTCGAGCAACGCGCGCGCGTTGTCGTAGAGCTCGCGCGCCGCGGCGCCGCGTTCGGGATGGTCGAGTATCGCCGGGAACTTCCCCGGGAGCTCCCACGCGGAGAAGAAGAACGTCCAATCGATGTACGGGATCAGATCCTCGACCGGCACGTCGGTGAGCTCGCGCCCGCCCAGGAACGCGGGCGCGGGGCAGTCGGCCGGGTCGATCGCGAGCGCGAGGCGGTTCGCGCGCGCCGCGTCGAGCGAAAGCAGCGGCCGATCGCGCCGACCCTCGTGGATGAAGCGCAGCCGCTCCTGCTGCTCGCGATTGCTCGCGTCGAGCGCACGCTTGCGGTCCGCGTCGAGCAGCGACGACACGACTCCCACGGCGCGCGACGCGTCGTTCACGTGCACGACGCTCTGCGCATAGCGCGGGGCGATCTTCACCGCGGTGTGCTGGCGGCTCGTGGTGGCGCCGCCGATCAGGAGCGGCAGCGCGAGCCCGCGCCGCTGCATTTCCGCCGCGACGTGCGCCATCTCGTCGAGGCTCGGTGTGATCAGGCCGGACAGCCCGACGATGTCGGCCTGCTCGGCGACCGCGGTGTCGAGGATGCGGTCGGCAGGCACCATCACGCCGAGATCGACGATCTCGTAGTTGTTGCAGCCGAGCACCACGCCGACGATGTTCTTGCCGATGTCGTGAACGTCGCCCTTCACGGTGGCGAGCACCACCTTGCCCTGGGTGCGCGCCCCGCTGCCGGGCCGCTGCTTCTCCTGCTCCATGAACGGCGTGAGGTAGGCGACCGCGCGCTTCATCGCGCGCGCGCTCTTCACCACCTGGGGCAGGAACATCTTCCCGGCGCCGAACAGGTCGCCGACGATCTTCATCCCGTCCATCAGCGGGCCTTCGATCACGTCGAGGGGTCGCGCGGAATCCTGGCGCGCCGCTTCGGTGTCGACCTCGATGAAGTCGACGATCCCGTGCACGAGCGCATGGGAGAGGCGCTGTGCCACGGGCGCCTCGCGCCAGCCGAGATCGAGCTCGCGCTTCTTGCCCGCGCCGCGCACCGTCTCCGCGAACTCCACCATGCGCTCGGTCGCGTCGGGGCGTCGGTCGAACAGGATGTCCTCGACGTGTTCGAGCAGGTCGGGCGGAATCTCCTCGTACACCCCGAGCTGACCTGCGTTGACGATGCCCATGTCCATGCCCGCGCGGATCGCGTGGTAGAGGAAAGCAGTGTGGATCGCCTCGCGCACGACGTCGTTGCCGCGGAACGAGAACGAGAGGTTCGAGACGCCGCCGCTGATCTTCGCGCCCGGGCAGCGCTGCTTGATCAGCCGGGTCGCCTCGATGAAGTTCACAGCATAACGAGCATGCTCCTCGATCCCCGTCGCGATCGCGAGGATGTTCGGGTCGAAGATGATCGCCTTGGGATCGAAGCCCACCTGCTCGACGAGCAGGCGATAGGCGCGCTCGCAGATCGCGACCTTGCGCTCGGTGGTGTCGGCCTGGCCGATCTCGTCGAACGCCATCACGACCACGCCCGCGCCGTAGCGCTGCACGGTGCGCGCCTTGGCCAGGAAGTCGGCCTCGCCCTCCTTGAGGCTGATCGAGTTGACGATGCCTCGCCCCTGCACGCACCGGAGGCCGGCCTCGATCACGCTCCACTTCGAGCTGTCGATCATCACGGGGATGCGGGCGACCTCGGGCTCCGTCGCGATCAGGTTGAGGAAGCGCGTCATCGCCTGCTCGGAGTCGAGCATGCCCTCGTCCATATTCACGTCGAGGATGTTGGCGCCGCCGCGCACCTGATCGAGGGCGACGTCGACCGCGCGCACGTAGTCACCGGCCACGATCAGGTTGGCGAAGCGGCGCGAACCGGTGACGTTAGTGCGCTCGCCGATCATGAGGAAGTTCGCGTCGGGGCGCAGCGCGAGCGGCTCGAGGCCGGAGAGCCATGTGACGACGGGATCGGCGGGCGGGATCGGGCGCGACGGCAGGCCTGCCACCGCATCGGCGATCGCGCGGATGTGCGCGTCGGTGGTGCCGCAGCACCC
>DATFWW010000221.1:0-21694 GCA_035258825.1 Myxococcota bacterium
AGGGCTTGGCGAGTTTCCAGTTCATCTCCCTGGGGAACTCCATCTTCTGGTTCATCGGCGTATCCACGCCTCCCGGTGCGACTGCGTTCACGCGCACGCCGGTCAACACATACTCCGCCGAGAGGGCCTTCGTGAGCTGCACAACGCCACCCTTCGCAGCGCAGTAGGCGACGGTGTACGCCTGGCCGATCAATCCCGCGACCGAGGCCACGTTCACGATCGCGCCCTTCGTCTCGAGCAGGTGTGGAATCGCCGCCTGACAGGTGAAGGCGACCGCCGTGAGGTTGATCGCGATCAGGAAGTGCCAGCTCTCCTCGGGCATCTGCCCGAAGAGATAAAACCGGCTGGCGCCCGCGACGTTCGCGAGCACGTCGAGCCGGCCGAACGAGGCGGTGGCGCCCGCCACCGCGCCGAAGCAGTCGTCGCGGCGCGTGAGGTCGAAGCGGCCACCCTCCATCTTGCCGCCCGCGGCGGCGATCGCGTCGGAGGTGCGCGCGAGGCCGGCCTCGTCGATGTCGGCGCCGAACACGAGCGCGCCCTCGCTGGCGAGCCGCATCGCCGTGGCGCGCCCGATACCCGAAGCCGCTCCCGTGATCAGCGCCACCTTACCGTCGAAGCGTCCCATGCCGTCCTCCCGCCAACGCGCGCGCGGGATGGTACCGTCCCCGGCGCCGCGATGGTCGAATACCACCCGTTCAGCGACGCGATCTTCGACGACCCGTACCCGACCTACAAGCAGCTGCGCGACGAGTCTCCCGTCCACTACCTCGAGGACTTCGACTGCTGGTTCGTGTCCCGATTCGAGGACGTGTGGAACCTCGAGGCCGACCAGCGCAACCTCACTTCGAAGTTCGGCACGACCTCAACCCACCTCGTCACCAAGCAGACGCCGATCTCGCCGAACCTCTCGGGCCTCGACCCGCCGCAGCACGGGCCCGTGCGCTCGTTCTTCAATCCCGCGTTCAAGCCCGGCGCGGTCACCGCGCTCGAGCCGCGCGTGCGCGCATTCGCGCGCGAGGCGGTTGGCGCGGTGCGCGAGCGCGGCGCAGCCGACGCGGTGATCGAGCTCGGCGGCTACGTCGCGTCGCGCGTCGTGTGCACGATCCTGGGCCTGCCGATCGAGGATGCCGATCAGATCCTCTCGTGGGTGAACACCTACTTCGAGCGCGAGCCGGGCCGCCGCGGCAGCACGCCGCGCGGGATCGAGGCCGCGAAAGAGTTCGCCATGTACCTGTTCCGGCTCTCGAAGGAGATGCGCGCGCGCGGCGCACCCGAGGGCAGCGTGATGCACAAGCTGCACCACGCAGAGATCGCTGGCGAGCGCGCCGACGACATGCGCGTCGCGGTGCACCTGAACATGCTCGCGATCGGCGGCACCGAGACCTTCCCGAAGGTGTTCTCGTCGGCGCTATCGCGCCTCGCGCAGAACCCCGATCAGCGCACCGCGTGCGCACGCGACGCCCGGCTGATCCCCGACGCCTTTCACGAGACGCTGCGGATCGACATGCCCACCCAGATGCTCGGGCGCACGATCGCGAGCGACTTCGAGCTGCACGGCCGGAAGCTGCGCGCGGGCAGCGGGCTGCTCTTCCTGTGGGGCTCCGCGAACCGCGACGAGCGCGAGTTCGCCGACCCGGACACGTTCGATCTGCACCGACGCGCGCCGCGCATCCTCTCGTTCGGCCACGGGCAGCACATGTGCCTCGGCAAGCACGTGGCAAAGCTCGAGGGCCGGATCCTCATCGAAGAGGTGCTGCGCGCGATGCCGGACTACGAGATCGACACCGCGGGCATCGCGCGCCTGCGCTCCGAGTTCTTCCGCGGCTTCGCGGCGCTGCCGATCCGGTTCGCGCCGTTCTGATTCAGAGCTCGGGCTCGAACGCGTCGACGAGCACGACGCCGTTCTCCACGCGCGCGGCGATCGGCTCGAGGCGATCCCCCGCGCACGGGCCCGCGATGCAGTAGCCATCCTCCTTGCGGAAGATCGCGCCGTGTGTGGCGCACACGATGTAGCGGCCGTCGCGGTCGAGGAAGTCGTCGGGCCGCAGGTCGAGCGGCGTGCCGCGGTGCGGGCAGCGGTTGCGGTACGCGATCACCTCGTCGCCGCGGCGCAGCGCGATCACGCGCAGCGGTCGGCCGTCCGGATCGGGGAGCACGAGGCCCTTCGCACCGCCGTCGGGAATGTCGTCGAGGCGGCAGACGGGACTCTCGAAGATCACGTCCATGGCAGCGCGAGCGGGATCAGCTCGGCGGATCGAGCTTCTGGTCGAGCGCCGCGAGCGTGCGCGGGTACATGTCGCGCTTGAGCACGCTCATCACGGGATGGGCTTTGGGCGCCCACTCCGCCGCCATCGCGATCGCGGCGGGAAGGAGCTCATCCTCCGAAACCGCGCGGTCGACGATCTTGCGCTCGAGCGCGCGCTCGGCGGAATAGCGCATTCCGGTGACGATCAGCTCGTGCGCGCTCTGGTGCGGCAGGCGCGCCTGGATGATCGCGGTCATGCCGGGGTGCAGGTACGCCCTCATGTCGATCTCGGGCATGCAGAAGAAGCCGCGCCCGGTGCGCATCAGGCGCGCGTCGTGCGCGAGCGCGAGCTGCGCGCCCGCGCCGAATGCGTGTCCGTTCAGCGCAGCCACCGTGTAGGCCGGGAACACGAGCACGCGCTTCATGATCGCGAGCACGCTCGACACGTATCCGGGCATGTCACCGCTCTTCACCATGTAATCGAGATCGAGGCCGTTCGAGTAGAACTTGCCGCTGCCGATCGTCACGAGTGCCTTCGGCGCGGCGGCCTTCTCCACCTCGTCGAGTGCGGCATTCCACCCCGCGATCATCTCCGGCACGAAGCGGTTCTCGCCCGACTCCATGCGCAGCACGAAGACGTCGCCGTGTCGTTCGAGAATCGGCATCGGGAGTACGATAGAATGCGTCGCCTCGCGCGCCACCGCGGGACCGGACACTCGCCGGCACCCGTCCCACCCATGGTCAAGATCCACGTCGAAGAGAGCCTCGGGGCGAACCCGGGCGATGCCGCGCTCAATCCCGCCGACCCGGTGGCGATGGGCGTGCCCGCGATCGCTGCGCCCGGCTTCCTCGGTTCCACGGGCGGGCGCGCATTCCGCGCGCTCGTACATCGCCCCTATCGGCTGCTGTTCGCCGCGTTCCTCGTCAACCAGACCGGATTCTGGGTCTCGCACATCTCGATGCAGGGCCTCATGGTGGGGCTCTCGCACAACCAGCCGATCTGGCTGGGCCTGCTGTACTTCTTCCTGTTCATCCCGGCGTTCGCGTTCGCGCCGATCGCGGGCCTCGCGGCGGATCGCTTCGACCGCAAGCGCATCATGTTGACCAGCTATGCGACTGTGGCGGCGCTATCGGCGGCGCTCGCCGCGCTCACGGCGCTGCACTGGATCGCGCCGCCCGGCGTGCTCGTGCTCGCGCTCGGGCTCGGCACCTGCTTCGCCTTCTCCGGACCCGCGAGCTTCGCGCTCGCGGCGAACGCAGTACCCGACCCCGACATGCCCAGCGCCGTCTCGCTGCAATCGGCCGCCAACAATCTCACGCGCGTGGTGGGGCCGGTTGCGGCGGCGCCGTTCGTGGCGCACGGCCACTTCGAGTGGTCGTTCCTGACCTTCACGATCGCGGCGCTGGTCGCCGCGGTGCTGACCGGTCTGATGCGCGTGACTCCTTACGAGGCCGAGCCCGAGGAAGGCGGCATCCTGTCGCGACTCGCGGTCGGATTCGTGCACGCGCGCGAGCGGCGGCCCGCGCTGCCGGCGCTCTCGATGGTCGCGGCGCTCTCGATGTTCGGGGTATCCCACACGGCGCTGCTGTCGGTGTTCGCCGAGCACGAGCTCGGCGGCACTCGCTATTTCCCGTGGATGGTCGTCGCATCGGGGGCGGGCGCGATGCTCGGCGCGCTCTCGATCGGCTATCGCTCGCGCGGGCCGGCCATCCAGGGCGCCGCGGCGCTGATGCTAGGCTACAGCGCGGCGATGGCCGTGTTCGCCTCCGCTCGCTCGGTGCCGCTCGCGCTCGCGGCGCAGTTCGCCATCGGGTGGACCTATTTCGCCGTGATGACGAGCCTGCAGACGCTGATCCAGTCGATCGTGCACGAGTCGAAGCGCGGCCGCGTGATGAGCCTGTTCCAGGTGGCCTGGGCCGGGCTCATACCCTGGGGCGGGCTCGGCATGGGCGCCGCCGCAGGCGCGATCGGGGAGACGGCGACGCTCGCCACCGGTGCCGCGATCTGCGGGCTCTATGCGGCGGGCGCACTCGCCTGGTCGCGGAGCTCGTTCGCCGCGGTGCCGGCGCCCGACAGCGGGCTGTACTAAACCCCGTCGCGATGAGCACGAACTGGAAGCTGTCCAGGCATGCGACCTGCGCGGGCGTCCCCGGGCCGGTCGTGGCGTGCATCCTCGACGGGGTCGGGATCGGCGCGCACGACGAGTCGGACGCGGTGTGGCTCGCGCGCACTCCGAATCTCGACTGGCTCGCGCGCCACGCACTCACCACGTCGCTGTGCGCGCACGGCACCGCCGTGGGCATGCCGAGCGACGACGACATGGGCAACAGCGAGGTCGGGCACAACGCGCTCGGCGCGGGCCGCATCTTCGATCAGGGCGCGAAGCTCGTGAACGCCGCGATCGCCGACGGCCGCATCTTCCGCGGCGATGTCTGGCTGCAGCTGGTCGAGCGCGTGCGCGAATCGCGCCAGCCGCTCCACTTCATCGGCCTGCTCTCCGACGGCAACGTGCACAGCCACATCGACCATCTGTTCGCGCTGCTGCGCCGCTGCGACGAGGACGAGGTGCGCGCGGTGCGCGTGCACGCGCTGCTCGACGGCCGCGACGTGCCCGAGCGCAGCGCGCTCGGCTACGTCGATGCGCTCGAAGAGCTGCTCGAGACGCTGCGCCGCCGCGGCGATCGCGACTACCAGATCGCGTCGGGCGGCGGCCGCATGCTCGTGACGATGGACCGCTACCAGGCCGACTGGAAGATCGTCGAGCGCGGCTGGAACACCCACGTGCGCGGCGAGGCGCGCGCGTTCCGCAGCGCGCGCGAGGCGATCGAGACGCTCTACCGCGAGGACCCGGCGGTGAACGACCAGCACCTGCCGCCGTTCGTCATCGCCGACGCGAACGGGCCGGTGGGTCCGATCCGCGACGGCGCCGCGGTGGTGCTGTTCAACTTCCGCGGCGACCGCGCGATCGAGATCTCGCGCGCGTTCGAGGGCGAGGTGTTCGACGCGTTCGCGCGCGGCCCGCGCCCCGACGTGCTGTTCGCGGGCATGATGCAATACGACGGCGATCTGCACATCCCGAAGCGCTTCCTCGTGGCGCCGCCCGAGATCGAGCGCACGCTCGGCGAGTATCTCGTCCACAACGACGTGCGCCAGCTCGCGATCAGCGAGACGCAGAAGTTCGGGCACGTCACCTACTTCTGGAATGGCAACCGCAGCGGCATGATCGACTCGACCCGCGAACGCTATGTCGAGATCCCGGGCGATACGCTTCCATTCGAGGAGCGGCCGTGGATGAAGGCCGCCGAGATCAGCGACCGGCTGATCGCCGAGCTGCGCACCGGCCGCTTCCGCCACGCGCGGCTCAACTACGCGAACGGCGACATGGTGGGCCACACCGGCGACCTCGATGCGTCCGTGATCGCAGTGGAGGCGGTCGATCTGCAGCTCGGGCGTCTCTTGCCCGTGGTCGCGGCGCTGCGCGGCGCGCTGATCGTCACCGCAGACCACGGCAACTGCGACGACATGTTCGAGCGCGGCCGCGACGGCGCAATCGCGTTCGACGAGGCGGGCCGGCCGCGGCCCAAGACGAGCCACACGCTGAACCGCGTGCCGTTCTACGTCTACGCGCCGGGCGCGCAGGTGGTGCTCTCGCCCAGCGTGGCGACGCCCGGCCTCGCCAACCTGGCCGCCACCGTGCTGCAGCTGCTCGGCTTCGCCGCGCCCGAGGGCTACGCGCCCTCGCTGCTCGCGGACTGATCGATCATCGCAGCTCGAGCACACCGCCCGGGCGCACGCGGCCCGGTCGGCCGCCGATCTCCTCGTGATGTATCGCGCGCAGGAGATCGGGGTCATCGGTGGTGGCCCAGGTGCGGCGCGCGCCGTCGATCCGGCAAGCCGCGAGCAGATAATCGTCCTCGCCCTCCTCGCCGCCGTCGCGCGCGGGCAGGTGCGTGAACGCCTCGACGGTGACGTCGCCGGTGTAGTCCTCGTCCCGATCACGGTCGCGGAGCGCGCCCGAGCCGTCACGTCCTCGTAGCGATAGCCCGCGGCGGGCGGGGCGCTCGAGTAGACGCCCCACGCGTGTTTGGCCATGTAGCCGCCGATCCCGCTCGCGACGCCGAAGCTGCCGGGATCGCCGCGCAGCTTCTCCACGAGCGCTGCGAGCGAGTGCATCACGTAGCTGTCGAACGGGCCGCCCGCGAACGTGAGCCCGCCCGTGACCGCGAGATCGCGCTCGGTGGAGAACCCCACCTCCGCGGCAGCGATCTGCACGGCGGACGGGAAGCAGCTGTACAGATCCACGTGCGCGATCTGCTCGGCGTGTGCACCCGCGAGTTCGAGCGCGCGGCGCCCGGCGGTGCGGATCGCCGCCTGATCGTGGAGCGTCGCGCGCACGCCGATCGGCGTGGTCTCGAACGCGTCCGTGCACGCGTGCCGATAGACCCAACGCGACTCGGCGATTCCGTGGCGACGCGCGGCGTCGATCGAGCAGAGGATCAGCGCCGCGCCGAGATCCACCACCATGTTCGCGACGAGATATTTCGTGTACGGAACGCGACCAACGGTTCGATTCGTCCGGTGTGGCGATCTCGTGCGCCGACAGGCCGCCGGATCCACGCGTGCGGGTTGTGCGACGCAACCCGCGAGAAGCGCGACCAGAGCTCCGCGATGCGCGCGCGGTGCGCGGTGATCGGCTCGCCGCGCTCGTGGCGCAGCGCGTTCTCGAACAGCGCGAACGCCTGCGGCGGGATGCGCGCGGAAGCGCCTCCCAACGGCCGAAGCCCGGGTCGCGCGCCGAGAAGCCGAATTCCTCGTCCGGTGAATCGCCGTGCTGCTCGGTCCAATCGAGCGGGATGCCCGCGGCCCGCGCTCGCCGCTTGCTGCGCTCGGCCTCGGCGCCGACCAGCAGCACTGCCTCGCGGCGGCCCGCGGCGATCTCGCCCGCCGCGTGCGCGAGCATGCGCTGAACGGTGCTGCCGGCGATCGGCCCCCACGCCGTCTGAGCGCCCGCGCAGCCGAAGCGTTCGCGCAGCAACGCCGCGGGATTCGAATAATGCCAGAGCCCGTGCGGCACGCGGATCGAGTCGAGCGACCGCAGCAGCGCGCGGCTGCCCGCATCGTCGGCGGCCGCTCGGCGGCCTCCGCCATCAGCGCGAGCGGCTCGCGCGCCTCGCGCGGATCGTCGCCGCGCCGCTTCACCTGGCCACAGCCGATCAGCACGGGGGTGCGCGGGTCCACGGACTAGCTCCGCGACATCCGCGCCTCGCGCAGCGCCGAGCGGCGCACCTTGCCCGCCTCGTCGCGCAGCGGCGCGTCGACGTACTCGAAGCTGCGCGGGTGCTTGGAGCGCGCCAGGTGACGCGCGAGGTGCTCGCGCAGCTCGGCATCGCCGATCGGTGGCTCGGCCTCGACGATCGCATGCACGCGCTGACCCAGATCGGGGTCGGGCAGCCCGATCACCGCGCACGACCGCACGCGCGGGTGCGCCTCGAGCGCCGCCTCGACTTCCGCCGGATAGACGTTCGCACCGCCCGTGACGATCAGGTCGGTGCGGCGATCGACGAGGTAGAGGAAGCCTTCGGCGTCGAGGTAGCCGAGGTCACCTAGCGTCTCCCAGCCGTCGCTCGTGGCGCGCGCGTCGGCGCCGATGTAGCGATAGGTCGAGCCGCGGCCGCCCGGCGGCATCATGAACACCTCGCCGATCTCGCCGGGCGGCAGCTCGCGGCCCTGCTCGTCGAGGATGCGGATCCGCCGCCCGCCGGTCGGCCGACCAACCGAGCCCGGGTGCGCGAGCCACTCGGCGCCCGAGATCAGCGTCCCGCCGATCCGCTCGGTGCCCCCGTAGGCCTCGAACACGCGGTCCGGACCCAGCCAGCCGATCAGCTCGCGCATCAGCCAGCCCGGACACGGCGCGCCGCTCGACACCACGCGCTCGAGCGACGACACGTCGTGCTTCGCTCGCTCCGCCTCGGGCAGGCGCCAGATGCGCAGCAGCATCGTCGGCACGAACGAAACCCACCGCGCGCGATGGCGCTCGATCGCAGCGAGCGCCTCCACGGGATCGAAGCGCGCGAGCAGCACCGCGGTGCCGCCGATCAGGATCGTGATCGTCGCGTTGAGGAAGCCCGCGGCGTGATAGAGCGGTCCCGGCACGAGCACGGTGCTGCCGGGCTGGTTGCCGTAGAAGGGCTCCATCGGATCGCATTGCGCGGGCAGCGCGTCGACGATCAGCTTCGGCCGTCCGGTGCTGCCGCCCGACGCGAGGGCCTGGCGCGACGGAGCCGTTCGATCGGGCAGCGGATCGTCGGAGTGGCGCGTCTCGGGCGCGAAGCCGGCCGGCACGCTCGGCGCGCCCGCGGCGGCGTCGGGCTCGACGCCTACGACGAGCGCCGGCTTCGCCTCGGCGAGGATCGCGCGGCGCTCCCGCTCGGGCAGCTTCCACGACACCGGTTGCGGCACGGCGCCGAGCTTCCAGGTCGCGAAGCACGCGCGCACGAACTCCGGGCCGTTCGGCAGCGCGATCGTGACGAAGTCGCCCTGCGCGACGCCGCGCTCCGCATAGGCGCGCGCGAGCCGGGTCGAGGCGCGGTCGAGTTCGCGGAACGAGAGCGCGTGATCTCCGCACACGAGCGCGGTGCGGTCGGACGAGCGAGCCGCGTGCAGGCGCAGCGCAGCCGGGTAGGACATCGTGGTCACGGGCGGCGAGTATGCGAAAATGGGCGCCGCCCAACACCTGGGAGCCGCATGGAAGCGAGCAGGGCGAAAGCCGAGGGAGCAGCGCTCGTGACGGGCGCGGGGCGCGGGCTCGGCCGCGCGATCGCGCTCGAGCTCGCGCGGCGCGGGTTCACCGTGCACGCCGGCGTGCGCGACCCGCGGCAAGTCGAGTCGCTGCTCGAGGCGGCGCGCGGCGAGGGCGTGCGCGTGATCGCCGAACGCCTCGACGTCACCATACCCGAGACGATCGCGATCCCGGCGCGCCTGCGTGTCCTGGTGAACAACGCGGGCGTCGACAAGGCCTACCTGCCCGTCGAGCACGCGCCGCTCTCGCTCTGGCGCGAGATGTTCGAGACCAATCTGTTCGGACTCGTCGAAGTCGTGCGCCGCGCGGTGCCGCGGCTGCGCGAGATGGGCGGCGGCGTGGTGTGCAACATCACGACCAGCTCCTACCTCACCGCCGTCCCGTTCTACGCGGCCTACCGCGCGAGCAAAGCCGCCGTGGGTGCGCTCGGCGAATCGCTGCGCGCGGAGCTCCTGCCGTTCGGGATCCGCGTGCTCGAGGTGATACCCGGGCCGATCGACACCGACATGCTCGCCGCGTCCGACCGCCTGCCCGAGGCCGCCGCACACGCGGGCTACGAGGCGGCCGCCGAAAAGCTGCTCGCGGGACGTCGCGGAGTAGCCGCGATGACCACGGCGCCCGAGGCGGCCGCGCGCGCGATCGCGGACGCGATCGTCGACGACGAGAGCCCGCTGCGCGTGGCGTGCGATCCGCTCGGCGCGAACATGCTCGAGGCGTGGCGTTCGAATGCGACGAGGCGCTGATGCGCGCAATGCTCGGACTGGAGTAGGGTGCGCTGGGTCCTGTTCGCCGCGTCGGTCGCGTTCTCGCTCGTGCTCGCGGAGCTCGTCGCCCGCCAGGCCACCCCCGAGGTCTACCTGCAGCGGCGCGTGCGCGACGCGGGCGTGCTGATCCCGTACGAGCCGAACACCGAGGCGGACCTGCTCACCGACGAGTTCCGCGTGCGCTACCGCACCAACTCGTTCGGCTACCGCGACCGGCTCGACCGGCGCGCGGAGCGCACGCCCGGGGTCGCTCGCATCGCGCTGCTCGGGGATTCGTTCGCGGCGGGCTGGGGCGTCGAGTTCGAGGAGACGTTCGGCGATCGCTTCGAGCGCGCGACCGGGATCGAGGTGGTCAACACCGCGAAGAACGGCGGATGCCCGCTCTGGTTCGTGCCGCAGGCGCGCTACATCCGAGAGCGCTTCGCGCCCGATTGGTTGCTCGTGCAGATCTTCGACAACGACCTCGACGACAACGTCTCCTACTCCTCGTTCCGCATCGATCTCGGCGCGCGGTTCGTCGACCTGCCCCCCGACCTGCGCACCGACACGCCACTGTGGCACCGGATCTCCCAGGACTTCGACTCGCTCGTGCTGCGCCGCCGATTCCACCAGCTCGCGCGTCGGATGCGCGGAGACGCCCCTGAGAGCACGCCGTACGTGAAGCCGGGCGCCAGGCCGGGATTCCGGATCCTCTCGCGCGCCGAGTCGATTGCGGTGCACCACGTGGATCTCACCGACGCGCGCGTCTACCAGCCCGCGTTCTCGTTCCACGTTCCCGCTCAGGCCGGCGCGTTCGCGGAGCGGATCCGCTGGAACGCGCAGCTGATCGACCAGCTGCTCGAGGAGTCGGCCGCGGCGGGCGCGCCGGTCGCGCTCCTGTACGTGCCGGCCTACGACATCTTCGTCCATCCGCCCGCGCCGAACCCGCTGGCCGACAGCGTGCGCGAAGTGGCGCGGCGCCGCGGCGCGCTCTGGATCGACCTCGCCGAGGCGTTCGCGGCGCGCGCGAATCCCG
Source organism: Myxococcota bacterium (assembly GCA_035258825.1). Lineage (GTDB taxonomy): Bacteria > Myxococcota_A > UBA9160 > UBA9160 > SMWR01 > JAHEJV01. Next base: position 10,825 of record DATFWW010000221.1, read on the forward strand.
AGGAGCTCTACCACGCCTACGACGGGCACCTGAACGCCGCCGGGCACGCGGCCGTCGCGGAGCTGCTCGAGCAGCGGCTCGCGCCGCGCGTGACAGCCGGTCGCGCCGCGCGGTAGCGTGTCGCGTACTTCGAGGAGGCCTGCCGTGTACGAGCAGATCCGCTACGAGGTGAGCGACCCGATCGCGACGATCACGCTCAACCGCCCGCACGCGCTCAACGCGTGGACGCAGCGCATGGCGTCGGAGGTGAAGCACGCCGTCGCGCGGGCGGAAGCCGACGCGGCCGTGGTTGCGATCGTCCTCACTGGCGAGGGGCGCGGCTTCTGCGCGGGCGCGGACCTCGCGGTGCTGCGCGACCTCAGCCGGGGCGGACGCGCCGACACGCCTCCGCCCGAACTCGCCGCCGATCCGGGCGATCCGTCGGTCGGCGAGGACTTCCGCGGCACCTACACCTATCTCATGTCGGTGCGCAAGCCGATCATCGCCGCGATCAATGGGTCGGTCGCGGGCATGGCCGTGCCGATCGCGCTCTGCTGCGACCTGCGCTTCGCCTCCGACCGCGCCGTGTTCACGCTCGCGTTCTCGAAGCGCGGCCTCGTCGCAGAGTGGGGGTCTGCGTGGCTCCTGCCGCGCATCGTCGGGCCCGCGCACGCGCTCGACCTCCTGTTCTCGTCGCGCACCGTGTCGGCCGAGGAGGCGTGCCGGATCGGGCTCGTGAACCGCGTCGTGCCGCACGACGAGCTCATGCCGACCGTGTCGAAGTACGTGGCCGAGCTCGCCGCGGCGTGCTCGCCTACGTCGTTGCAGATCATGAAGCGCCAGGTCTATCAGCAGCTCACGCGGGAGCTCGGACCGTCGGAGAAGGAGGCGATCGCGCTGATGGTCGAGAGCTTCGCGCGCCCCGACATGAAGGAGGGCGTGGCGTCGTTCCTCGAGAAACGGTCGCCGCGCTTCGCCCGCATTTCGCGCTCGCAGCGCGCGTGAAGCCCACTTCCGCGGATGATCAAGCTGATCGGACTGCTCGCAAACCGCAGCACCGAGCCGGTGCTCGCGGTGCCGTATCTCGTGTGCCGCGCCGACGAGACCGACGCGGTCATCGCTGCGGTGAACGGCACGCCCGCGCGAGCGCAGCCGCACGCGGGCCTCGTGCTCGCGTGGCCGCCCACCGGCGCGGAGTGCGAGGCCACCGAGGCCGCGCTCGCGCCGTACGTCTCGGCACTCTACCGCACGCGCGAGGTGCTGCACTGGGACGAGCTCGGCGCGCCCACGGCCGACGCGATCGTGCTGGCCTATCTCGTGCGGCGGCGCGCGGACCTCTCGTCCGCGGCCTTCGAGGCACACTACCGCGAGCGGCACGCCCCGCTCGCGCGCGTCCATCACCCGGGCATCGCGCGCTACGTGCAGAACTACCTCGCCCGCGGCGATGCCACGCGTTCGATCGACGCGATCTCGGAGCTCTGGTTCCGCAGCGAGCGCGATGCGCGCACGCGCTTCTATCGCGACGAGGAGAGCGTCCGCGCGATCGGTGAAGACGTCAGACGCTTCATCGACCTGCGCGGCGGCAGTGCATTCGCCGCGCGTCCGCGCCCTGCGTAGAATGCGCGCGTGACCCATACGGCCGCCCGCCGCTGGCTCTGGCTCGCTGCGCTCGCGACGATGCCGGTGCCGTACTACATCGGCCAGGTGGAGTGGGCGCCCGTGCTGCGGCTCGCGCTCCTCACCTCGCTGTTCGGGCTCGTGATGCTCGCCGAAGGCGGACGCTCGGTGATCCTGTTCAGCGCGCTCGGGCTGCTGCAGACCGCGATCTACACCGGCTTGTTCTTCCTCGCGGCGGGGCTCGTCGCGCGTGGAATCGCGCGGATCAGCGAGCCTCCGCTGCGGATCGCCGCGGTCGGCACCGCAGTGTTCCTGCTGTTCGCCTCGTCGCTGCTGCCGATCTACCAGACGCCGATGTCGAGCACGCGGATGCGCTCCGACCTGTGGCACGTCTTCGAGTGAGTCGGCGCGGCGCGCTCGCGCCGCTCGCGCTGGCGCTGCTCGCGCCGGCGACCGCGCCCGCGATCGAGCGGACCGAGGAGCGCGCGCCGTGCGCCGCGAGCGATCCGCTGCGCCGGCCGTTCTTCGGCGATCTGCACGTGCACACGCGCTATTCGCTCGACGCGAGCACGCAGGGCACGCGGACGCGGCCGAGCGAGGCATATGCGTTCGCCAAGGGCGCGCCGCTCGGGCTGCAGCCGTTCTCGGCGAGCGGCGAGCCCGGGCGCACGGTGCAGCTCGCGCGACCGCTCGACTTCGCCGCGGTCACCGACCACTCCGAGCTGTTCGGCGAGGTGGATCTGTGCAACACGCCGGGCTCGCCGGGCTACGACTCTACGGTCTGCCTGATCTACCGCGGCTGGCCGCGGATCGCGTTCTTCTTCATGAACGCGCGCGGAGCGCCGCGCTTCTCGTTCTGCGGCGAAGGCGGGCGCGACTGCCTGGTGGCGGCGAGCACCCCGTGGCGCGAGATGCAGGAGGCGGCCGAGGCCGCCTACGACAGGAGCTCCGCGTGCCGATTCACGAGCTTCGTCGGCTACGAGTGGACGAAGAGCGTGCAGACCGCGAGCAATCTCCACCGCAACGTGATCTTCCGCAACGCCGCGGTTCCGGCGCTGCCCGCGAGCGCCGTCGACGCCACCACGCCCGAAGACCTCTGGGACGCGCTCGACCGCGAGTGCCGCGCGAAGATGCCGGGCTGCCAGGCATTGGTGATTCCGCACAACTCGAACCTATCGAGCGGCTTCATGTTTGCGCCCGAGCAGCTGCGCAACGGCCAGCCGTTCACCGCGGAATACGCGAGGCGGCGCGCCGACAACGAGCGGCTCGTCGAGGTGATCCAGCACAAGGGCGACTCGGAGTGCCGGCTCGGCGCGGGGACGAATGACGAGCTCTGCACGAACGAGCTGCTGCCCTACGACTCGTTCGCGGGCCGCTTCAATCCGATCGCGCGCCACGCGCCCGCAGCGCTGAACTTCACGCGCACGGCGCTCGGCGCGGGGCTCGTGCACCAGGTCCAGCTCGGCGTGAATCCGTTCCAGTTCGGCCTGATCGGCAGCACCGATACCCACATCGGCGCCGCGGGCCTGGTCGAGGAGAAGGGCCACCCCGGTCACGGCGGCGCCGGTCTCCCGATCGGCGACACGCTGCCCGACTCGCTGCTCGATCCGATCGAGTACAGCCCGGGCGGGCTCGCCGGCGTCTGGGCGGAGGAGAACTCGCGCGACGCGCTGTTCGAGGCGATGATGCGGCGCGAGACGTTCGCGACGTCGGGCCCGCGGATCGCCTTCCGCTCGTTTGCGGGCTACGGCCTCGACGCGGGCATGTGCGGCAGCGACTTCGCGAAGCGCGGTTATGCCGAGGGCGTTGCGATGGGCGGCGAGCTGGCGGCCCCCCCGTCGGCGGACGCCGCGCCCGCGATCGCGGCATGGGCGCTCCAGGATCCCGGGACCGCGGAGACGCCGGGTGTGCCGCTGCAGCGGCTCCAGATCATCAAGCTCTGGGTCGCGGACGGCATCGCGCGCGAGTCGGTGGTCGACGTGGCGGGCGACCCGAAGAACGGCGCGCGCGTGGACGAGCAGACCTGCGAGCCGATCGGCGCCGGCGCTCCGCAGCTGTGCGCCGTCTGGCGCGACCCCGACTTCGACCCGCGCGCGCCCGCGCTCTACTACGCGCGCGTCGTGCAGAACCCGACGTGTCGCTGGAGCACCTACGCGTGCAACGCGGCGGGCGTGCGCTGCGGCGATTCGAGCACGATCCGGCCCGGCTACGAGGCGTGCTGCGACGCCGCCTATCCGAGGACGATCCAGGAGCGCGCGTGGACGTCGCCGGTCTGGTATACGCCGCAGTGAGGGAGGCTCCGTGGCCGACGAATTGATCGCGCTCGAGTACGACGGCCCGGTGGCCGTGCTGACCAACAACCGCCCCGACAAACACAATGCCGCAAACGACGCGATGGACGCGCAGCTCTGGCAGGCGCTCGCCGAGCTCCACCGCCGCGAGGACGTGCGCGCGATCGTGTGGCGCGGCAACGGCAAGTCGTTTTCGTCGGGCCGCGACACGACGCAGCTCGGCGTGCGCACCGAGGACATCGGCAACCTCGACTTCATCGAGCGCGGCCACGCGGGCACGCAGTTGTTCTTCACCGTGCCCGCGCCGATCGTCGTCGCGCTCAAGGGATGGGTGATCGGCGGCTCGTTCGAGCGCGCGCTCCTGTGCGATCTGCGGATCGCGGGCGAGAGCGCGCGGATGCGGCTGCCCGAGATCCAGCACGGCGTGGTGCCCGATTCGGGCGGCACGGCGCGCCTGTTCCAGATGGCGGGGCACGGCCTCGCCGCCGACCTCGCGCTCACCGGGCGCGTGCTCGACGCACAGGAAGCGCTGCGTCACGGGATCGTGTCGCGCGTGGTGCCCGACGCGGACCTCGACGCCAGCTGCCTCGCGATCGCGCACGAGATCGCGAAGCTGCCCGCATTCACAGTGAAGATGTTCCGCCGAACGCTGAGCCACCTCGCGAATCCCGCGGTGCAGGCCTCGATCCAGGAGGAGGCCGTCACGCAGGTGCTCACGCAGGCGTCGGACGACTACGCCGAGTTCAAGGCCGCGAGCGCGCAGGGCCGCGAGCCGGTATACCGGCGGCGCTGAGTCGCGCGCGTGCCCTCGGCGATCGCGCACGCGGCGCCTGCGCTCGCGCTGATTCCGGCGTTCGCGAACCGCGCGACCCCGGCGCGGCTGTGGATTGCCGGCGCGCTGTGCGCGGCCGCGCCCGATCTGGACGTGATCGGTTTCGCGTTCGGCATCCCGTACGGCCACTGGCTCGGCCACCGCGGCGTCACGCACGGGATTCCATTCGCCGCTGCGCTGGCCGCGGCGGTCGCGTGGGTGTGGTTCCGCCCGCTGCGCGTGCGCGCGTGGCTCTACCTCTTCTTCGCCACGGCCTCGCACGGCGCGCTGGACGCGCTCACCAACGGCGGCCTCGGCGTGGCGCTGCTCTCGCCGTTCGACACGACCCGCTATTTCGCTCCGTTCCGACCGATCGAGGTGTCGCCGATCGGAATCGCCGGATTCCTCTCCGCGCGCGGGGTCGCCATCCTCGAGAACGAGCTCGTCTGGGTTTGGCTGCCGTGCCTCGCGCTCGGTGCGGCGCTGCTCCCTTTGCGCTCGCACTCGCTCGACGGTCAGGGCCGCGGCGTGTAGCTGCGCGGGCCGCGCTGGAGCGCAAGCGCGGGCTGGATCGCGTCGATCCAGTCGCATAGCACCGACCGCGTCTCGCGCGGGTCGATCAGATCGTGAACGCCGAACGCCTCAGCGCGCGGGAACATCGACTGCGCGCGCGCGTACTCCGCCTCGAGCTCGCGGCGACGCGCCGCCGGGTCGGCGGATTCGGCGATCTCGCGGCCGTGCGCAACCTCGACGCCGCTCTCGATCGGCATCGAGCCGCTCTGCGCCGACGGCCACGCCACCACCATGCCGCTCGGGCCGAGGTGCAGCCCGGCCGCCACGCCGAAGCTCTTGCGCACCACGACCGTGAACCAGGGCACGCTGGTCTGGTTGACCGCGAACATCGCTTCCATGCCGTAGCGGATCGTGCCGGCGCTCTCCGCCTCGGTGCCGATCATGAAGCCGGGCTCGTCCATCAGCGACACGATCGGCAGGTGGAAGGTGTCGCAGAGCTCGACGAACCGGCGCAGCTTCTGCGCACCGTCCGCGGTCATGCTGCCGCCATACACATAGGGATCGTTCGCAAGCACGCCCACCGGGTGGCCCGCGACGCGCGCTAGCCCGGTGATCTGCGTGCGGCCGTAGCGGGGCGTCAGCTCGAAGAACGTGCCGAGATCGACCACCGCCTCGACGATCCGGCGCATCTTGTAGGCGCGGCGGCTCTCGCGCGGGACGATCGCGATCAGCTTCGGCTCCGCGCGGTCGCGCGGGTCGCTGCACTCGCGCGCGGGCGCACCCTGCCAGACGTTCGACGGCAGATAGGAGAGGAACGCGCGGATCTGCCGGAACGCGTCGGCCTCGTCTTCGGCGACGTTGTCGACCACGCCGCTCTTCCCGTGCACGTCCGCGCCGCCGAGCGTGTGTTTGTCGACCTCCTCGCCGGTCGCGCGCGCCACGAGCGCGGGCCCACCCACGATCACCTGGGCGGTACTCTTCGTCATCAGCGAGAAGTGCGCGGTGACGAGTCGGCCGGCCGCATAGCCCGCCACGGGTCCCAGCGCGGCCGACACCATCGGCACGATGGCTCGCGTCTCGAGCAGCGCGGCATTCGAGTGGGCGCCCGCGACGAAGTCGTAGCCCGAGCGGCCCCTCACACCCGTGATCCCCGTGATCGAAGCACCGCCGGCCTCGAGCAGGCGCACGTTGGGCACGCGCAGCCGCGCGGACGAGCGGTCGGCGTACTCCGCCTTCTGCATGCCGGCGGGGGAGTAGGCGCCGCCGCGCAGCGTGAAGTCGTCGCCGCACACCACCACGGGCCGGCCGTCGATCTTCGCCGTGCCGATCACGGCGTTGGTCGGCGAGAACTCGATCAGGTTTCCGTCGGCGTCGGTCTCCGACACACCCGCGATCCCGCCCTGTTCGCGGAAGCTGCCCTTGTCGACCAGCGCGTCGATGCGCTCGCGCACGGTCAGGCGCCCGCGCGCGTGCTGCTTGGCGATCGCCTCGGAACCGCCGAGCTCCGCGGCCGCGGCGCGCCGCTTGCGCAGCTCGTCGACTTCGCGCTCCCATGACATGGCGCCGCATTCTACCTCTGGTTGCCGCGCCCGGGCCGCGCGTGCACCATCGCGCGATGAAGCCGCTCGAGGACATCCGGGTCGTCGACGCGAGCCGCATCGTATCGGGGCCCGTGTGCGCGTGGCTGCTCGCCTCGCTCGGCGCCGAGGTGATCCGCGTCGAGGCGCCGGGCGGCGACCCCACCTGGCAGTCGCCGCCCTGGATCGGACCTACCGGCGTGCACCGCGGCGCGCGCGGCGAGCGCGACCTCGGTCTGTCGCCGCTGCGCCGCGGGCGCGGCAAGCGCAGCGTGGTGCTCGACCTGAAGACGGCCGGAGGCCTCGACGTGTTCGGCCGCCTGCTCGCCCAAAGCGACGTGCTCGTCGAGAACTTCGTGCCCGGCGCGCTCGAGCGGCTCGCCCTCGACGACGCGGCGCTCGAGCGCATCAATCCGCGGCTCGTGCACTGCAGCATCACGGGCTACGGCCACGATGGCCCGTACGCGAACCGCTCGAGCCTGGACCTCGTGGTGCAGGCCGTGTCGGGCCTCCTGGCCAAGACGGGCTTCCCCGAGGGCCCGCCGACCAAGGTCGGCGCGACGGTCGGCGACCAGGTGCCCGCGATCTACGCCGCGCTCGGCGTGGTGGCCGCGCTGCGCCAGCGCGATCGCGACGGACGCGGCCAGAAGGTGGACGTCGCGATGCTCGACGCGCTCGTCGCGCTGCTCTGGGACGAGCCACTCGACGAGTACGCGCGCCAGGGCGTGCCCGAGCGCGTCGGCAACGGCGACCCGCGCGGCGCGCCGCTCGACGTGTTCCGCACTCGCGACGGATGGGCGGCCGTGGTGGTGACGAGCCCGCTCCAGTGGCAGCACCTGTGCGAGGTGATCGGCCGGCCCGAGCTGTCCGCGCGTTATGCGGCGGTGGCGGACCGCGCGCGCGACCGCGACGCGGTGAACGGCGCTGTCGCGCAGTGGTGCTCGGGCCGCACCACCGACGAGGTCGTGGCGCGCCTTCTCTCGATCGAGGTGCCGGTCGGCCCGGTGCAGGGCGCGTTCAGCGCGCCGACCGATCCGCAGGTGCGACACCGCGGCGCGCTCGTGCCGCTGCTCCACCCGGACCGCGCGGAGCCTTCGGGTTATCTCGCCCCCGCGTTTCCGGTGCGGCTCTCGCGCGCCGACACGCGCACCGCGCCGGCCGAGCCGCTCGGCGCGAGCACCGAGAACGTGCTGCGCGAGGTGCTGGGCCTCGGCGAGGCCGAACTCGAGGCGCTGCGCGGACAGCGCGCATTCGGATAGCATCGGGCGCCGTGTCCGAAGCCGAGACCCGCGCGATCGCCCGGCGGCTGATGACCGCAATCTGCGCGGGCGACGCCGACGCGGTCGGCGCGCTCTATCACGAAGACCTGATCGGCTGGCGCAACATCGACCGCCGCGAGCTGAACCGGCGCCAGATGCTCAAGATCATCAGCTTCCTCATGCGCGGCGTGAAGGACCTGCGCTACGACGACATCCGCGTCGAGGTCACGGCGCGCGGGTACGTCCAGCAGCACGTGCTGCGCGCGACGGCTCCGGACGGCTCGGCGATCGAGTGCCCGGCCTGCCTGGTGGTGGAGCTCGCCGGCGATCGGATCCGGCGGATCGACGAGTACATGGACGCCGCCGCACTGGCTCCGCTCCTCCAACCCCAGGCCCAAGAACGCAATTGACACGGCGCTGATGCGCCGGCTAAGGTGCGTTTCTGACGATCCGTCAGATCCAGCCTTCCCCCCACCCCAGCGCCCGCGAGGTTCCCATGCGCGAGTACCGATTGATCGACGCCGACTGCCACGTCGTCGAACCGCCCCATATCTGGGAGCGCTGGCTGCCCAAGCCGTTCCAGGACCGCGCGCCGCGCCTGGTCAAGGACGAAGAGGGCGGCGACGCGTGGGAGTTCGTGCCGGGTGGGCCGCTCATGTACATCGGCCTCGTCGCGACGCCGGGCATGCGCTTCGAGGACATCAAGTGGAAGGGCTACACCTACGACACGGTCCGCCGAGGCTGCTGGGACGGGAAGTCGCGGCTCGAGGACATGGACTTCGACGGCATCGACGCCGAGTTCATCTACCCGTCGCAGCGCACCATGTTCTACTTCATGGGCAACGCCGACGCCGAATTCCACCGCGCGGGGGTGCGCGCCTACAACGACTACATGGCGCAGGAGTTCTGCGCGGCCGACCCGGAGCGGCTGTTCTTCCTGGCCCAGATGCCGAATCTCGGCGTCAAGGAAGCGATCGCCGAGCTCTCTCGCTGCCGCGAGATGGGCGCGCGCGGCTGCATCATCACGTCGTGGCCCGCGGGCGCCGACGACGTCACGGCGGCCGACGACGAGTTCTTCCGCGCGGCAGCCGAACTGGGCATGCCCGTATCGATCCACATCAACATCCAGCGCAAACGCAATCCGAAGCCGACGCTCGAGGGCCCCGCCGCGATCGCCGGCATGGCGCTCACGGGCATGCTGAACTTTCCGCCGATCATGTTCGAGCTGATCATGAGCGGGCTGTTCGACCGCATCCCGAGGCTCCAGATCGTCGGCGTCGAGACCGAGATCGGCTGGATCCCCGAGGCACTCGAGCAGGTGGACAACTTCTACTGGCGAAACCGCGCCCACACGGGGCTCCAGCTCCGGCACCTGCCGAGCCGCTACTTCCGCAACAACTTCACCTGCACGTTCATCCAGGACCGCACGGGGATCCGGAACCGACACGCGATCGGGATCCGCAACATCGCGTGGTCGACCGACTACCCGCACCACGGCTGCGACTGGCCCTACAGCCGCAAGATCGTCGAGGAGACGATGGGCGACGTGTCGGAGAACGAGCGCTACTGGATCTGCGCGGGGAACATGGTGGAGCTGTACGGGTTGCCGCAGGGCCTCAAAGTACCGCGCTGATCGCTGGGCCGATCGTTTAGTCTGGAGGACATGAGGCACGTCCTCCGGGCGATCGCGCTGTTCGCGCTGCTGCCCGGGCTCGGTTGCGCGTTCTGGGAGCCGGAGCCCGAGCCGCTGCCGACGCTCGAGCTTCCGCCGGTGGAGTTCCGGCCCCCCCCCTGGGCCGATGCCGATGTACCGGGCCTGGACGCGTTCGAACGGTCGGCGCTCTGGCTCGCGAAGTGCCCGATCGGATCGTTCTATCTGTTCGGCTCGACGGAGCTGGCCCGCGAGGGAGGCTATGCGTCGTTCGGACCCGCGGTGGAGGCCGCCTACGCGGCATCGCAGGAGGTGGTGCAGGAGATCGAACCCATCGCGGTCGAGCCCGCGAAGACGATCGCGCTGATGCGGCGCTATGGAACCCTGAAATTCCCTGCGACGCTGAAGTCCCGGGTTTCACCGGAGACCTGGGCGCTGCTCGAGGAGAAGTTCGCGGAGTCGGGGCGGTCCCCGAGCGTCGTGCGCTCGATGCAGCCCTGGCTCGTGAGCTTCGCGATCGCCAACCACGCGTCGCTCGACGGACCCGACCCGCTGCCCGGGATCGCGGATCGCGTGCAGGAGCGCGCGCAGCACTCGTTGGAAGACGACGCGAAGCCGGTCGTGGGCCTGCGCACACTCGAGTCGCAGTTCCAGATGTTCGCGGCGCTGCCGCGCCCCGTGCAGGATTTCCTGCTGCGCAGCGCGCTCGGAGGCGAAGCGGGGACCGAGCTCCTGACGAGCTCGCCCGGGAGCCTGCCGTGGGTCGCATCGAGCAGTGCGGAGCGCGAGCTCTTGTTCGAGCACCTGATCTTCCGCCGCAACGAGGAGATGGCCGAGCGCCTCTTCCATATGGGGATCGACGGCAAGGTTCGCTTCGTGGCGGTCGGCATCCTGCACCTGGTCGGCGATCGCGGGATCCCGGCGCTGCTCGCGCAGCACGGGTTCCGCGTGTCGCGCGTGCAGTAGGCGGCGGCGGCACGCTGTAGAGCGGCTAGCCTCTGTCCGTGCCCAAGCACGTCGGCATCCTCACGAGCGGCGGTGACTGCCCGGGGCTCAACGCCGCGCTGCGCGGCTTCGTCCGCGCCGCGATCCAGCGCCACGGCATGGAGGTGCTCGGCTTCCTCGACGGCTTCCGCGGCGTGGTGCGCGACCGCAGCGTGAGGCTCGACCTC
>DATFWW010000222.1:0-6750 GCA_035258825.1 Myxococcota bacterium
TGCGCGGGGAGAAGGTCACGCACGACTACGAGACCTTCCGCGTGAAGAACTTCCGGCTCGGCGTCGCGGTGCCCGAGCCGCCGAAGATCCTGATCGCGGCGCTCCGCAGCGGCATGCTCGGGCTCGCCGGCAAGGTCGGCGACGGCGCGATCCTCAACTGGCTCTCCGCCGACGACGTGAAGACCGTGGCGCCGATCGTGCACGAGGGAGGACCTGGAAAGGAAATCGTCGCGCGCATCTTCGTCTGCCCGAACCCCGACACCGACAAGGTGCGCGCGATGGGCCGCCTCGCCGTGAACGCCTACCTGAACGTGCCGGTCTACGCCGCGTTCCACGAATGGCTCGGCCGCGAGGGAGCGCTCGCGGGGATGTGGAAGAGCTGGCGCGAGGGCGACCGGAAGGGCGCTGCCGCCGCGATCCCCGACCGCGTCGTCGACGAGCTGATCGTGCACGGCACCCCCGAGCAGTGCCGCGAGCACATCGCGCGCTACGTCGCGAACGGCGTCACGACGCCCGTGATCGGTCTGCTGCCGCTCGGCGTCGACGCGCGCCAGGCGTCGCGCGATCTCGCGCCGCGCTAGCGTTCACGCAAAAGGAGTCATCATGCGGCGATTCGAGGGGCGATCGGTGCTGATCACGGGGGCCGCTTCCGGCATCGGACGCGCCACGGTGGAGCGGATCGCGAGCGAGGGCGGGCGCGTGTTCTGCGTCGACGTGCAGGCCGAGGCGGTCGAGGCGGCCGCGAAGCACGCGGCCTCGCTCGGCGTGGACAGCGAGGCGCGCGTGTGCGACGTCTCCGACGAGGCCTCCGTGAACGCGACCGTCGACGCGTGCGTCGCGCGCTTCGGGCGCCTCGATGCGCTCTGCCACGTCGCGGGGATCCTGCGCTTCGCCCACGCGCACGAAATGACGTTCGCGCTGTGGCGCCAGATCCAGTCGGTCAACGCGGACGGCACCTTCCTGGTCTGCCGCGCGGCGCTGCCGCACCTGCTCGCGTCGAAGGGCAACATCGTGAACGTCTCCTCCGTCGCGGCGAAGGCGGGCCTCGCCTACGGCTCCGCGTACGCGGCGTCGAAGGGCGCCGTGCTCTCGTTCACGAAGACGCTCGCGGTGGAGTATGGAAAACGCGGCGTGCGCGTGAACTCGGTGTGCCCGGGCTCGATCAAGACGCCGATGAGCGCCGGGGGCGCGGGACTGCCGAAGGACGCCGACATGAAGCTCGTGATGCGCCAGATGGCGCTCGACCAGCCGCGCGGTCCGGAGACAGTGGCGAGCCTGATCGCGTTCCTCGCCTCGGACGACGCCGTCCACATCAACGGCGTCGACATCCTGGTCGACGGCGGCACGCTCGCATAACACCACTCCGTGCGCGTCTACGCCACCATGGATCAGCGCATGGGCCTCGACGCGGTCGAGGACCACGCGCGACGCGTCGAGGCGCTCGGCTACGACGGCCTGTGCGTGCCCGACGCCGTCCACGACGGCCTGCTGCTCTGCCACGCCGCGCTTCGCGTCACGTCGCGGCTGCACACCGCCACGAGCGTGCTGGTGGCGTTCCCGCGCAGCCCGATGCTCGTCGCGATCGCCGCGTGGGACCTCGCCGCCGCCTCGGGCGGCCGGTTCGAGCTCGGCCTCGGTACCCAGGTGCGCGGCAACATCGAGCGCCGCTATTCCACACCGTGGACGGCGCCAGTGGCGCGCATGCGCGAGTACGTGCTCGCGCTGCGCGAGATCTGGCGCGCGTTCCAGTCGGGTGATGGCGGGAGCCCGCTATCGTTCGAGGGCGAGCACTACCGGTTCACCCGACTCCAGCCGTTCTTCAACCCGGGCCCGATCGCGCACCCGGAGATCCCGATCTTCCTGGGCGCGGTCGGACCGAGGATGACCGAGCTCGCGGGCGAGGTGGCCGACGGCCTGATGACACACCCCACCAACAGCTCGCCGCGCTACCTGCGCGAGGCGACGCAGCCCGCGCTCTCGGCCGGCGCGAAACGCGCGGCGCGCGACGCGCATCGCCTCGACCTGCTCGCGGGCGGGCTCGTCGCCACGGGGCGCGACGCCGCGGCCGTGGCCCGCGAGCGCGAGCGGGCGCGCGAGCTGCTCACGTTCCTCTACTCGACGCCCGCCTACTGGCCCTCGCTCGAGCTGTTCGGCTGGCGCGAGGTCGGCGAGCGCCTGCACCGGCTCACGCGCGAGGGGAAGTGGGGCGAGATGGCCGGTGCGATCACGGACGAGATGCTCGACGTGCTCGTGCCGCACGGCACGTACGCGCAAATCGCCGCCGCGCTGCGCACCTGGTACGGCGGGCTCGCCACGCGCATCAACTTCCCGCTGCCCGCCGATTCGGCCGACGACGCGCTCGCCGTGCGTGCGATCAGCGAGTTGCGAGTCGCCTGAACCGCGCTCCGGACGCCAGCCCCTACAGCGCCTCGCCCGCGAAGAACCGCCGCGGGTTGTCGAGCAGCAGCGCGTCGATCTCGGCCTCCGACACGCCCGCATCGCGCAGCCGCGGCGCGATCCGCGTGACGAAGTGGGTCGGGTTCCAGATCTTCTCCATCTGCGCGAGCGCCTCTTGCGGCGCGGGCTGGCCGTTCCAGCACCAGACCGAGTCGTGCGAGACCACGATCTGCCGGCCGAAGCCCTCCTTCACGAGCCGCGCGAGCGAGGCGACGCGCTCGGTGTCGGGGTGCAGCATGTCGAGACCGAAGCGGTCGAAGCCGAGGTACGACCCGTTGCGCGCAATCTCCGCGTGATAGGCAAATTCACTGGTGCCGCACGAGTGGCCGATCACGATCCGGTGCGCGGGCACGCCGTGCCCGGTGAGGAACGCCTGCTGGTCGTCGCCGTAGCGGCCCTCGTCCGTGTGCGTGGTGATCGGTGCGCCGGTGGCGAGCGACGCCTTCGCGGCCGCCTCGAATACCGCGCGCTCGTACGCGGTGAGCGTGCCGTGGCCCGTGCCCACCTTGATGATGCCCGCGCGGATTCCGGTGCCCGCGACGCCCTCGGTGAGCTCGCGGACGAACAGGTCCGCCATCGCCTCGACGGCCGAGCCGAAGTTCATCTTGAACTTCCAGTACGCCGTCGCGCCCTCGGCCTCCTTGTAGAGCCCCGTCGCGCAGATCAGCTGGAAGCGCGTGCGCTGGGCGACCTCCGCCATCAGCTCCACGTCGCGCCCGAGATCGCTCGGACACGGGTCGAGCATCGCCGTGATCCCGAGCGCCTTCATCTCCTCGATCCGATCGACGCAGCGCTCGACGCGCTCGCGGCGCGACGGGCCCGGGTTCACCCAGTCGACGTCGGAGCCCGGATAGCCGACGAGCAGATGCTCGTGCATCAGCGTGCGGCCGAGCTTCTCGGGCGTGGTCGTGCCGGTGACGGTCTGGATCTCGGTCATCGCTTCCTCCCTCGCTAGGTCGCGGCGAGCCCCGCGCCGAGCCGGTCGAGCTCCTCGGTCGAAGAGCCGAGCGTGAGTTCGAGCTGCTTGGCCCACAGGCAGTAGCGGTGCAGCGGGTAGTCGACGTCTACGCCCATGCCACCGTGCAGGTGCTGCGCCGCGAAGCTCACGCGATGGCCGGTGTCGCCCGCCCAGATCTTCGCCACCGCCACCTCCTCGGTAGCGCGGCGCTCATCGCCGAGCAGCCACGCCGCGTGCTGGACCACGAGGCGCAGGCATTCGACGTCGATGTACGCGTTCGCGGCGCGCTGTCCGACCGCCTGGAACGTTGAGATCTTGCGCCCGAACTGCTCGCGCGTGGACGTGTAGGCCGCGGTCATGCGCAGCGCGCGATCGCAGACGCCGAGCTGCATCGCGGCGAGCGCCACCTGGACGCGCTCCACGGTCCAGCGCGCCGCCGCGTCGCCCTCCGGCCCGGGTGCCGCGAGCACGTCCTGCGCCGGAACGACCGCGCCCTCGAGCGCGAGCAGGATCTGCGGCTCGAACGCGGTGCTGATCAGATCCTCGCGCTGCGCACCCGCACCGCGCGGGTCGACGAGGAACAGGCCGACGCCCGCTTCGCCCGCCGCGGTCACGAGCACGCGCTCGGCCTGCGCGCCGAAGGCCACGCCGAGCTTGCTGCCCGAGAGCCGCCAGTTTGCTCCGTCGCGCGTTGCGCGCGCGGTCGGGGCGAGCGGATCCCCAGCGGCTGGCTCCGCGATTCCGCACGAGAGGACCACCTCGCCCGCGGCCACGCGCGGCAGCCAGCGCGCGCGCTGCTCCGCGCTGCCGAAACGCGCGATCGGCAGCGCGGCGCCGACGAGCGTCGGAATCGCGGGCACCGGCGCCACGGCGCGGCCGCACTCCTCGACCAGCACCGCGAGCTCGGCAAAGCCCTGGCCCATGCCGCCGTGCTCGGACGGCACCGCGACTCCGAGCAGGTTCGCGCGCGCGAGTGCGGCCCAGAGGTCGGCGTCGAAGTTCCGCGCGCCGCGCTCGATTTCGCGCAGGCGATCGGGCGTCGCCTGCTCCTCGAGGATCTTGCGCGAGAGCTCGCGCAGCTCGCGCTGCATTTCCGACGGTGAGAAGTCCATCTCTTATCTCGCTTCCCGCGGCATTCCGAGGCCGGCCGCGGAGATGATGTCGCGCTGGATCTCGTTCGTGCCGCCGCCGAACGTGAGGATCGTGGCGGAGCGATAGGCGCGCTCGACGCGCCCCGCGAGCACCGCTTCGGGCGAGCCCTTGCGGAGAAGGCCGCGCTGCCCCACGACCTCGAGCAGCAGTCGATACGACTCGACGCGAAACTCGGAGCCGAACACCTTGGTGGCCGAGGCGTCGGCCGGATGCAGCGTGTCGTTTGCGATCGACCACGCGTTCTTCCAGCACAAGAGCTTCATCGCGCCGAGGCCCACCCGCACGCGCGCGAGGTGGTGCTGCACCCACGGGACGTCGATCAAGCGGCGGCCGTCGGCGCGCTTCGTCTCGCGCGCATGGCGCAGCACCTCTTCGTAGAGCACCTCGAGCGGCGCCGCGACCAGCAGCGAAACGCGTTCGCGGTTGAGCTGGTTTGTGATCAGCCCCCAGCCGCCGTTCTCGGGCCCGATCAGCGCCGATGCGGGCACGCGCACGTTCTCGTAGAACGTGGCGTTCGTGCGCACGCCGCCGAGCGTCCAGATCGCGTGGAGCGAGAAGCCCTTCGCGTTCGTGGGCACCAGGAACATCGAGATGCCGCGGTGCTTCTTCGAATTCGGATCGGTGCGCGCGGCGAGCCAGATGTAGTCGGAGTGGTCGGCGAGGCTGGTCCAGGTCTTCTGCCCGTTGATCACCCACGCGTCGCCGTCGCGCTCGGCGCGCGTCGTGAGCGAGGCGAGGTCGGTGCCCGCGTTGGGCTCGGAATAGCCGATCGCCACGAGCATCTCGCCCGCGAGGATCTTCGGCAGGAAGTGCGCCTTCTGATCTTCGCTGCCGAAGCGCATGATCGTCGGGCCGACCGTCTCGAGCGTCAGCGTCGGCAGCGGGAAGCCCGCGCGCTGCACCTCGCTCGCGAAGATGTACTGCTCCATCGGTGTGCGGCCCTGCCCGCCGAACTCCACGGGCCAGCCGATCCCGAGCCAGCCGTCGCGCCCGAGCTTGCGCATCCCGGCGCGGAACTGCGGCCCGCCGCCCTCGCTGCCGCTCGTGAGCTCCTCGACGAGCGCGGGAGTCATCAGCTCGCCGAAGTAGGACCGCAGCTCGGCCTCGAGGGCCTCCTGCTCGGGCGTGTAGCCGATCCGCATGCGGGGGTCCTCCGAAGGGGCGCCCGCGCATTATATGAGACGCGGCGCGTTTACGATTTGGAGAAATCCCCGCTCCCACCCGGGCCCGGTGCGGGGAGGTCGAGCAGCTTCGCGGTGAGCCGCGTGACCGTGTTGTTGAGCTCGAGCTCGCGCCCCTGCTCCGGCGTCGCGAGCTGGTAGTGCACCACCTGCTGCGCGATCCGCAGCATGATGATGCCGAAGCGCCACCCCGCGAACACCTGGTAGTAGTGCAGGTTGCGGACCCGGTGCCCCGAGCGCTCCTCGTAGAACGCGATCGTGTCCTCGTAGGAGGGGAATCCCTCGAGCCGCGGCGTGTCGATCCCCTCGCTGTGGTGGCGGTCGAGGAAGATCGACCAGCCCACGTCTCGCTCGGGGCTGCCCGCGGAGACCATCTCCCAGTCGAGCACCGCCGCGGGCTTGGTGCCGTCGAAGATCATGTTGCCGATCCGCGCGTCGCCCCAGACGAGGCCTTCGCGCTCGGGACCGGGCTTGTGCGCCACGAGCCAGTCGCGAGCCGCCTCGAGGACCGGGTTCCCGCGTCCGCGCGCCGCCCACGCGTAGTATTTCTCGTAGTACGCGATCTCCTGGTCGAGCGGAGTTGCGCCCAGCTCCGGGCGGCGCAGGAAGCCGAATCCCGTGGCGTCGAGATCGAGCCGGTGGATGCGGGCCATCGCGTCGAAGCCGCCGAGCCAGATCGCCTCGCGCTCGGCCGGGGTGATCTCGGTCATCCATCCGCCCGTGTGGTAGGGCGGCTGATCGGTCGGCACGCGGCCGGCGACCTGGGCCATCACGTAGAACGGCGCGCCGAAGATGCTCGTGTCCTCCGACTCGAGCCAGAGCATGCGCGGCACCGGCACGTCGGTGGCCGCGAGCAGCTGCATGGTGCGGAACTGCAGCCCGAGGTCGTACTCGGGGAACACCTGGTAGCCGATCGGCTGGATCCGAACCACGAGCTTCTCGCTGTTCGCGCGCCGGTCCTCGCTCCAAGCGAGATCGAACAGCAGCGTCTCGTTCGAGAAG
>DATFWW010000223.1:0-9846 GCA_035258825.1 Myxococcota bacterium
GGAACAGGGGCGCGCGCGCGATGCCGCGGCGCACTACCGCGACGCCCTGCGCCTCGAGCCGGGCTATCTCGCAGCCGCGAACAATCTCGCCTATCTGCTCGCAACCACGAGCGATGCGGACGTGCGCGATCCGGCGGAGGCGGTGCGGATCGCGGAGGCCGCGGTGCGGGATGCCAATGCGCCGGAGCCCGCGCTGCTCGACACGCTCGCGGCGGCGCAGGCGGCGGCGGGTCGGCGCGCGCAGGCGATCGAGACCGCGACGCGCGCGTCCGAGATCGCGGCGCAGCGCGGTGACGCGGCGCTGCGCGACGAGATCGAGCGCAACCTCGCGCGGTACCGCGCCGCCCGGTAGGTGGGCAGTGCTTCGTCGCCCACCACCTACCAGCGCACGCGCAATTCCTCGAGCGCGCGGAAGAACAGCCACGGGCGCCAGTGCGGCTCGGCGTCGGCGAGCGCGAGTGCCGGGATCCGCTCGAGCAGGCTGCGGAACGCGAGCGCGGCCTCGAGGCGCGCGAGCGGTGCGCCGAGGCAGAAGTGGATGCCGAACCCGAATGCGAGGTGGCGGTTCGGCGCGCGCGCGAGATCGAGCCGTTCGGGATCCGCGAACTGACGCGGGTCGCGGTTGGCCGAGGAGAGGAACGGCAGCACCACCTCGCCCGCTCGCAGGCGCGCGCCGTGGAACGCGACGTCGCGCGTGGGGACCTTCACGGTCGCCGGCACCGGCGACTCGATCCGCAGCAGCTCTTCGACAGCGGTGGCGTCGAGGTCGCGCCGCGCGCGCAGCCGCGCGGCGGCGTCCGGATCGCGCAACAGGTGGAGCAGTCCGTTCGCGAGCAGGTTGGTGGTCGTCTCGTGTCCCGCGAACAGGAGCAGCACGCAATTCGAGACGATCTCTTCGCCTGAGAGCGTGTGGCCGTCGTGCTCGGCCCGCAGCATCAGCCCGATCAGATCCTTGCCGGGGCTGCGGCGTTTCTCGCGCAGCAGATCGCCGAAGTAGGCGACCAGGCCGTCGACCCCCGCGCGCGCGCGCGTGAAGTTGTCCTCGCCGTCGAGCGATCCGCCGAGATAGGCGGCGAGCTGATCCGACCACTGCTTGATCGCCTCGATGTCCTCGCCCGGCGCGCCGAGCAGCAGCGCGATCACGAGCGCGGGGAGCGGAAACGCGAACTGGGAGACGAAGTCGATCTCGCTCTTGGCGAGCGCGTCGTCGATCAGGGCGTCGATCGCGGCCTGGATCCGGGCGCGGCTATTCGCGAGCTGGCGCGGTGTGAACGCCTTCTGGAGCAGCGCGCGCAGGCGCGTGTGGTCGGGCGGGTCGCGGAACACGAGCCATTTCGAGAGCACCGCGGCCACCGCGCGCACTTCCGGGCGCTGGCTCGTGAACTCGGCGCGCACTCTGCGAAAGCGGTCGGAGGAGAACAGCTCGGGCTGATTCCAGATCTCCAGCACGTCGGCATAGCGGGTCACCACCCAGGCGCCGAGACTCTCGCTCCAATGCACCGGGTCCCGGTCGCGCAGCTCCGCGAACGCGGGGTAGGGATCGCGCGCCATGGAGGGGGATTTGAGGTCGAGGTCGACGCGCACCCGGGGCAACGTAGCGTTACAATGCGCCGCCATGTCCGAACCCGCCGCGCTCGCTCCCCGTCCCTTCGCCGACTCGCTGCGCGAGCTGATCGAGGCGCGCCGCAGCTTCGGCGGCCACCCGCTCTGGCACCGGATCGCCGAGGGCGGCGTCGACCGCACCGGGCTGCAGTGCTTCGCCGTCGAATTCTTCCTGCAGGTCCGCGCATTCCCGCGCGCGGTGAGCGCACTGCACTCGCGCTGCCCGGATCCGCACCAGCGCATCGAGCTGGCCGAGAGCATCTACGAGGAGGAGACGGGCCGGATCTCCGGCTGCAACCTGCCGCACCCCGAGCTGTTCCTGAAGTTCGGCAACGCGACGGGCCTGCCGCGCGTGTCGTTCGAGCGCGCCGCGCCGCTGGCCTCGACGGCCTCGCTGATCCACTGGTTCGAACTGTCGACGCGCACTCTTCCCTATCTGGAGGGCGCCGCGGCGCTCACGCTCGCGGCCGAGGGGCAGGTACCCGGCGCGTTCGGGCCGTTCGCGCGCGCGCTCGAGAAGCACTACGGCTTCGAACGCGAAGAGGTCGCGTTCTGGGACGTGCACGAGATCGCCGATCGCGACCACGCCGGCGTCGGCGACCACGCGGTGGTCCGCGGCGCGGTCTCCGCCGATGCGCAGCGCGGTGTGCGCGAGGCGGTCGAGACCTCGCTGGCGCAGTGGTGGCAGTTCTTCGACGGGATCGAGCGCGCGATCGACGGCCCGCTGCACCGCGCCTGATTGCGCATTCCGGCTGCGCGCTCCCTGCGCGCGCGCGACGGTGTGTGACGGTGGCCCTCAAGTGCTCGGCTGGACTCACCGACCGGAGGGCGTATGCCACGACTCCCGTTCGAGGTGGGGCGAGGGATGGGCACCGGTCCGGGCAGCACCGCAGACACCATCCGCGGCAGCGGCGTGCCGATCCGCGAGCTGCGCCGCGATGCCAGGGCGCTCGCGCGCAGCGAGTTCGAGGAGCGCTACGGGCGCGCGTTCCTGCTGCTCTCCGCGGCCGAAGTCTCCGCGGCGCCCCCCGCCATCACGGAAGTGCGGCTCGAAGGAGACTCGCTCCGTGCGCGCGCGGAGTCGACCGCCGGCCTTTCGCTCGTCGTGTACGCCGTGCGCCGGAACGGAAGATCCGCGAGTCACCTGATCACGGTCGGCCGCGCACCCGACAACGATGTCGTGGTGCCGGACGTCAGCATCTCGCGATTCCACGCGTTCGTGAAGGAGGGGAACGGCGGCCGTTGGCTGATGCAGGACGCCGGCTCCACGAACGGCACCACCGTGAACGGCAACTCCGTGCCGCGACAGGGGCACGGCCCGCCCAGCGAGCTCGCGTCGGGCGACGACGTGCGGCTGGGTCAGGTGGAGCTGACGTTTCTCGACAGCGAGGCGCTCGTCTCGTTCGCACTGCGGCTGGAGCGGTAGCGCCCGGCGCGCGCCTCAGCTCTCCGAGACGTTGATCGCGATCTCCGAGCGGCCTTCGTCGTTCTTGCGCAGGCGCACCTGGACGGACCGGTTCCCCTTGCTGGCGTCGAGGCCGGAGCCGTCGGGCGAATTCGTGACGCTCCAGCCGTTCTTCCCGAGCTCACCCCGGTAGTACGTCTGGACCTGATCGATCGCGTCGCTGCTCACGAAGGTGGCGAACACGCCGAGGCCGGGCATCGCCATCGACGCGCCCGGCGTCGCACCCGGATACACCGGGACGTCGCTCGGATAGCCCTCCGGGATCACGCCGTCGCTCGCGATCACATTGTCCGGGGCGGTTTCCCCGGGCGCCGCGGGCGTCTGACCCGGGGCGGCGGGCTGGGCCGGCGCGGGTTGCTGAGCGGCCGGTTCGGTCGGGGCCGCCGAGGGCTGGGACGGCTTGGAGGGCTCCTCGCGCCCGCACGCGAATGCAAGGGAACCCAACGCCACGGTGCACGCGAGCAGCCAGGCGGCGCTCCCGGCTCGATTCGGAGTTCGGATCGATCGGTCGGGGGATCGCCGTCGCATAGCAGCTCCTTCGTGGATCGGGCGCAGATCCTACCCCGCCGCCGCGCGCTCCGCCCGCATTCGCGCGGGTTGTTACTCTCCGCTGCCGCCCGGCCCATCCGAGAGGGAATCGACATGTTCGCGCGACGGATCGCCACGCTCGGCCCGCTGCTCGCTTCGCTCGCGTGTGCGGGCCCGCCCCGTGCGGACGGCTGGCAAGAGACCGATCTCCCGCGCGCGGATCCGGGCGTCCTCTATGCGATCGGCGCGAGCCTCGGCAAGCAGGTGAAGGACTACCATCTCGACGAGGAGGAGGCGCGCGAGGTCGCGCGCGGCATGCTCGACGAGACGAGGGGACGCTCCTACACCGGAATGAGGACCGAAGGGACGTCGGACCAGATCGCGGACTTCAACGAGCGCCGCCTCCAGGAGCTCGCGCGCCGCGAAGAGCTGGCGGGCGCGCCCGCGCTAGAGAGCGCCGCGCGCGAACCCGGCGCCGTGAAGACAGAGAGCGGGATGGTGCTCCAGGTGCTCGACAAGGGATCGGGCGAGGCGCCGACGATCTTCGACTACGTGACGATCAACTATCACGGCACGCTGCGCGACGGCAACGTGTTCTGGAGCAACCGCGGCCAGGCGCCCTATCGCGTCCAGCTAGGCACCACGACGCGCTGCTGGCAGGAGGCGTTCGCCGCGGTGGCTCCCGGCGCGCGCCTGCACGTGGTCTGCCCGCCGTCGCTCAACTACGGGTGGGGCGGCTGGCCCGGCGTGGTTCCGGGCGGCGCCGTGCTGAGCTACGACCTCGAGCTCCTCTCGGTCGAGCCGCACGCACCGCCGCCGAACTGGTCGCCGGGCTGAGCCCCGGCGCTGCCCGCGCCGCGCCGCCAGCGGGAACCGTCCACAGCAGCATCGCCGCATAACCGCGCCAGGGCCGCCAGCGCTCGGCGCGCTGCTCGAGCGCGCGGGCACCGCAGTCGAGCGCGCGGCGCAGCCCGAGGTCGCCGGCCGGAAACGCGTCGGGCTCGCCGAGCGCGCGCAACAGCACCAGCTCGGCGGTCCACGGCCCGATGCCCGGCAGCGCGAGCAGTGCCTCGCGCGCAGCGTCAGGGTCGGCACCGGGCGCCAGCGCGAGCGATCCGCGGGCGACCGCCGCGGCCAGCGCGCGCAGCGCGCCCGCGCGCGCGCGGGTCAGGCCGATCTCCTCGAGCGGGGCGTCGGAGAGTGCGTCGGGCGAGGGGAACAGCGCGACGGGGCCGCGCTCGGCATCGATCAGAGCGTCGGGCAGCGGCTCGCCGAAGCGCGCCGCGATCCGGCCCGCGAGCCGCGTCGCACCCGCGACGGTGATCTGCTGGCCGAGCGCGATCCGGACCGCGATCTCGAATCCGTCCCAGGCTCCGGGCACGCGGACACCGGGACGGATGCGCAGCCGCCCGCGCAGCAGCGGATCGGGCGCGAGCGCGCGGGCGATCACGCCGGGGTCGGCGCCCAGATCGAAGACCGTACGCGCCCGATCGGCGAGCGCGAGCCAGTGCTCCGAATCGGCGCCACTCGCGCGCAGCTCGAGCGCAGTGGCGCCGGGGGGCGCGGTCACTTCGACGACCACCGGCTTCCCGCCGATGCGCAGCGCGCGGCGCACGTTGCGCTCGCCGACCCATTCGACGCCGGGCACGGCGCGCGCGGCGTGATAGGCGAACAGCGAGGCGGCGTCGAACGGAGTGCGAAAGGGCAGCCGGACGATCGCGGTGGTGCCCGCCGGCGCCTTCCGGCGCGCGGCGCGCAACTCGCGTGGAGCGCAGTGGAAGGTGTTGCGGATCACCTCGTTGAAGCGCCGCAGGCTGGTGTAGCCGGCCGCGAGCGCGATGCGCGAGACTGGCCAATCGGTCTGCGCGAGCAGCTCCGCGGCGAAGTGCGCGCGCCGCGTCCGCGCGATTGCGAGTGGGCCCGCGCCCAGGTGGTGCGCGAACAGGCGGCGCAGCTGGCGATCGCCGAGTCCGAGCCGAGCGGCGAGGTCCCCCACGCCGCCCGCGTCGAGCGCACCGTTCGCGATCAGCCGCAGACCGCGCGAGACGGTGGCCGAGGTACCGAGCCAGGCCGGAGTGCCCGGTGCACACTCGGGGCGGCAGCGGCGGCACGGCCGGAAGCCGGCCGCTTCGGCAGCCGCCGCGCACGGCACGAACAGGCAGTTCTCGCGCCGCGGCGTGCGCGCGGGACAGATCGGGCGGCAGTAGATGCCCGTTGTGCGCACGGCGGTGAAGAAGCGCCCATCGAATCGCGCGTCGCGCGTGCAGAGCGCGCGGTAGCAGATCTCGGGATCGAGGTGCACGCCCCGTGTGTAGCAGGCCTCCGCGCGGCGATGCGCGGTTTTCGGACCTCGGCACGGGTCCACTAAGATTGCCGGCGCGGGGGGGTCGTGGAACGAGAACGCACCGGTTCGGCGCTGTGGCGGGCCCTGCGACCCCATCAGTGGGCGAAGAATCTGCTGCTATTCGTGCCGCTCGCGCTGACCCCCGCCCAGGTGTCCGACACTGGAAAGTGGCTCGTCTTGCTGGGTGCGTTCGCGTGCTGGAGCGCCGTGGCCTCAGCGGGCTATCTCGCCAACGACGCACTCGACCTCGCCTCCGATCGCGCCGATCCGGCCAAACGCGACCGCCCGTTCGCGAGCGGCGCGCTCCCGGTGCGCACGGGCATCGCCGTGGGTATCGCGCTGGCGGCGCTCGCGATCGGACTCGGCGCCGCATTCACGCCGCCGGCGTTTGCGGCCCATCTCGTCGCGTATCTCGCGGCGACAATCGCCTATTCGCTGTACGTGAAGCGCCTGCTTCTGCTCGACGTGCTCCTGCTCGCGGGGTTGTACACGATGCGACTCCTGGCCGGCGGCGCCGCCACGGGCATCACGCTCACACCCTGGCTGCTCGCGTTCTCGCTGTTCTCGTTCCTGGGACTCGCGTTCGCGAAGCGATACGGCGAGCTCCTGCGCACGGCCGGCGCGCCGGGCAACGCGTCCGGGCGCGCCTACCGCGGCGACGATCTCGACCTGCTGATGATGCTCGGCACCACGAGCGCCTATCTCTCGGTGCTCGTGCTGTGCCTGTACATCAACAGCGAACACGTCGGGCAGCAGTACCCGCGCCCGGGCGCGCTCTGGTTCCTCGTGCCGCTGCTGCTCTACTGGATGAGTCGGATCTGGTTTCTCGCGAAGCGCGGCGAGTTGCCCGGCGATCCGGTGGCGTTCGCGGTGCGCGACCGCGTGAGTCTGATCACGGGGGCGCTCGTTGCGCTCGTGCTCGGGATCGCGGTGTTTCGCTAACCCGGCTCGCCGACCCGGTCCGCGATCTCCTTGGCCTTCCGTTCGAGCAGTGTGAGGCTCACGGGGCGCTCCTGGGCCGAGAAGCCCGCCAGCAGCGTGCGGTCGGCCAGCAGGTTGATCAGCCGCGGGCAGCCGCCGCAGGTCGCATAGAAGACGCGGCTCGCGCCGGGCGGGAACACGGTCGAGTACTCGCTGCCCGCGACGCGCAGGCGGTGTTCGAGATAGGGCTCCACCTCGTGCTCGCGCAGCGGCTGCACGTGGTGCTCGAGCGCGATCCGCTGCCGCAGCGGTGCCATCACGGGAGACGCCAGGATGTCGCGTAGCTCGGGCTGCCCCGTCAGCACGATCTGGATCAGCTTCTCCGTCGTCGTCTCGAGATTCGAGAGCAGTCGCACCTGCTCGAGCAGACCATCGGCGAGGTTCTGGGCCTCGTCGATCACGAGCACGGTGTTGAGGCCGCGCTCGAGCCGCCGCAGCAGGAACTGGTTGAGCGCGATCAGGTAGTCGGCTTTGGTCTGGAACGGGCCCTCGAGTCGGAACTCCGCCGCGATCAACTTGAACAGGTCGAGTCCGGAGAGCTCGGCGGTGTTCATGATCAGCGCGGTCTCGATGTCGGACGGGATCTGGTCGAGTGCCGCGCGCAGCAGGGTGGTCTTGCCGGTGCCGACCTCGCCGGTGAGGAGCAGGAATCCCTTGCGCCGCGTGATGCCGTAATAGAGTGTGGCGAAGCCCTCTTCGTGGGTCTCGGACGGCCACAGGAACCGGGGATCCGGTGTCAGCGAGAAGGGTTGCTCTGCGAAACCGTAGAACGACTCGTACATCGCTTGCCTTAACGGCTGCACCGCCGCTCGACGCGAGATCCGACGCGTCAGGAACCTACATCAGCCCCTCGGGGCACACAATTCGAACGAAGCGAGCCCTCGGCCGAGAGCTGTTAGGATCCCGCGCCATGGCGCCGACCGCTGCGACGTTCACGCGGGTCGCCCGCGCGCTCGCCATGCTCGCGATCTCGGCGAGCATGCTCGCGTGCAGCGAGATCGACCGCACGCGCTGGAAGGCTCGCTTCGGGGATGCGGACGCCCAGGTCGCGCTCGCGGCGGCGTACGCCGAGGGCGCAGGCGTGGTGAAATCCGTCCCGGAGGCGGTTCGCTGGTATCGCAAGGCCGCGGAGCAGAAGCGACCCGATGCCGCCGGCGCGCTCGGACGCCTCTACGCAACGGGGGAGGGCATCGCCGCCAACCCCGATCAGGCGCTGCATTGGCTCGAGGTGGAGGCCGAGGCCGGCGGCCCCGACGTACAGCGCGCACTCGCGGCGCGCCTCGACCGCGGCGACGGGGTTGCCGAGAACCCGCAGCGCGCGTTCGATTGGCTTCAGCGCGCCGCGGACGGGGGCTCGACGGAGGCGCAGGTGGCGCTCGGCCTCGCGTACCTCAACGGCCGCGGCACGCTGCGCGATTTCGGCAAGGCCGCGGAATCCTTCACGAAGGCTGCGAAGGCAGGCGACGCGGTGGCGCAGAACCGGCTCGGATTGCTGTACACGAGTGTGTACGGCCCCGGCCGCGACTATGCCGAAGCCGTGCGCTGGTTCCGCGCGGCCGCCGACCAGGGCAACGGCGACGCGCAGCTGAACCTCGCATCGCTCGCGGAGCGTGGGCTCGGCATGGATGCGGATCCGGTGGCGGCGTTCCGCTGGACGCTCGGTGCGGCCGAGGCCGGGCACGCGAAGGCGCAGGCGCGCGCCGGCGAGATGTACGAGCGGGGCATCGGCGTCGCGGTCGATCTCGCCGAGGCGCGGCGCTGGTATGCAGCGGCCGCCGAGAAGGGCGAGGGCTCCGCGGCGCTGCATCTCGCCCAGCTGATCGATGCGGGCGCGTTCGGCCCGCCGGATGCCGCGGAGAGCGCGCGCTGGCTCCGCGTCGGCGCTGAAGCGGGCGATCGCGAGGCGCAGGCGCGGCTCGGCGAGTGTTATGCGAATGGCCGCGGCATGGAGAAGGACGACGCGCAGGCATTCCACTGGACTCGCGAAGCCGCGACGCAGGGCCACGCGAAGGCGCAGAACCGCCTCGGCGTGCTCTACGAGATGGGCGTGGGCACCGACAAGGATGCCGACGAAGCCGCAAAGTGGTACCGCCGCGCCGCCGATCTCGGCGATCGCGACGGCATCGTCAACGTGGCACTCAATCTGCTCGCCGCACGCGGCAAGACCGAAGAGGGCATCCGCATGCTGCAGCGCGCGGCCGAGGCGGGTCAGGCCGATGCCCAGCTGATGCTGGGCCTGCGGCTCCACACCGGCGACGGAGTCGAGAAGGACGACGCGGAGTCGGTGCGCTGGATCCAGCGGTCGGCCAACCAGGGCCTGGCGAGCGCACAGGCCCAGCTCGGGTTGCTCTATGCGCAGGGAATCGGCGTTACCAAGGACCTGGTCGCGGCCCACGCGTGGCTGTCGCTCGCGGCGGCCGGCGGAAAGGAGGTCGCGCGCAAGAACAGCGAGACGCTCGCCAGCGCGTTCTCCGCGCAGCAGCGCGAGCGGTCGAAGCGCCTCCAGGACGAGCTCCGCGCGAAGATCGCGCCCGAACCCGAGGTGGCCGCCGCGCCCGCTCCGGGGCGCTGAGCCGGACGCTCAGGAGGATCCGATTCCGAACGCCTTCCACTCGCTGCCCGGATCCACCACGTCGATCCGCACGGCCGTGGTCGTGGAGGACGGATCGAGAATCGAGATCCGGCGGGTCGTGCGGTCCTGGAGCGCGATCTCGTCGCCGGGCACGCCGTCGATGTCGACGGACCCGACCACCAACCGATCGGCATCGCCTGTCACCCCGGGCAGAGGGACGTAGCCGATCGCCGAGCCGCGGACGAGATACGAGATCCCGAGCCCGCCGGTGGCGAACCGCCAGAGCACGTCGGCGTAGCCGTCGCCGTTGTAGTCGCCCGTCGACGCCACGGTCGCGTCGGGTGCCAGCGCACT
>DATFWW010000224.1:0-11936 GCA_035258825.1 Myxococcota bacterium
TCCCTCCAGGAGTCGCGCGCGCAGGTGGCGGCCCATCTCGCCGAGCTCACGCGCGGCCGCACCCACCTCGACAACGCCCAGCGCCGCGCGCGCATCGGCAGCTTCGAGATCGACCTGATCAAGCGCGAGGTGCTGTGCTCACGCCAGCTGCGCGTGCTCTACGCGTTCGAGGAGTCCGACGAGCCGCTCAGCGCGGAGGAGCTGCTCTCGCGCGTGCACCCGGAAGACCGCCACGCGCTCGACGACTCGATCGCCTACGCGATCCGCTCGAAGAGCCCGTTCATCGCCGACTTCCGCGCCGTGCTGCCCGACGGCAGCGAGCGCGTGATCCACGGCGAGGCGCACCTCGTGTCGGACGAGAACGGCAGACCGATCCGGCTGGAGGGGACCGCGCAGGACGTCACCGAGCGGCGTCGCGCCGAGGAGCAGATCCGCTTCCTCGCTCATCACGACGCGCTGACCGGCCTCGGCAACCGCCGCATGTTCACCGACCGGCTCAAAGCCTCGATCGACAACGCGCGGCGCCGCGGCCTCCTGCTCGGCGTGCTGTTCCTCGACCTCGACCACTTCAAGCGCATCAACGATACGCTCGGCCATACGCTCGGCGACGAGCTGCTCCGCGGCGTCGCGGGCCGCCTCGTCCAGTGCGTTCGCGCGGGCGACACTGTCGGGCGCGCGGGTACGGATTTCGCCACCGCGATCTCGCGTCTGGGCGGCGACGAGTTCACGATCCTGATCGACCAGATCGAGGACCCGCAGGGCCTGTCGCTCGTCGCGGGCCGGATCCTCGAGCTGCTCGCGCGCCCGTTCGATCTCGGCGGCCACGAGGTGGTGGTGGGCGCGAGCATCGGGATCGCGGCGTGGCCGCTCGACGGCGAGGACGTGGACGCGCTGCTGCGCAACGCCGACTCCGCGATGTACCACGCGAAGGAGCACGGCCGGAACCAGTACCAGTTCTATACCGAGTCGATGAACGCGGCCGCGATGCGCCGCCTCGAGATCGAGCAGCGCCTCCGAGCGGGGATTCCGCGCGGCGAGCTCGAGGTGCATTATCAGCCGAAGCTCGATCTGCGCACGCAGCGCGTCGCGGGCTTCGAGGCGCTCGTGCGCTGGCGCGACCCGCAGCGCGGACTCGTGCCGCCCGGGGAATTCATCGGGGTGGCCGAGCAGAGCGGTCTGATCGTCGCGATCGGGAACTTCGTGCTCGAGCAGGCCTGCCGGCAGATCGCGCGCTGGGAGCAGGACCGCGTCGGCCAGCCCGGGTTCTGGCGCGTCTCGGTGAACGTCTCGGCGCGCCAGTTCGAGAACGGGGATCTCGTCGAGACCGTCCGCCGCGTGCTCGCCGAGACCGGCGCGCGCGCGGAGCGGCTCGAGCTCGAGATCACCGAGAGCACCGTGATGCACGACGAGAAGTCGGTGATCGCCACGCTCGCGGAGCTGCGCGGGCTCGGCGTCGCGGTCTCGCTCGACGACTTCGGCACCGGTTACTCGTCGCTCTCCTACCTGCGCAGCCTGCCCGTCGACACGCTCAAGATCGACATGGCGTTCGTGCACAACATCGCCAACAGCGACGAGGACGCGGCGCTCACGGCTGCGATCGTCTCGATGGGCAAGGCGCGCGGGCTGCGCGTGATCGCCGAGGGAGTCGAAACGGCGGAGCAGCGCCGCCTGCTCACCTCGTTCGGCTGCGACGAGATCCAGGGATTCCTGATCGCCGCGGCACTTCCCGCCGACGAGGCGACCCAGGTACGCACCGCGTCGTTCGCAGAAGAGCGCTAGGGCCGACCCGTCCGGCGCCGCAGCCCGAGGCCACCGAGGCCGAGCGCCAGCAGCGCTGCGGTGCCGGGCTCCGGAATCGGTGTGGCGCTGCGGTAGCCCACCGCGGTCGAGACGTCGGCAAAAGCAGAGGCTTGCCGTTCGTCCCGGTCGACTCGGGAGTCGGCCGACGAACAGCGAGGCGAAGCCGTGCGATCGACCGACTAGCCTGGAGCCCCGATCACCCAGTCGACCGTGCGCGGCGCGCCGGCCCCGATCTCGACCACGCGCTCCACTGCAGGCAGCCGCTCGGTCCAGACCACCGCGCGGTATCGGCCCGGCGGGACGCCGGGCAGCACATAGCCGCCCTTCGCGTCGACGACGTCGAACCAGCGCGTCGGCGCGACGAGGATGGTCGCGTTCATCGACTCGTGGATCGAGCAGTACAGCTTGACGACACCCGGGTGCTTCAGGACGAGCGTGCGCGACTCGCCGGCCGGGTAGAGCCCGAGGTCGAAGTCGTTCGGCCGCGAGTAGGAGAACACGTTGTGGTAGATCGCGTCGTCGTTGGCCATCTCGACGGACTGCCCGGCCGCGACCACGAGGAACGGCGGCGAGAAGCGCGCGTCGTGCTGGCGCATGCGCGCGACCGTGCGCGGCGCCGGGGCGCCCGCGGACGGCGCGGCGAGCGACTCGAGGTAGACGACTACCGGGGCGACCGCCGCGAGCGGGATGCCCGCGACGCCGAGCGACACCGCGCCGCGCAGCTCGCCGGTCTCGCCCGCGCGCGCCCCGGGCGCGCCGAGCAGGCACGCCGCACCGACCAGCGCGATCGCGGCGATCCGGTGCATCTAGAACGAGATCCCGACGTCGAACGCGAACCAGTCGTCGTCGTCGACCTGGGCGCGGATCGCGGGATCGACCTTGCGCACGAGATTCACGTCGCGGTACCCGTACTCGCCGCGCAGGCGCACATAGCGGCCGATCCGCCACCCGAGCGCCACCGAGTACTCGTTCAGATCGCGCATGTTGTAGCCCGCGGTATCGAGATAGGCCTCGTGGAGCAGGTAGCCGCGCCCGTTGTCGCCCGTGGTGAGGCCGCTCGCGCGCAGCGCGAGGTACACCGGCTCGAGGGCGGGCGAGACGAGCTGGCCGTCGGCGACGACCTCGGCGATCCAGTAGTAGAGCGTTCGGTCGTAGGGCCCGGGGACCGCGTTGGATGCGTCCATGTCGTACCGGCCGCCGCCGAGCCACACGCGCAGGCCGTCGAGCGGCTTGGCGATCGCGTCGGCGCCGACCAGCCAGGTGCGCTGGATCTGGTTCGGCCCGTCGGGCGTCGGCACGCCATTGATGAAGTTGGGCACGTCCGTGAACGCGCCGACCGGCATCGCCCACGTCTCTCCGAGCCAGAGCGCGCCGGGAGCGGGGCGGCTCTTGTGGCCGATCTCGCCCGAGACGAGCCCGGAGACCGAGAGGTGCAGCCATGGCCACGGGTCGGTGTAGAGCTTCAGCGTGCCCTGCGGATCGTTGTTGTCGTCGACGTTGAACTTCGTGTCGCCGTTCGAGACCGAAGCGACGTATCCGAACCGGCCCGTCGGGTCCTGCCCGTAGAGGCGCACGCCCTCGTCCCACCACCACGGCCCACCGACGGGCTGCGAGATGAACGGATTGTCGCGGTAGCCCTTGCTGTAGCGCAGGTAGGCCTCGCCGACCGGGATCAGGAAGCGGCCGACCTGCGCCCCGAGCCACGAGCTGTCCGCGATGCCCTGGAAGTCGGCGTAGAGCTCGCCGACGTCGTTCTGGAGCTCGCCCTCGCGCACGAGGTTCCATTCCACCGTCGCGCCGATGTTGCGCACGGCGGTGGCGCCGCCGATCTGCACGTGCTCGGCGAGCTCGGCGTCGACGAACAGCCGCGCATCCCAGACCTCGAACGCGCTGTCCTCCTCGGGCGTCAGATCGCCGCGGTGGAAGTAGCCGACGCTCGCGCTCCCGGAGAGGCGAACGCGCTGCGTCCACTCTGGCAGCCAGGCGGGGCCCGCCGGCGCGGCACTGCGCTCCGCCTGGGCCTGCTCGAGCTCGCCGACGCGGCGCTCGAGATCCTTCATGCGCTCCGCGTCCGACTGGGAGGTCTCCGCGTTCTCGGAGCCCTGCTCCGCGCGCGCGGCGACCCCGCCTAGCACGAGGATCGCGCCCGCGGCGAGCGCGAGCCACTCAGTGCGGCTCATGGGCACCCTCACCTCGGCCTACGCCGATCTCGAAGTTCACGGTGGCCGTCTCGCCCGCGCGCAGATCGACGTCGGCGGCCGCGGAGGGCAGCCGCGGATGCCACGCGTGCAACGTGGCGTGGCCCGGCGCCAGACCCGAGAGCGCGAAGTGGCCGCTCGCATCCGGGCGCACCCAGGGCCCCGGCGACACCCACACGCGCGCGGGCTCCGCGGCGCCGAGCAGATAGATCTCGAGCGGGCCGGCTCGGTCGGCGCGCAGCGAGAGCGAGGCGCCCGCCGCGATCCGCTCGACGCGATCCGCCGCGGGCACCGATACCACGACTTCGCCGGTCGTCCGGTTGGCGACGGCAACTTCCCCGCCCGCGCCGACGACCGCGAGCCTCGGCTCGAGCCGCGCGCCCGCGACCGACTCCTCCACCGCGAGCTCCGCCCGCCCACCCGGACGCGCCGCGAGATCGAGATAGACCACGCTCGTTCCGGGTTTGGAGTAGTCGACGAGCTGCACGTCGCGCAGGCGGCGGTCGCCGTAGGCGCCGCCCTGGGGATGGCTCGGAAGCCCTTCGTGCGGCACGAGTCGCACAGTGCCCGCCACGGAAGCGGTTCCGGGCGCCGGAGCCTCCCGCGGAGGCGACGCGCAGGCCGCGAGCCAGCCCGCAGCGGCAACTGTGGCGATGATCGCGGCGCGGACGCGGGCCAAACGCCCTCCCCTCGGCCTCGGTTCGGGTGGCCGGATCGGGGACTTGAGGGCGGATTGTTGCTAGGAGCTATTCCGCGATGGCGTCCACGAGACGCCAGGAGAGCGCCGTCTCGACGTCGATCGGTACGCCCGTGAGCGCGAGCCACGCGGCGCGCTGGCGCCCGATCCGTCGCGGCAGGCTCACGGTGCCGCCGGCCCCGGGCACGAGCCCCATCCCGAGCTCGGGCAGCCGGAACGAGGCATCCGGACGCGCCACCACGCGCGTCGCGAACGCGGGGAGTTCGACGCCGGCACCGACGCAGCTGCCGTGCACCACGCACTCCACGCGCGGCTCGAGCGCGTGCAGCAGGCGCGCGGGATGGCGCGTGGACCGGATCGCGTGCGCAGTGGCCGGGTCGGGCAGCGTGCCGAACTCGTCGAGATCGCCGCCGCTGCAGAACACGGGCCCCTCGCCGCGCAGCGAGACGCGATCGACGCTCGGATCCATCACCGCGAGCGCGAGCCCCTCGCAGAGTGCGTCGCGCATCTCGGCGGAGAACGCGTTGCGCTTCTCGGGCCGATCGAGCCAGAGCTCGACGCGGCCCTCGATGCGCTCGATCCGCACCGCGGGGCGATCGGGCCGCGGCCGCGGCCTCGGCTCGGGCTTCGCGGCGAGCCACGCGGCGAACTCGGGCCCCGCCTGGAGCGTCGCGTAGACGAGCGATTCGGCGACGAGCCCCTCGTGCACCGAACACCCCGACGACAGGCGCAGCAGCTGCACGAGCGCCTGCGAGGCGAGCGGGTGCGCGAACACGCTGTCGGCGATCAGCTCGAGCTCCTGCGGCGACCCGACGACGGCATCGAATTCCCCCACGAGCGCCTCGGCCGCGGGCGCGAGCAGCCCCTGCGCCAGCGCAACCGAGGGACACGGCAGCTCGGAGAGCGCTGCGCGCGCCACCGCGAGCGCCATCTCCTCGGGCCAGCGCGTCTCCGCGCCGAGGTCGACCGCGAAGATCGGCTCGCCCGTGAGCGGCGAGTATGCCTCGAACACGTCGGGCGTCTGTAGGCGCTCGATCGCCCGCGCGAGCGGGAGGATAGGGGTGGCGGGGCGCGGCGAGACACGGATCGGTGTGCTCGCCGCTTCGCCCATGGCGTTAGTCCGACGCGGGCAGCGGCTTGGCTTCCTTGAGCACGAATGGCGCGTTGCCGAGCGCGAGAGTGCCCTCGCCTGGCTTCGTGCACAGGAGCTCGATCGTGCCCGCGGCGTCGACGTAGCGCTTGCCGATCTGGGTGCCCGCCTTGAGGCTCGGGTCGATCGCTCGGTCGGGCTTCGGATCGCCGATCCCGAGCATCGGCGCGCCGCCGCAGCGCACGTCGGCGTCGCCGGCGGGAGCCTGGATCACCATGAGCTCCGTCGCGCAGACGGCGCTCTTGATGCGGGTGCCGGGCTTGAGTTGCATGGCCGTCGCTCCTCGCGTCGCGGTTGCGAACGGCATCCTACACCAGCTCGGTAGAATCGCGGGATGGCGAGCCGCCCGTCGGAGTGTGCCGTGGTGGCCGGTTCGGGCGCGGCGTCCGACTACGCCCGCCGGTTGCTCGGCGACCTCGGCCTCGCGGTGACCTCCGCACCGGGCCCGCGCGATCCGCACCCGGCGCTGGCCTGGGCCGCGAGCGGCGCGATGGCGATCACGGGCTGGCCCCATGCGCTCCCGCGCGTGCCGTCCGGCGCGCTGGCCTCGTGTGCCGCGGGCGCGGGCCGCGCGCTCGCCGCGATCGGCGCGCGCGCGCCCGAGGATCCGGCCGCACTGCTCGCGGAGCGCGCCGCGCTGTTCGGGCTGGCGCGCCGGGGCCGGATCGCGCCAGGCGGTGCGTGCCGCCTGCTGCGCGCGCGCGACGGCTGGGCGGCTCTGACGCTCGCGCGCGACGACGACCGGCGCGCGCTGCCCGCATGGCTCGAAGCGGGAGGCTCGGGGGTGTCGGACTGGGACGGAGTCGAGCGCGAGCTCGCGCGGCGCCCCCTCGCCTGGCTCGCCGAGCGCGCGCGCTGGCTCGGGATCGCGTTCGCGCCCGCCGCGCCCGCACCCGCGAGCGCCGCGCTGTGGTTCACCGCGTCGGAGTGCGGGCCGCGCGGCGATCCACCGCGGCGCGCGCCGCGCGTGCTCGACTTCTCGGCGCTGTGGGCGGGACCGCTTTGCGCGGCGCTGCTCGCGGACGCGGGCGCCGAAGTGATCAAGATCGAGAGCGCATCGCGGCTCGACGGCGCGCGCGCGGGCGCCGCCGCGTTCTACGACCTGATCAACGCGCGCAAGCGCAGCGCCGTGCTCGAGTTCGGCGGCGCGCGCGACCGCGCGCTGCTAGCGGCGCTCTTCGCCTCGGCCGACGTCGTGATCGAGAGCGCGCGGCCGCGCGCGCTCGCCCAGCTCGGGATCGACGCCGAGGCTTTCGTCGCCGCGCGCGCGGGGCGCGTGTGGATCTCGATCACGGGCTATGGCCGCGCCGACGCCGCGCCCGGCCGCGTCGCGTTCGGCGACGACGCCGCGGTGGCCGCGGGCGCCGCGCGCGCGGTCGCCGACGCGGACGGCCCGCTGTTCTGCGCGGATGCGATCGCGGATCCGCTCACGGGACTCCACGCCGCGGTCGCGGCGTGGGCGTGCTGGCGCGCGGGCGGAGGCGTGCTGCTCGACCTCTCGCTGTGCGGCGTCACCGCGCACGCGCTCGCGTTCGCATCGACGGGCGCGTTCGAGGTGTCGGGCAGCGCGGGGGCCGCGCGGGTCCGCGCGGCGTGCGGAGAAGCCCGCGTGGCCGCGCCGCGCGCGCGCCGCGCCTGCGCGCGCGCGCGCAGCGCGGGCGCCGACACCGAGGCGCTGCGCCAGGAGCTCGCGTGCTGATCCGCGCCGCGGAGGTCGCCGGGTGCGCCCCGCTCGACGTGCGCATCGCGGGCGGCCGGATCGCGGAGATCGGCGCGGGTCTCTCTCGCGCGCGCGGCGAGCCCGACCTCGACGCGCGCGGCGGCGCGCTCCTGCCGGGCCTGCACGACCACCACGTTCATCTGCACGCGCTCGCGGCCGCACAGACGTCGATCGCGTGCGGCCCGCCCGCGGTGATGAACGCCGATCAGCTCGCCGCCGCGCTGCGCCGCGCGGCGCAGCGCGGCGGCGGCTGGCTGCGCGGGGTCGCCTATCACGAGTCGGTCGCGGGTCCGCTGGCGCGCGAGCAGCTCGACGCGTGGGTCGCCGATCGCCCCGTGCGCGTGCAGCACCGCAGCGGCGCGCTCTGGGTGCTCAACTCCGCCGGCGTCGCAGAGCTCGAGCGCGCGGGCGCGTGCTGGCCCGACGGCGCCGAACGCGACGCGCGCGGCCGCCTGACCGGCCGGCTGTTCCGCGCCGACGCTTGGCTGCGCGAACGCCTGCGCGGCGCGCTGCCCGACCTTGCCGCGGTGGGCGCGCAGCTCGCGGCGTTCGGGGTCACGGGCGCCACCGACGCGAGCGCCGCGAACGACCGCGCGGCGCTGCGCCACCTCTGCGACGCGGCTGGTCGCGGCGCGCTGCCGCAGCAGCTGCTCGTGATGGGCGAGCCGGATCTCCCGGAGCCCGCGTGTGCGCGCACTGCGCGCGGCGCCGTGAAGGCGCTGCTCGACGACAGGTCGCTGCCCGACTTCGGCGCGTTCTGCGCGCGGATCCGCGCCGCCCACGGCGCCGGCCGCGCGTACGCCGTGCACTGCGCCACGCGCGCGCAGGGGTTATTTGCGGCAGCCGCATTCCGCGAAGCGGGTACACGCCGTGGCGACCGGCTCGAGCACGCCTCGGTCGCTCCGCCCGAGCTCGTCGCGCTCGCGGCGGAGCTCGGCCTCGCCGTCGTCACCCAACCGCACTTCATCGCCGAGCGCGGCGACGACTACCGGCGCGACGTCGATCCCGCCGACCTGCCGTGGCTGTACCGCGCGCAGGGCTGGCTCGCGGCGGGCGTGCCGCTCGCCGCGGGCAGCGACGCGCCCTACGGCTCGTCCGATCCGTGGCAGGGCATCGCTGCGGCGGTGCGCCGCGCGAGCGCGAGCGGCGCGGTGCTGGGCGCGGGAGAGGCACTCACGCCCGAGCAGGCATTCGCACTCTACTCGGCGCCGCTCGGCGACCCGGGCGGGCCCGCGCGCGGAGTCACGGCAGGTGCCGCCGCCGATCTCTGCCTGCTCGACCGGCCCTGGCGCGACGCGCGCGCGCGCCTCTCGAGCGAGGACGTGCGCGCGACCTGGTGCGCGGGAGAGCTCGTGTGGCAGCGCGGCGGCGAGCCCGGTAAGTAGAGCGCGGAGGTCCGCATGAGCACGCAGAGCAACCGGGAGATCGTCCATCAGATGTGGAACTGCCTGTACCAGAAGGACTGGGAGGGCGTCGCTTCGTACATCGACGAGCACGGGTTCTACGAGGATGTGCCGACGCCCGACGCCGGCGCCGTCGGACCCGAGAGCGTGGTGAAGCGATTGCGGCTCGGGCTCGACCCTGTGCAGCGATTCGAGCACGAGATCCACCGCGTGGTGGCGGAGGGCGACACCGTGGTCGTCGAGCACACGGAGACCTGGCACTTCGAGACCGGCGAGAAGGTCACCAACCCGTTCGTCACGGTCCACGAGGTGCGCAAGGGCAAGATCACGCTCTGGCGCGACTACTGGGACCTGAACACGCTGATGTCGCAGGCGCCGAAGTGGTGGATCGAGCGGCTCGCACAGTTCAGCGACGCCGATTTCTCGTAGCACCCAGGCCGCCCGCAACCCCGATCCCCGCGAATAGCAGCAGCGGCGGATAGGCGGGCGCGAGGTAGCGCGGGATCAGGATCGGGATCGACGTGGTCGACACCGCGCTCACGAGCGCCGCACGCGACAGCACCGCCACCGCGAGCATCGCCGCGACCGCGACCCAGGACACGGCGAGTGCGCGGAGTCCGCGCCGGAGCGCCCACGCGAGTGCGACGGCCGCCGCGAGCGCGAGCGGCGCTGTGGTCCAGCGGTATTCGTCCGCGACCGCGCGCAGCACCGCGGCGCGCAGCCGATCACCGGAATCGGCGAACTCGTCGGGTGCCGATTCGCCGCGCGCGAATGCGCGCGAGTGCAGGAACGCGGCGTCGCGCGCGAAGTCGGGTGCCGAGACCGTGCTCGGCTCCGGGGAGAGCTCGAACCCCGCGAAGCGCGCGACGTCCGCGGCGGCGCGCAGCGCGTTGGCCGCGATCGCGCGGACTTCGGACGGTGCGAGCGGCGGCGCCAGACCGCGACGCGGCGGGCCGCACGCGAGGCGCTGCGCCGCGCACGCGGCGTCGATCTCCTCGGCGAGCTTCGCGTAGAATCGCTCGGCCTCCGCGCCGGACGCGTAGTGGCCTGCGAGCGCGACCGCGTCGCGCAGCGCGAACATGAACCAGCCGCCGCGGAACTCGTTGTCGCAGGGATCGAGCCGGTGATATTCGCAGCCGTAGCGCGCATAGCCGTCCTTCGCGCCGCTGGCGAGCACCGCCGCGATCTTGGCGGCCGCCGGGCTCACCGCGGCCGCCCGGCGCAGCGCGGCGCGCGTGACCGGCACGAACGGCACGCGCTGCGCGGGGTCGATGCGCAGCAACGCTCCGTACGCGCGCTCGAACGCGTCCTGGCGGAACTCGACCGCGGTCCACGTGCCGTAGTGACGGTGGTTCTGCCAGCTCACCAGCTCCACGCATGCGAACGCGACTCCGGCGGCGAGCGCGAGCACCGCCGCGTCGCGGCCGAGCGCCGCGCGCGCGCCGGGCTGGCGCCCGCACCGCGCCGCCGCGAGCGCGATCGCGCCGCACGCGAGCGCGGGCAGGATCCACGGGCCCTCCTCGCGCGTGAGCCAGAAGCTCCCCAGGGCACTGCCGAGCAAGACCGCCCACCCGAGGCGCAGCGGCAGCGGCGCGTCGCGCGCGCGCAGCGAAGCCGCGCAGAGCCCGAGCACGAGCACGGTGAGCGGCACATAGACGCCCTCGCGCGCCACGCGCAAGAGGTCGACGTGGTAGAGCATCGGATCGAACGCGTACGCGCCGAACGCGGCGAGGCGCATCCAGCGCGGCCCCGGCCAGGGATGCACGGAGAAGAGCAGGAGCAGACCGGCGGCGAGGTAGAGCGCGCTCTGCGCGGCGCGGATCGGTACGCCGGCCCGCGAGCACATCGCGAGGAACGCCGGGAAGAACGGGCCGCGCGCGAGCGTGCGGTGGTCGTAGGGACCGAGCCATTCGCCCGATGCGAGGTGCTGCGCGTTGCGCAGGTAGAGCGCGTCGTCGAGCGCCGTGCGGCCGAGCAGCCAGACCGGGAGCCCGGCCACGAGCGCGAAGTGCAGCGCCGCGAGCGCGAGCAGGATCGCGGCAGTCGCCCACTTCCCGCCCGCGCCGTTCCGCGCCATTCCGCGCAAGCTTAAGCGACTTGGCCCGCTCCGCGCCGGCGGCGGGCTCGACGGTCGCCCGCTGCGATACGCTTCGGGCGTGCTGATCCGTCCCCGCCGCAACCGCCGGAACCCCGCGCTGCGCCGGCTCGTGCGCGAGACGCGGCTCTCGCCCGACGACCTCGTGCTGCCTCTGTTCGTGCAGGAGGGCGAAGACAGAGCCGCTCCGATCGACTCGATGCCCGGCCACGCGAGGCTCTCGATCGACCGGCTCGTCGACAAGGCCGGCGAGGCGGCCGCACTCGGCGTCCCGGGCGTGGCGCTGTTTCCCGTGATCCCGGACGCCGAGAAGGACCCGCGCGGCAGCGCCTGCGCGAAGCCGGACGGACTGCTCCAGCGCAGCGTGCGCGCGCTGAAGGCCGCGCACCCCGGGCTGCTCGTGATCACCGACGTGGCGCTCGACCCCTACTCCTCCGACGGCCACGACGGCGTGCTGATCGGCGAGCGGATCGACAACGACGAGACGCTGCCGATCCTCGCCGCGATGGCCGTATCGCAGGCGGAGGCCGGCGCCGACATCGTGGCGCCGTCGGACATGATGGACGGCCGCGTGCTCGCGATCCGCGAGGCGCTCGACGCGGCGGGCTTCAGCGAGGTGGGGATCGGCAGCTACTGCACCAAGTACGCCTCGGCGTTCTACGGCCCGTTCCGCGACGCGCTCGACTCCGCGCCGCGCAGCGGCGACAAGAACACCTACCAGATGGATCCCGCCAACGCGCGCGAGGCGCTGCGCGAGCTGATGCTCGACGAATCGGAGGGCGCCGACTGGGTGATGGTGAAGCCGGGCCTGATCTACGCCGACGTGATCCGCCTCGTGCGCGAGCAAACGGCCCTGCCGGTCGCCGCCTATCA
>DATFWW010000225.1:0-14966 GCA_035258825.1 Myxococcota bacterium
CGTCGAAGATCTCGTGGGTGAGCTCGCACTTCTCCGAGCAGAGGTACACCACGAGCGGCGTGACGAATGCGGGGTCGAGCGCCTTGGCGAAATCGCCGCCGAACAGCGACTCGGTGAGCCGCGTCGTCGCGATCGGCGCGATCGTGTTCACCTTGATGTTGTACTTCGCGCCCTCGACCGAGAGCACGTTCATGAGCCCGACCAGGCCCATCTTCGCCGCGCCGTAGTTGGTCTGGCCGAAGTTGCCGAAGATGCCCGCGCCCGACGACGCCATCACGATCCGCCCGTAGCCGTGCTCCTTCATCGACGCGAACGCGGGCTGAGTGACGAAGAAGGCGCCCTTCAGGTGCACGTCGAGGATCGCCTGGAGGTCTTGCGGCTCGAGTTTGAGGAAGCTCTTGTCGCGCAGGATCCCGGCGTTGTTCACGACGATGTCGACCTTGCCGAAGTTGTCGAGCGCGGTCTGGACGATCGCCTTGCCGCCCTCGGGCGTGGCGACCGAGTCGTAGTTGGCCACCGCCTTGCCGCCGGCCTCGGTGATCTCCTTGACGGTGGCGTCGGCCATGCTGCTGCTGCCGCCGCGGCCGTCGCTCGAGCCGCCGAGATCGTTCACGACCACGGAGGCGCCGCGGCGCGCCAGCTCGAGTGCGTAGGTCTTGCCGAGGCCGCCGCCGGCGCCGGTGATCACGGCCGCGCGGCCGTCGAAGCGAATCTCGCTCATGGGGGAAGGTCTCCTGGGTGTTCGGGGCCCTGCATGCTAGCAGCGGCGGAACCGATGGGGGTACCCTCCCGATTGATGAGCCTCCCGAACTTCGCGGCCGCGCTCGCCGAACACGCGCTACCCGAGCTGCGGCGCGAGGCGGTCACGACGCTC
Organism: Myxococcota bacterium; assembly: GCA_035258825.1. Lineage (GTDB taxonomy): Bacteria > Myxococcota_A > UBA9160 > UBA9160 > SMWR01 > JAHEJV01. The sequence goes on from DATFWW010000225.1 coordinate 875, forward strand.
CAGGTGAACGTCGGCAAGCGCTGCGACCTCGCCTGCCACCACTGCCACGTCGAGGCCGGCCCCAAGCGCACGGAGGCGATGGACGCGCCTACCGCAGCGCGCGTGATCGACCTGCTCGCGGCGAATCCCGGAATCGGGACGCTCGACCTGACAGGCGGCGCCCCCGAGCTGAACGCGAACTTCCGCGACCTCGTGCGCGCCGCACGCGCGCTGGGCCGCGAGGTGATCGACCGATGCAATCTCACGATCCTGTTCGAGCCGGAGCAGGAGGACACCGCCGAGTTCCTCGCCGAGCAGCGTGTCTCGGTGGTGGCGTCGCTGCCCTGCTACACGCGCGAGAACGTCGACGCGCAGCGCGGCAAGCGCGTGTTCGAGCGCAGCGTGGCGGCGCTGCAGCGGCTCAACGCGCTCGGCTATGCGCAGCCCGGGAGCGGGCGCTCGCTCGACCTCGTGTACAACCCGCTGGGGCCGTCGCTGCCGCCGGACCAGTCCCAGCTCGAGGCCACCTATCGCGCGCGGCTGCGCGAGGACTTCGGGATCGATTTCGACCACCTCGCCACGATCACGAACATGCCGATCAAGCGCTTCGCGCACGCGCTCGAGCGCGACGGCAAGAGCGAGCAGTACATGAGCCTGCTCGTGAACCACTTCAACCCGAAGACGGTGCCCGGCCTGATGTGCCGCTCCCTCGTCTCGGTGGGCTGGGACGGCGCGCTCTACGACTGCGATTTCAACCAGATGCTCGAGCTGCCGCTCGGCGCGCACGGCCCGCACACGATCTGGGAGATCGACGATCTCGCCGAGCTCGCGGGCGCGCGGATCGCCACCGATGCGCACTGCTTCGGTTGCACCGCGGGCGCCGGGTCGAGCTGCGGCGGAGCGCTCGCCTGAGGGCGTCGCGAGTTGCGCTTGCCGTCGCGGCGGTCGCCGCGCTCGTGCTGCTCGGCCGCGCCGCGGGCGGCTACGTGCAGACCTTCGCGCAGTGGGTGAACGGTCTCGGCGCGTGGGGCCCCGCGGTGTTCATCGCCGGCTATGTGGGGGCCGTCGTCGCCTTCGTGCCCGCCTCGCTGCTCACGCTCGCGGGCGGCGCGATCTTCGGCGTCGCGGCCGGCGTCGCCTACGTGTTCGCCGCGGCGGTGGTGGGCTCCTCGCTCGCGTTCCTGATCTCGCGCTACCTGGCGCGCGCTGCGATCGAGCGCCGGCTCGCGGGCAACGAGAAGTTCGCGGCGATCGACCGCGCGGTCGGCCGGCAGGGCCGCTGGATCGTATTTCTCCTCCGCCTGTCGCCCGCCTTTCCGTTCAACCTGCTGAACTACGCGCTCGGGCTCACGAGCGTGCGCTTCGCCGACTACCTCGCCGCGTCGGTCGGCATGCTGCCGGGGACGCTCCTGTACGTGTACTCGGGCAAGGCGATCGGCGACGTCGCCGCGATCGCGGCCGGCGCGGCTCCCGCGCGCGGGGCTTCCCAGTACGCGCTCTTCGGCGTGGGGCTCCTCGCCACCGCCGTCGTCACCGTGCTCGTGACGCGGATCGCGCGGGGCGCGCTCGCAGAGGCAACCGCCGCTCCGACCTAGCATTCGTTCAGGAGTTCCCATGTTCGAGATCCCCGCCGTTTCGCCGATGGACGCGCACAACCAGGCGCTCGTGAACAACGTCCACCCTCCCGCCTGGCGCAATCCGGAGCCCGCGAAGCGCTACAACCTGGTCGTGATCGGCGCCGGTACGGCGGGCCTGATCACCTCGGCGATCGCGGCCGGGCTCGGCGCGAAGGTGGCGATGGTCGAGCGCCACCACCTCGGCGGCGACTGCCTGAACGTCGGCTGCGTGCCCAGCAAGAGCGTGATCCGCGCCTCGCGCATGGTGGCCGAGGCGCGCCGCGCGCAGAAGGAGATCGGACTCGCGCTCGCCGACGGCGCACAGCCCGACTTCGGCGCTGCGATGGAGCGCATGCGCCGGATCCGCGCGCAGATCAGCGGCGACGATTCGGCGGTGCGCTATCGCGACGAGCTGGGCGTCGACGTGTTCCTCGGCGATGCGCGCTTCGCGAGCCGGGACACCGTCGAGGTCGGCGGCGCGACGCTGCGCTTCAAGAAGGCCGTGATCGCGACCGGCGCGCGCGCGATCGCGCTGCCGATCGAGGGCATCGAGCAGGCCGGCTACCTGACCAACGAGACCGTCTTCAATCTCACCGAGCGGCCGCGCCGCTTCGGCGTGATCGGCGCGGGTCCGATCGGCTGTGAGCTGGCGCAGGCGTTCCGGCGGCTCGGCAGCGAGGTGATCGTGCTGCACGCCGACCCTCACATTCTCCCGCGCGAGGACGAGGACGCCGCGCAGATCCTCGAGGCGCGCTTCGCTGCCGAGGGCATCCGCGTGGTGAACGGCGCGGCGATCCAGCGCGTCGAGCGCGACGGCAGCTCGCGCGCGATCCACTTCGCGCACGCGGAGGGCCGCAGCGAGCGCGTCGTAGTGGACGAGATCCTGCTCGGCGTCGGCCGCGCGCCCAACGTCGACGGGCTCGATCTCGAGACGGTCGGCGTCCGCTACGACGCGCGCCGCGGCGTATACGTGAACGACTATCTCCAGACCAGCAACCCGCGCATCTACGCGGCGGGCGACATCTGCATGTCGTGGAAGTTCACCCACGCCGCCGACGCAGCCGCGAAGATCGTGGTGCAGAACGCGCTGTTCGTGCGCACCAAGAAGCTGTCGTCGCTCGTGATGCCCTGGTGCACCTATACCGACCCCGAGGTGGCGCACGTCGGGATCTACGAAGCCGATGCGCGCTCGAAGGGAATCGAGCTCGACACCTACCACGTGCCGATGACGCAGGTGAACCGCGCCGTCACCGACGGGGAAGACGAGGGCTTCGTGCGCGTGCACACGAAGAAGGGCAGCGGCGAGATCCTCGGCGCCACCATCGTGGCCAGCCACGCGGGCGAGATGATCAGCGAGGTGACGCTCGCGATGGTTGCGAAGCAGGGCCTCGGCCGATTCCTCGACGTGATCCACCCATACCCGACCCAGGCCGAGGGGATCAAGCGCGCCGGGGGGCTCTACACGCGCACGCGCGCGACGCCGACCGTGAAGAAGTGGCTCGCGCGCTACATGGCGCTGCGGCGCTCTGGTCCGGCGTGAACGTCGACCTGCATTTCCATCACATGCCGCGCTTCTTCCTCGACGAGCTCGCGGGCGCCAATCCCTGGGGCAAGACGGTGCACGGCACGGGTGAGCAGCTGCTCCTGCGGATCGGAGCGTTCGAGATCCCGATGTCGCGGGAGCACTGGGACGTCGAGCGCACGCTCGCGGTGATGGACGAGCGCCGGATCGACCTGGCCGCGGTGAGCCCGAGCCCGCTGCTCTTCCACACGCAGTGGCCGGCCGAGCTCGCCATCGGGCTCCATCGCCGCGTCAACGATCATCTGGCCGATCTCGCGCGCAAGCACCCGGACCGTTTCGCGCCGCTCGGCACCGTCGCGCTCCAGCACGTCGAGCTGGCCGTGGGCGAGCTCGAGCGATGCCGGGAGCTCGGCCTGGCGGGCGTCGAGATCGAGACCCACGCCGCAGGACGCAACCTGGACGATCCCCCGCTGCGGCCCCTGTTCGCGACGGCAGAGAAGCTCGGAATGGTCGTGTTCCTGCACCCGCTCACCGTGCTCGGTGCCGAACGCCTGGCGCGACACTACTTGAGCAACCTGATCGGCAACCCGACGGACACCGCGGTGGCCGTGGCGAGCCTGCTTTTCGGCGGCGTCCTCGACGAATTTCCCGGATCGAAGATCGTGTGCGCCCACGGCGGGGGATCGACTCCGCTCCTGTGCGGCCGCTGGGATCGCGGCGCGCGCGTTCGTCCCGAGCTCACGCACGTGAAGCGCTTGCCGAGCGAATCCCTGCGCCGGATCTACTTCGATTCGCTGACGCATTCGGCGACCGGCCTCGAGCTGTTGGTGCGAACCGTCGGAGCCGATCGCGTCGTGCTCGGCTCCGACTACCCCTACGACATGGGCGACGAGCGCGCCGTGGAGCGCATCGAAGCCGCCGGATTTCTCGCAGCGCGCGAGAAGCAGCTCGTGCTCGGCGAGACCGCACGCACCTTGCTGGGCCGATCGTAGGCGCATGGAAGAGGAGCTCGAGCTCACGGTGAACGGCCGCGCGCGCCGCGTGCGTGTCGCGCCGGACACGCCGCTCCTCTTCGTGCTGCGCAACAACTTCGGGCTCACCGGCGCGAAGTTCGGCTGCGGCCTCGAGCAGTGCGGCGCATGCAAGGTGCTCGTCGACGGCGAGGCGCGGCCGACTTGCCGCGCGCCGGCCCCGTCGTTCGTGGGGCGGACCCTCACCACGATCGAAGGGCTCGGGACGCCCGAGCACTTGCACCCCATCCAGCAGGCGTTCGTCGACGAGGAGGCCGCGCAATGCGGCTTCTGCATTCCCGGGATGGTGATCGGCGCGGCGGACCTGCTCGCGCGCAACCCCGACCCGAGCGACGGCGAGATCCGCGAGGCACTCGCGATCCACCTGTGTCGCTGTGGCACCCATGCGCGCATCCTGCGGGCCGTGCGGCGCGCGGCGCGCGCGATGCGGCGATGAGTCCGCTGCCGTCGAGCCTCGCGCGCCATCCCGAGCTCGACCTCTGGATCCGGATCGACCCCGCGGACACGATCACGCTGTTCACCGGCAAGGTCGAGCTTGGCCAGGGGCTTCGCACCGCGATCGCGCGGATCGGCGCGGAAGAGCTGGACGTCTCGCTCGAGCGCATCCGGGTCGCCACCGCCGATACGCGCTGCGGCCCGAACGAGTTCTTCACGGCCGGCAGCCAGTCGATGGAGGACAGTGGCGCCGCGATGCGCCAGGCCTCGGCCGAAGCGCGCGCGCACCTGCTCGCGCGCGCAGCGGAGCGGCTGCGCGCGAGGGTCGACGATCTCGTGGTCGAAGACGGGACGGTCTCGGTGCGCGGCGGCGGTGCGCGCGTCACCTACTGGCAGCTCTTCGGCGGAAGGCGATTCGGGTGCGCCGCCACGGGCGAGGTCCCGCCCAAGGATCCCGGCGAGTACCGCGTCGTCGGCCGGGCCGCGCGCCGGGTCGACCTGGTCGGTCTCGTCACCGGGACGACGCGCTACGTGCACGATCTCGTCCAGCCCGGAATGCTACACGCGCGCGTGCTCCGGCCGCCGAGCCCCGGGGCCGCGCTCGCTTCGCTCGACGACATGCCCGTCCGTGCAATACCCGGGGTGGTCGCGATCGTGCGCGATGGGACCTTCGTCGGCGTGGTCGCGGAGCGCGAGGAGCAGGCCGTGCGCGCGCTCTGCGCGCTGCGCGAGAGCGCGCGCTGGCGCGAGTCGGAATCGCTGCCGCCGGAAGACCGGTTGAGCGACTGGCTCGCCGCGCGACCCGCGCGCAGCTTTCGCGTGGAGGGCGGCGTCGCCGGCGATGGTTCGACCGAGGCGCTCCCCCCGGACCCGCGCGCGGCGTTCGCGCTGACTGCGACCTACACGCGCCCGTACCAGATGCACGCGTCGATCGGCCCTTCGGCAGCGATGGCGCTGTGGCGCTGCGGCGCGCTCACCGTCTGGTCGCACACCCAGGGCGTTCATCCGATCCGCGCCGCGCTGGCCCAGGCGCTGGGGATCGCACCCGATGCGATCACCGTCGTCCATGTCGAGGGTCCGGGCTGTTATGGCCACAACGGCGCCGACGACGCGGCATTCGACGCCGCGCTGATCTCGCGCTCGGTCCCCGAGCGGCCGGTGCTGCTCAAGTGGATGCGCGACGACGAGCACGCCTGGGAGCCGTACGGTCCCGCCGCCGTCGTCGAGGTGGCCGCGAGCGTCGACGCGTCGGGGCGGATCCTCCACTGGAGCCACGACACGCGGAGCAACACCCATCTCCTGCGCGCGCTCCCCTACGGCGATCGCACCGGGTTCGTCGGCGCCGCGCATCGCGAAGCGGGGATGCCGTTCGCACGGCCGCAGCCCGCGACGTTCTACCACGCAGGCATCCATCGCAACGCCGATCCGCTGTACTCGATCCCGCGCCGCCGGATCGTGAAGCACTTCGTCGACGACACACCGCTGCGCACGTCGGCGCTGCGCAGCCTCGGCGCGTACGTCAACGTATTCGCGATCGAGTCATTCATGGACGAGCTGGCCGCCGCGGCAGGCGCCGATCCGGTCGCGTTCCGGCTCCGCCATCTCGACGACCCGCGCGCCCGCGCCGTGCTCGCAGCGGCCGTGGAGCGATCGGGCTTCGCTCACCGGACACACGCGCCCGGCCGCGGAACCGGGATCGGGTTCGCGCGGTACAAGAACCAGAAGGCGTATGCCGCGGTCGCGGTCGAGGCGCGCGTCGACCGCGCGAGCGGAGCGATCGCGCTCGAGCGCGTTGTGATCGCGGCGGACGCCGGCCAGATCGTCGACCCGAGCGGACTCGCGAATCAGCTCGAAGGGGGAGTCGTCCAGTCCGCGAGCTGGACGATCAAGGAGTCGGTGCGCTTCGACCGGGTGCGCGTGACGAGCCTCGACTGGGAGAGCTATCCGATCCTGCGCTTCCCGGAGGTCCCCGAGCTCGAGACGATCCTGATCGATCGGCCCGGCGAGCCCTACCTCGGGAGCGGCGAGGCGGCGCAGGGGCCGACTGCGGCGGCGATCGCCAATGCGGTCTTCGACGCGATCGGGGTGCGCCTGCGCGACATTCCGTTCACGCCCGAACGCGTGCGCGCCGCGCTCTGATCGCTGTCCGGGTGACGGCGCCGTCTACCCTGAAGGTCGCAGCATGGGGGCAGCACCCGAGAAGTACCGAACGGTCAACTTCCTTCCGAGATGACCTCCTCGCCACACCCGATGCGAACCTCGGGACGAAAGCCCTGCGAGCGTCCTCCTGCGCGCGAGCCACGCGACGAGCGGCGTTCCGAAGAGCAGCATCAGCTCGACGCCAGCCTCGGGGGCGGGAATCACCTGCAGACCGTTGATATACACGTTGTTGTTGTCATTGGAGGGGAACGTCGAGATCTGGGCATCTGCGCTGATCGTGACATTGCCCAACAGCTGGATGAAACGAACGTAGTTGGAATCCACGACGGGAGTCGCACTGTTGTTCGTACCCTGGCAGTAGATGTAGGGCGTCCCCGCGTTGGCGTCCTGGTAGCCTGGGTCGTCGCCGTAGGGCGAATCGGTTGTGAACGACGTCGTGCCGGCACTGGTCGTGGCGGTTACGCGCTGTTTGCGGGGATAGGTATCCAACGTGTAGACGATCAGGTCGCAGGCGGCGTACGGTCCCCGGGGACGATTGCCTAGGCACTCGAACTCGGGCGGACGATCAGCGCGGCTCGGTGATCACCACGGCCGCATAACCACCGTCGCGCACTTCGACTGGCACGCGCCGCTCGCTCGGCGAGCTGCCCTCGAGCTGCACGACCACCTCGTGCGACCCCGCCGACACCGGCACGCGCGCCACCCACACGCGGCCGGGCAGGAAAGTCCACGAGCGCGTGTCGGGCTTGTCGAGCCCGGTCAAGAGCGCCTCGGCGCCGAGCCCCGCCACGATGCCAACCACCTCGCCCGCGCCGCCCGCCTGGCGCCCAGCCGCCATGGCGCCCTCCGAGACGGCGGCGCGCGCGATCATGCGCGAGAGCGCCGCGGCGATGATGCGCGGCTTGATCTTCTCGTACTCGCTCGTCACCTCGGCCGCGACGTCGGTCACGAGCTCGGGCTCCGCGTCGCGATCGCCCACGCGCACGCGCGCGCCGGTCACCTGGCTCGCCACCGGCTCGAGCTCCGGATAGACGACGACCTTGAACACGCTGTGCTGCAGCACGCGCGGATCGCCCGAGATCGCGGTGCCCGCGATGCCGATCGCGGCGCCGACGGGGATCCGCTTGGGCACCTTGATCGGCGTGCGGCCCGCGCCGATCACGACGAGCACCTCGCCGCCTTTGGGCCGCACGGCGCGGCGCGCCACGGGCGCGTCGAGCGATCGCAGCTTCGTCTCCTCGAGCACGTCCTGGTAGTAGCGGAGCGCGCGGTCCGCCTCGCCGAGCCGCTCGAACACGAAGCCCGCGAGGTAGGCGCCGATCCGGCCGCGCGGGCGATCGACGCCCTGGTTGTCGAGGTAGTCGCGCATCACCTGGTAGCGGCGCGCCTCGACCGCAGCGCCCTGGAGATCCGCCATCTCGAGGTAGTTCAGCATGTTGAGCACGCTGACCGCGAACAACTCGAGCGGCGGGGCGCGGTACTTCGGCGCGCTGCTGCTGTAGACGTAGTTGCCGATCGTGCCGAGTGCGTCGACCTCGAAGTCGATCAGCTCGAGCTCGCGTTCGGCGGCGGACAGATCGCGCGCGCTCTCCGACCACGCGCCCTGCGACTGGAGCACGACGGCGCGCTCCAAAACGGCGAGGCTGCGCTCGGAGTCGAAGTCCTCCGGGAGGTCGGCCCGAGAGTCGACGCCGAGCATCGCGTTGACCTGTTGTTCGGCGCCCGGCCAGTCGCCGCTCAGCGCGGCGTTGTGCGCGGCGAGCAGCTGGTCGGAGTAGGTCGCGCAACCACCCGAGGCCGCGGCGCAGCACAGCAGCGCTGCGCGGAGGAGCCGCCGCATCAGCGCTTCAGTTGCTTGCTGCGCGTCACCTCGTTCTGCCACCGGACCTGCGCCGTCTCCACCTCGAGCACCTGGAGGAACAGGCTGTACTGGAGGCGGCGCACGCCGGAGAGCTTCTCGTCGACACCCGTGATCCGCCCGGTGACGAAGTATTTGGCTCCGAGCTGGCGGCCGGCCCGCTGCTCCGTGCGCGGATCGTACATCGAGCTGCCCTGGCGACGGATCTCCTCGATCAGGTCGTCCTGCTCGTTGCGCGCCACCACGCGCGCGTTGCCGCTGTTCACGAGCGACGTCTCGATCGATGAGAGGATCGTCACGAGCTGGTCCTCGAGGTGCTGCGTGGTGCGGTTCTCGATCGGCCAGATCGCGAAGGTCGGCGGCGAGCCGGACGTCTCGACGCTTCCGGTCCAGAACTTCGAGGCGGACAGGGACCGGATGTTCTCCGCGACGAGATAGTTGATGTCCTCGCGGTCGAGGCCGACGCCCAGCGCCGCCTCGTCCATGTTGGGAGTCGCGGTGCCGGCGCCGCCGCGCGAGGCCTGCGGAGCGCACGAGATGGCGAACGAGGCGAGTGCGATCGCGGCGAATGCGACTGCGCAGCGGGCGACCCGCGCCGATTCCTGGGCCACGAGCTCCTCCAGAGTTCATTCGCCGGGGAAGAAGCCGGCGATCAGTTCGATCGGCAAAAACACGAGGTCGGTCGGGATCGACAGGAAGTAGAGCGGCACGCGCGCCGCCGGAACGAGCGTGGAGTCGGTCACGGCGCGCGTGATGGCGAAGATGTAGTCCGTGGAGTAGGTCGGCTTCTGGGCGGGCGGCCGCGGCTCGTAGGTCGGCTGGAGCGTTCCGGATTCCGAATCCGATCCGGACTGTTCGTCGGCGGCAGCGGCCAGCGGCGCGGCGAGCGCGAGCAGCAGCATTCCGCCCAACAGACAGAGGCGAAGCGTCCGAATCACCCCCACCACCCCGATTGCGATTCGCAAGGCTCGGTCCCCCGGGAGCGCCAAGCCTACCGCTTCGGGTGCCGCGCCGACAGGATCGCCTGCACGAGCTCCTCGGGCACGTCGGGGGGCACCTCCGCATCGGGCGTGCAGACGCTGTGGCCGAGCCGGACCGTCTCGCGATAGGTCTCGAGATAGTTCACGCAGGCGGGGCAGTCCTCGATGTGGCACTCGAACACACGGCGCTCCGATTCCCCCAGCGCGCCGTCGAGGTACTCCATCAGGAACTCGACGAACTCGCGACACTTCATGATGCGGACCTCTCCCGCAGATGCGGCTCGAGCAGCTCGCGCAGCGCCTGGCGCGCTCGATGCAGGCGAGTCTTCACGGCGCCCGGGCTGATCTGGAGCAGATCCGCAGCCTCCTCGGTGTCGAGGCCTTCGATGTCCCGCAACAGGAGCACGTTACGGTGGCCCTCCGGAAGCGAGTGGATGCTGCGCAGCACGAGCTCGCGCAGCTCGTGCTCCTCGGCAGGATCGAGGCCATCGGTGCGCCACGGCGAGGCCGGGCGCTCGAAGTGGCCGTCCTCCAGATAGCCCGGCAGGAGATCGTCGATCGATTGTTCGGGATGGCGGCGCCGCGTGCGCAGCTTCATCAGCGCGGCGTTCACGACGATGCGGTGCAGCCAGGTCGAGAGCCGCGCATTGCCCTCGAAGCGGTGGATCGAGCGGAACGCGGACAGGAACGCGTCCTGCACTGCATCGCGCGCGTCCTCTTCCACGGGCAGGAAGCGCCGCGCGACCGCCAGCATCCGCCCGCCGTAGCTGCGCACGAGCTCCTCGTAGGCCTGCTCTTCACCCGCGAGCAGCCGCTCGAGCAGCTTCTGCTCGCTCGGCGCGGGGGTCGCCTCCAAGGTCATCGCGTCGGGAACGTATCGAATAGCGATCGGCGTGGCCCGAGGGACGGCATCGATCTTGCTCGATCCATCGCATGGAAGCGATTTCATGCCGCGCTCGAAAATTCTGCGATCTACCTCCCCGTGCGCGTTCGCGCGCCGCGCGGGGCGCTGGGGTGCGGCGCGATCGGGTGCGGCATGGCCGATGCACCGGCGTTTCGCATGGACCGCTTGAGCGCGACACCGTGAAGATGCGGCGGCGCGGCGCGATCGCCGCGGGGCTCTGTGCGATCGCGGGGCTCGCGTGCTGGCGCGCTCCGCTGCGCGGGATCGACTTCGGTCCGGAGCGCGATCCGTTCCGCAACGCGGGCCACATCGAGCCCGAGGAGATCGCCAGCAGGCCGGTCTACCGGCTGCTCCTGATCGGCGACGCCGGCTCGCCGACCTCCGATGATCCCACGCTCGCGCTGGTCGGCGAGTGGGGCAACGCGGACCCCGCGCACACGGCGGCCATCTACCTCGGCGACAACGTCTATCCGAACGGCCTGCAGGGCGGGCGCGCGCGCGCGCACGGCGAGGCGGTGCTGCTGCAGCAGATCGACGCGACAAGCGCTCGGAAGCTGTTCGTTCCGGGCAACCACGATTGGGGGGCCACGCCGTTCCAGCGCCTCGCGCGCGGCGTGCTCCGCAACGAGCAGGACTTCATCGAGGCCCGCGCCAGCGCGGGCGTGCGCTTCGACCCGCACGACGGCTGCCCCGGCCCCGTCGCCGTCCAGCTGCTCCGGCCGACGCCAGCGCTGTCGGGCGGGCTCACCGTGATCCTGCTCGACCTGGACTGGTGGCTGCTCCCCGAGCGCGCGCGCCCGGTGTGCGAGGGGATCCGGAGCACGGATGACTTCATCGCGCGCCTGCGCGCGGAGCTGGGCCAGCGCCGCTCCGAGAACGTCGTGGTCGTCGCGCACCACCCGATCCGATCCGGAGGCGAGCACGGCGGATACACGCGCGGGTTCTGGACCGATCTCGGCGTCTCGATCTACTACCGCTTCTACACCGCGCAGGACCTGGTCGAGCCCACTATCACGAGATGGTGAAGGTGCTCGGCGAGGTGCTCGGCGAGAATCCGCCGCTCGCGATGGTCGGCGGTCACGACCACAGTCTCCAGATCCTCGACGGCGGCCACCAGGCACGGCTCGTGGTGGTGAGCGGATCCGCCACGAAAGTGAGCGGCGTGACGTCGATCGACGGAACGCTATTCGCGCACGCGCACCGCGGATTCATCGTGTTCGACTTCCACGAGGCCGTCGACAACGCGGCGGGGATCGCGCTCGTGAACGTCGTCGAGACCGGTCGCGGGAAGAAGCCGGTGTTCAGTCTCGCGCTCGATCTCGCGCGCGAGAAGAGCTCGCCCCTGCCGGTGCTTCCGCACGAGGTCCCGGCGCCCCAGCCGAGCGCGAAGCCCGGCCCTCAGCGCACCGAGCGATAGCCGCCCAGGACGCCGCGCGGGGACAGCACGATCTGCCACAGCTGATGGCGCCGGGCGCGGAATCCGCCGGCCGAGGTCAACAGGTAGTAGCGCCACATCCGGCGGAACCGCGGCCCATAGCGGTCGGCGAGGCGCGGCCAGGCGCGCTCGAAGTTGCGGTGCCACGCGATGAGGGTCCGATCGTAGTCGGCGCCGAAGTTGTGCCAGTCCTCGATCGCGAACAACCCCTCGCTCGCCGCGGCGATCTGCGCGGCCGAGGGCAGCAGCGAGTTCGGGAAGATGTAACGCGCCACCCAGGGGTCGCTGTAGCGCGACGAGACCCGCGCGCCGATCGAATGCAGTAGGAAGAGCCCGTCCGGATCGAGGAGCCCCGCGACCTCGGTGAAGTAGGCGCGGTAATTCTGCCAGCCAACGTGCTCGAACATTCCGATCGAGTACACGCGGTCGTAGCGGCCCTCGATCGAGCGGTAGTCCTGGTGCCGGATCTGCACCGGCAGCCCGCGGCAGTGTTCGGATGCGAAGTGCGCCTGCTCGTCGGAGATCGTGACCCCGACCACCTCGACGCCCCAGCGCTCGGCGAGCCGGCGCGCGGCGCCACCCCAACCACAACCGATGTCGAGCACGCGCATCCCGGGCTCGAGCGCGAGCTTGCGCGCGACCAGATCGAGCTTCGCCTCCTGCGCCTCGTCGAGCGTGCGCGCGTCGCACCAGTAGCCGCAGCTGTAGATCGCGCGCGCGTCGAGCATCGCGCCGAACAGATCTTTGCCGAGGTCGTAGTGGCGGCGCGCCACCTGTGCGGCGCGACCGACGCTCTGGAGATTCCACAGCCACGCCCGCGCGAGCCGCAGCCAGTCCGCGAGCGAGTCGACGAGCCGCGCCTCGGCGCCCGAGCGCAGCATGCGGTATGCGAGCTCGTCGAGCCGCTCGCAGTCCCACCAGCCCTCGACGTAGGACTCGCCGAGCCCGAGCGAGCCGTGCAGGAGGATGCGCCGGAACACGCGCTCGTCGCGGATCTGCGGGTCCCAGGGCCGCGCGCCGTCGAGACACACCCCGGCTTCGGAGAGCCGGCGCTCGACGCGCAACCGCCAGGCCGACTGTGGCCGGCTCACGCCCGCCGCGCCCGGAGCGCCTTCCAGCCAGGTCCCGTCGGCCTCGCGCATCACCGGCCGCATCGCGCGGCCGGGGTCGACGGGAACAATCGCGGCGATTCCCAGCGTGCGCGCCGCGCGCGACTGCGGCTCGGCTCGACCGGCTCCAGGTGCGGCACCGGCCATCGACTGCGCTTCGACTCGAGCACCTCCTTCACGCACCGGAACACGCGCCGCGACGTGGGGAGCGTCCAGTGATCGATGCCCGGTACCACGAGATTGCGGTACTCGGCGCCGTCGAGCCGCGCGTACTCGGGAGGCACGATCGTATCTTCGGCGCCCGCGATCGAGAGCATCGAAATGCCGTCGGGCGGCGGAATGCGGAGCAGCTGCAAGAGGAACGCCGAGCCCGCGCGCATCTGGTCCGTCGAGCGCCACCATCGCGCGAGCAGCCCGCGCCAGTCGCTCAGGAACGGCACGCCCCGGTGCGGCGTACCGAGCGTCACCACGCGGCCGATGCAGCGCCCGTGATCCAGACACTTGAGCAGATACGCGGCCACCAGCCCGCCCATCGAATAACCGATCACATCGCAACGGCGCACGCCCTGCTCCGAGAGCTGGCCGTGGACGCGGATCGCGAGGTCGCGGATGTCGCCGAGGCCGAATCCGAGCGCGATATCGAGCGTGGGCCGCTCCAGCTCGCGCTCGAGATAGTTCCGGATCGGCCGCAACATGCGCGGCGTTCCAGCGAGGCCGTGCAGGAGCAGGATCGGCTGCTGATCGCTGCCGACCTCCCAGGCCGCCTCGCTACGCCAGGAGCGCAAGCTCTCCACGGTCTCCCGTGCTAGTTGCAGAGCACCTCGTGCATTCGCCGCCATCGGAAACGCCACCGCATCCACTCCTTCGAATCGTTCGGCGCGCTACCCAGTTCCGTCTACACACCCAAGGGTCACAGCAAGGGCCGTGCCAGGGCTGGCGATGCGGGCGATGGACCCGGCGGGGATCCGCCGCGACTCGGCCACGCCTTGTAGAACTTGCAGAGAGACCCCGCTGGTGGACGCGGGGGACCGGCGCGCGCTCAACGCCGCGACAGCGGCGGGGG
>DATFWW010000226.1:0-3250 GCA_035258825.1 Myxococcota bacterium
TGATCCCGTGCGAGGAGCAGCGGCGCGAAGCGCAGCAGCATGGCCGGCTCGGCGAGCGCGTGCGGCGCGTGATCGGACAGCTCCGACCAGTGGCGCAGCGCCAGCTCGTGCTCGCGGCGCTGCGCGGCCGCGCGCACCGCCGCGAGCATCGCGGGCGCCGCGCTCGCGGCGTCGCCGCTTTCGAGCGCGGCATCCCAGAGCGCGAGCGCGATCCCGTCGTCGTGCGAGCGCTCCCACTCCGAACGCAGCATCGCGATCGCGTCGGGCAGGTCGCCGCGCTCGCGCGCGGCCATTGCCTCCTCGAGCGCGGGATTCGCGGAGAAGCGCGTGATCCGCGCCTCGACGCCGGGGTCGATCCAGCGCTCCTCGAACCGGAGCGCGCGCAGTGCGCAGGCGGCGCCGACTCCGAACGCGAAGCCGCCCACGTGCGCCCAGTTGGCGACTCCGCCGGCGATGCCCACCGCGTTGCCGAGCCACGCCTGGAACAGCTCGTTCGCGAACCACGCGGAGAGCATCACCCAGGCGGGCGCTTCGAACGTGCCCCAGGCCGGTCGCAGACCGAACAGGAAGAAGTAGGCGAAGCGGATCCGCGTGCGGTGGAAGCGGACCATGAACGCGCCGAGCACACCCGCGATCGCACCCGAGGCGCCCACCATCGGGATCGTGGGATCGCCCGCGAACGCCGCGTAGACCGCGGCGGCAAGCACGCCCGAGATCGCGTAGAACGCGGCGAACATCGCGCGGCCGTAGCGGTCCTCGACCGGCGGGCCCGCGCCCAGCAGCATCAGCATGTTGCCGATCAGGTGGAGCCAGCCCACGTGCACGAACATGTGGGTGACGAAGCCGCGCGCGCGCAGCGCGGACGGGACGAGTCCCCAGCGTTCGAACGCGGTCTGCGCCGCTCCGGGAGCGCGCACACCCGTGAACAGGAAGGCGATCGCGCACAGCGCGATCAGCGAGAACGTCACCCACGGCAGCCGGCGGACTTCCCGCTCCTCGTGGCCGATCGGCAGGATCATCGCGCTCCTTCCAGAGGCTTCGGGAACGCCCTATAACATCGGCCGACCGCGGCGCCGCGTTGAATGGCGCCGCTGCGCAGAAGTGCGCCAGCGCGAGAGGCCCCGATGCACGACGCCGTCGATTTCCTGGTCCGCCGCGACGATCTGCGCACCACGCGCTTCGCCGCGCCCGCGCCCGACCGCCTGGACCCCGCCGACGGCCAGGTCCTGCTGCGCGTCGACGAGTTCGCGTTCACCGCGAACAACATCACGTACGCGGTCGCGGGCGATCTGCTCTCGTACTGGAAGTTCTTCCCGGCCGAGCCGGGCTGGGGGCGAGTGCCGGTCTGGGGCTATGCCGACGCCGTCGCGTCGCGCTGCGCCGGCGTGCGGGAGGGCGCGCGCTACTACGGCTACTACCCGATGTCGACGCATCTCGTCGTCGAGCCCGCGAACGCGGGCGCGGCGGGGTTCGTCGACGGCGCCGAGCACCGCAAGCCGATGGCGGGCGCCTACAATCAGTACCGCGCGAGCGGCGATCCGCGCGATGTGCGCGGCGAACAGGCGCAGATGCTGCTCCAGCCGCTGTTCGTCACCGCGTTCCTGATCGACGACTTCCTGGCGCAGAGCCGGTTCTTCGGCGCGCGCATCGCCGTGCTGTCGAGCGCCTCGAGCAAGACCGCATTCGGGCTCGCCCATCGGCTCGCGCAGCGCGGTGCGATCGAAGTGGTCGGCCTCACCTCGCCGCGCAACGCGGCGTTCGTATCGTCGCTCGGCTGCTACGACCGCACGCTGCCCTACGGCGACCTCGCTGCGCTCGACCCCCGCGCGCCCGCGCTGTTCGTCGACATGGCCGGCAACGGCGCGGTGCAGAGCGCCGTGCACCACCACTTCGGTGCGAACCTGGTCCACAGCCTCTCGGTGGGCCTCACGCACTGGGAGCACGGCAAGCGCGAGAGCGACCTGCCCGGTGCGGAGCCGAGCTTCTTCTTCGCGCCGGACCAGCTGCGCAAGCGCTTCATCGATTGGGGGCCCGAGGGCTTCCAGGAGCGGATCGCAACCGCGTTCGGCGCGTTCCGCGGGCTCGCCGACCGCGCGCTGCGGACCGTGCGCGGCGCGCGGAGCGACGTGCAGCGCGTCTACCTCGATGTGCTCGAGGGCCGCGCCGCTCCGGACGAGGGGTACGTGCTCGCGCTGAACGGGCGCTGAGGGCTAACACACCCGACCCGTTCGGCCGATACGTTCCGGGCGATGCTCCGCGTTCTCCCGCTGCTGCTGCTCCTCTGCGCATTCGCGTCGGGCTGCTTCGTGTTCGACGAGCTCGACAAGGGCAAGAAGATCCTCGATGACACCTCGCCCAAGAAGCCGGCCGCCGCGCCCGCGGCGAACACCGCGAAGCCCGCGGCGCCGCCGGGCGGTGATGGGTGGTGGGCGAACGCGAAGGCGCTCTCCGGCCCGGTCTCGGACGAGGGCGGCAACAATCCCGCGGTCGCGTGCACGATCGGCAAGACGACGCGCTTCATGCGCAAGGCCGACTGCCTGTCGCAGGGCGGGCATCCCGCGGGCTGATTTCGCTTGCGCCAGGCCGGTTGCGCATCCGATGATGCGCCGCCCATGCGAGCCCTGAGAGCACCGACCCGCGCGCTATTCGTGATCGCGCTGCCGATGCTGCTGCTCGGCTCGCTGCGCGATCCCGGCCTGCTGATCGAGGTGGATCTCGCGAACTTCTCGCTTGCGACCACCGACCTGTCCGAGGACGCGGTCGGCCCCGCGCTGCCGGTCGCGATCGGCTCGCCCGCGCATCCGACCCCGACCGGCGAGTTCCGCCCGCAGCGCGTGGTGCGCAATCCGGCCTGGAGCCCCGGCGCCTCCGCGCGCGGGCTCGGCGCACGCGCGCGGCGGCCGTCGAGCGACGGGCCGCTCGGCGTCGGCAAGATCCCGCTCGAGTCCGGCGCGATCCAGATCCACGGCGGCGCCGACCCACGCGAGATCGGTAAGCCGGTCTCGCGCGGGTGCGTGAGCCTGCGCGACGAGAGCTGGGTCGAGCTCGTCGACTGGCTGCGCGCGCGCAACAGCCTCGAGCCCTGGCATGCCAGCCCGCGCGGCGACTTCGTCTCCCGCTTCCGCCGGCCGATACGCGTGGTAGTGCGTTAGGCGACGACCGATCGGCGCACCAAGCCGGGCAGCACGTCCCGAAGCAGAGCCGGACACGCTAGTCGGAGTACACCAGCCGCGTCAGGGTCTCCGCGATG
>DATFWW010000227.1:0-15274 GCA_035258825.1 Myxococcota bacterium
CCCGCGCGCGTGGATCCGCGCGAAGCGGCGCAGCGAGAGGGCGGCCGGCAGCCAGTCGATGCGCAGTGGCTCGAGCCCGGCCGCCCGGCACACCGCGCGTAGCCGCGATTCGAGCGCTTCGGGCGGATCCATCGCGCTAGCCGAAGAACAGGTGACACGCGGCGGTGGCGCCGGCGAAGCCGGCGAGGTCGCCGATCAGGCAGGCTGCGACCGCGTGCCGCATGTCGCGCACGCCGACCGATCCGCAATACAGCGTGAGCACGTAGAACGTGGTGTCGGTGGCGCCCTGGAGCGTGCTGGCCACCATGCCGACGAAGCTGTCGGGACCGTGCCTCTCGAGGATCGCGGCCATCACCCCGAACGCGCCCGTCCCCGAGAGCGGCCGCAAGAGCGCCATCGGCAGCGCCGCCGCGGGGAAGCCGATCGCGCTCGTGAACGGCTCGAGTCTTGCGATGACGAGGTCGAGCACGCCCGATCCCTGGAGCATTCCCACGGCGACCATGATCACTACGAGGTAGGGGACGATCCGCACGACGACGTCGAGCGCCTCGCGTGCGCCGGCGACCATCGACTCGTAGATGCGTACGCCGCGGCACAATCCGACGAGGAGAAGGCCGGTGACGAGCAGCGGAATCAGCCAGCTCTCGGCGATCTCCCGCATTGCGTCGATCGAGGTGCGCCCGCGCCACGGCACGCCGCGCCAGGGCGAAGCGATCTGCCACGCGATCGCAGCGAGCAGCGCGATGCCGATCGCCGCCGCGAGCGCGGTGCGCGGCGCGCTCGCCGGAGGAGCCGGCGGCGGCGCGTCGGTCTCCTGACCGTCGGCGCCGATCGCAGCCGGCGCGACGGGCGGCGCGTCCTGCTGCGGGCGCACCGCATAGCGCGCCCGACCGCGCAGCGCGAAGACCATCGCGATGCCGGCGAGCGTCGAGCACGCCGTGGCGATCAGCGTCGGGATCCAGATCGCCCCCGGCGAAGCCGAGCCCGCGGCCGCGCGCACCGCCATCGTCCCGGTCGGTGCCATGAGGTGAAGGGCGGTCGCCGCGAGCACAAGGAACAGCACCATCGCGTTGGTGGCGACGCCCGGATGTGGATTGAGCCGGTTCAGCTCGACCATCGCCTTGAGGCCGAACGGCGTGGCGGCGTTGCCGAGACCGAGCATGTTCGAGGCCATGTTCATCACCATCGCGCCCATCGCGGGGTGATCGGGAGGTACCTCGGGGAAGAGGCGGCGCAGGATCGGCGCGAGCCATCGCGCGAACGCCGCGAGCAGGCCCGCGTCGCTCGCGACGCGCATTGCGCCCAGCATGAAGATCATGAAGCCGGAGAGCTTGATCACGAGCGAGACGGCCGATTCGGCGCTCTCGAACGCCGCTTTCGTCACAGCCGGCATCGTTCCGGTGAACGCCGCGTACACGACGGACACGAGCACGAGGCCCAGCCAGATCGCGTTGAGCATCCGCGCCCCCCGATGCGCCGGAAATTGCCCGGGCGCAAGCTCCCGGATAACTTGGTCCGCGTCAATCCCCACGTTCCCCCGGATTGGATCGGTGTGCTGTCGCGCCAACTGTTGCGCCTGATCGGAGCGGCGGGTGGAATCCTGTTCGCCGCATCCGTGCCGCTCCGCGCCGCGGAGCCGGCGGCTCCCGCGGACGCCCCGCTCACTCGCGGCCTGGCGCACGCGCTCGAAGCGGCGCCGCTGCGCGGCGCACGAGTCGGAGCGCTGGTCGTCGACGACGCCGACGGCCGCGTCGTATTCGACCGGGAGGCCGACCAGCCGCTCGTGCCCGCCTCGAACCTGAAGATCCTCACCGCGCTCGCCGCCCTGCGCGTGTTCGGCCCAGCGCACGCGTTCACCACACGCGTGTATGCGGACGCCGTACCGGACGCCGAGGGCGGCGTCGGGACGCTGTACATCCGCGGCGGCGGGGATCCCGGACTCACCTCCGAGGACTACTGGCGGCTCGCCGCCGATCTGCACCGCGCCGGACTGCGCCGTGTGCGCGGCGATCTCGTGATCGACGACTCGCTGTTCGATGGGGAGCGGTGGCACCCGAGCTGGCAGCCGACCACCGCGCGCGCCTACGTCGCGCCGATCGGCGCGCTGATGGCGAACTACAGCGCCTACGCCGTGGTGGTGACGGGCGGCGACGCGCAGGGCGGGCCCGTGGCGGTCGCAGTAGATCCCCCGATCGGGTTCTTCCGCGTGGACAATCAGGCGCGCACGGGTGCGGGGAAGCGCCTCGCCGTGGACCACCGCGCGATCGACGGCGGCGAGGAGGTGGTGGTGACCGGCGCGTTCCCGCGCCGCGCCGAGCGCACCTTCCAGCGCAGCGTCCTCGATCCGTCGGGCTATGCGGCGAGCGTGCTGCGGCTCCAGCTCGGTGCGGTCGGGATCACCGTGGGCGGCGCCGTCCGCCGCGCCTACGTCCCCGAGACCGCGCACGAGCTGCTCGCGTTCGAGGGGCGACCGCTCTCCGACGTCGTGCGGCGCTTCCTCAAGTTCAGCAACAACCCGATCGGCGAGGCGCTCGTCAAGTCCCTGTCGGCCTCCGCGGAGGGTGCGCCCGGCAACTGGAAGAGCGGGGTCGCCGTCGTGCGGCGCGAGCTCGACGCGCTCGGGCTGCCCACCGCGGGGCTCGTACAGGTCGACGGGTCCGGGCTCTCCTACGACGACCGCGCGACGCCGCGCCTGCTCGCGGCGGCGGTGCGCGAGGGCTCGCACTCGTTCCGCTTCGGCGCGGAATTCGTGGCGAGCCTGCCGATCGGCAGCACCGATGGCACGCTGGAGCGGCGCGCACACCGCGCCGGGCCCGAGCTGCGCGCGAAGACGGGGCTGCTCACGCGCGTGACGGCGCTCTCGGGCCTCGCGCGCCGCCCGGACGGGCACACGCTCGCATTCTCGGTGATCGTGAACGGCTTTCGCGGCGACGCGCACTCCGCGATCGCGGCGCTCGACGCGTTCGCGGCCGCGCTGGTCCAGCCGTGAGCGCAAGGAGGCCGACGAAGGCGGCCGACGCCGAGCGAAGGCCGGGGCCCGAGCGCGAGCGGTCGGCGAGCGCGAAGGCCCAGCAAGGCTACGAACGGTCGTAGGCGGCGAGTACGAGCTGCGAATACTCGCTCGGCAGTGGATCCCCCGCGCGCACGAACTGGTCGATTCGGCCCGGGCCCCAGTTGTAGGCGACGAGCGCGGTGCGCACGCTGCCGTTGTAGCGGTCGGTGAGCTGGCGGAGATAGGCGACGCCCAGCCGCACGTTCGCGACGGGATCGAACAGCGTCTGCGGGCCGTGCCATTCGACACCGACGGCCGGAGCCAGCTCCTCGCCGGTGCTCGGCAGGAGCTGCATCAACCCGAGCGCGTCCTTCGGCGACACCGCATAGGTGTCGAAGCGGCTCTCGACGTGGATCACGGCGAGCACGAGCGAGGGATCGAAGTGGTAGCGCCGGGCCTCGACGACGATCGTCTCCGCGAGCCGCGCGACCTCGCGGTCGGTGAGTCCCGTGGTGGCCTGATACCGCGCGAGATGCGCGCAAACGGCCGCAACCGTGGGATCGCCCGGCGCGGGCGGAGCGGCGACCGGCGGTGCGGCGGCGACGTCCGGGGCCGGCACTGCGATCGGGGTCACCGCGCAGGAAAGGGAATAGAGCACGAGGGCCGCGAGCGGCATGATGCGAATCCGGGTCGATTGCATGGGTCAGGCGCTCCCCAGCGGCGAGAGTCCCAACGCGTGGATCGCGATCCAGTTGTTGTAGACCGCGACGCTCGTGCCCACGATCACGAGGGCGAAGAACAGGCCCTTGGCCAGCTTCGGCACCTGGGTGGTCGAGAGCAGGAACGCGATTGCCCCGAGCGTGACGCCGCTATCGATCAGCAGCCCGGGTACGAGACCGAACGAATCGAACAGCCACTGCGCGAGCGGGTTCGCCTCGGCGACCTGCCAGCCCGCGACGGGGGCTCGGAGGCAGAGATAGGTCGTCCAGTGGTCCGCTGCCGACAGCAGGATGGTCAGGATCGCCAGGACGTACACAGAGCCTCCGGTTCGGTCTCGACGCCCAGGGAAAAGCAAGCGGCGTGCCCCAGGTCACGCATCGCGCCGGTTCGCGCCCATCACGGCGGGCTTGCTCCCGCGAATTGCCGCGGCATGAAACGGCAGATTCGAAGGGCGGCTCGCGCAAGGTGGGTAGTCTGCTTCCGCTCCCGAGGTCGCTCGACGCCTCCTCACCCGCGCGGGGACCCCCTCCGGGGTGGCAGCGTCGCTGCCGCACTCGCGCGCAACTCGCGCCGCCGCGCCAGTCGGGGACGAGTCGAAGAATAGATGGGGAGCTAACTGCGGCCGCGCCGCATCTTGCCGCGGCCGAGCAGGAGCCAGTCCATCGACACGTTCTCCTTGATCGCGAGCGTGATCAGGAAATCCGTGTGCGGCGTCGTGCCGCTCTCGTAGCGATTCACGTTCTGCTGGAACACACCGAGATCGCGCGCGAACTGCCGTTGCGATCGCTCGCCGCGAATCTGGGCAATTCGTTCGGGCAGCTTGCGCTTGACGCGGTCCACCGGGGCCGATGCCATGCCGTCTCTCTCCTGTGTCGCCGCAAGCGGGGGTGGGGCGCCCGAGCGTAGCAATGGGTGCGTGGCGGGCAACTTGAAAATGCGCCAACACATTCGAGATGCGCGTCACCGGCGGTCGATTGGGTGGTCGGCGGCTCGTCGCGCCGCCGTCGGGAGTTCGGCCGACGGCGGATCGCGTGCGCGAGGCGCTGTTCGCTCGGCTCGCGGATCTCGACGGTGTATGCGTGCTCGATTTGTATGCGGGAACCGGCGCGCTCGGCATCGAAGCGCTTTCCCGGGGGGCTGCGCGCGCGGTATTCGTCGAGCGCAGCAACGCGAGCCTCGCTGCGCTGCGGCGAAATCTGCGCACGCTCGAGCTCGACGATCACGCACGCGTCGTGTGCGGCGACGTGCGCGGTGTGTTGCGGCGGCTCGCGGGCGAGGGCATGCGCTTCGATCTCGTGCTCGCCGATCCGCCGTACGAGGATCGCGCCCTCGCCGCGCCGCTCGCACTGCTTGTGTCGGGCGGCCTGCTCGCTCCGGGCGCGACGGTGGTCGTGGAGCGGAGTCGGCGCCATCCTCTGCCCCCGATCGAGGGATTGGTGTCGCACGGATCACGGCGCTATGGAGACACCGAGCTCGAATGGTTGGGAGCGGGCGACCCGCTTTCGGCCGGCGAGGGAGAACGAGACGCATGACCCGCGCGAATCGGATCGCGCTCTTCCCGGCCAGCTTCGACCCGGTGACCAACGGCCACCTGGACATCGCCCGGCGTGCACTGCGGCTGTTCGACGAAGTGGTGCTCGCGGTGGCGATGAACGTGGCGAAGAGCGGAACGTTCTCGCTGGAGGACCGCCTCGAGATGCTCGCCGCGGTCGTGAGCGAGGAGCCGAGGCTCCGGGTCACCGCCTTCGAGGGGCTGACCGTCGACTATGCGCGCGAGATCGGCGCTATTGCGATCATCCGCGGCGTGCGCGCGATGTCGGATTTCGAATACGAGTTCGAGATGGCGCTGATGAACAAGCACTTGAACGCGGACGTCGAGACGCTGTTCATGATGCCGAGCCAGGAGTATCTCTACGTGAGCTCCTCGCGCCTCAAAGAGCTCACCCAGTTCGGCCGCGAGGTGGACGAATTCGTGCCGCCGATCGTGGCTAAGCGCCTGCGGGAGCGGTTCGCTTAGCCCTGGGCTCCGGCCTAGACTGACTGGCGCGTGGAAGAGCGGCGTATCCTCCTGGCGGTGACCGGCGGTATCGCGGCCTACAAGACGCCGGAGCTGGTCCGCGCGCTGCGGCGCGCCGGGCACACCGTGCGCTGCGCGATGACGCGCGCGGCGGCCGAGTTCGTGAGCCCGCTCGCGCTCCAGACCGTTTCCGGTCACGCCGTGCGCCGCGACCTGTTCGACGCGGCCGAAGAGGGCCAGATCGACCACATCGCGCTCGCGGACTGGGCCGAGCTGGTAATCGTCGCACCGGCCACCGCGCACGCGCTCGCGCGCTTCGCGGCGGGGCTCGCCGACGACCTGGTCACCACGGTGGTGCTCGCGACGCGTGCGCCGCTCCTGCTCGCGCCCGCGATGAACGTGAACATGTGGCGCCATCCCGCCACCGCGCGCAACGTGGCCGCGCTCACCGAGAGCGGCGCGCACTGGGTCGGGCCCGACACCGGCGAGCTCGCCTGCGGCTGGGAGGGCGAGGGCCGCATGAGCGATCCGGCGCGGATCGCGCAGCGCGCGCAGGAGCTCCTGGCGCAAGTTTCGCGCAGCGAGCCGCAGGCGAGCGAAGTCCATCAGGTGTGCGACCTCGCGGGCGTGCGCGTGCTGGTCACCGCAGGTGGCACGCGCGAGCCGATCGACCCGGTGCGCTTCCTGGGCAACCGCTCCTCGGGCAAGATGGGGTTCGCGGTGGCGCGCCGCGCCTCGCAGCGCGGCGCCGAGGTGGTGCTCGTGAGCGGCCCCACCGTGCTCGCGACACCCTCCGGTGTGCGCCGGATCGACGTGGGCAGCGCGCTCGAGATGCGCGAAGCCGTCCTGCGCGAGTTTGCGCGCGCCGACGTCGTGGTGAAGGCGGCCGCAGTCGCCGACTTCCGGCCGGTGGCCGTCTCGGACCGCAAGATCCGCAAGGAGGACCTCGCGGAGGGCACCGGGATCGCGCTCGAGCTCGTGCGCAATCCGGACATCCTGGCCGAGCTGTGCCGCGCCAAGGGTTCGCGCGTGATCGTCGGCTTCGCCGCGGAGAGCGAGGACGTGATCGCGGCCGCGCGCCGCAAGATCGCGCGCAAGGGCTGCGACCTGCTGGTCGCCAACGACGTCTCCGCGGCCGACTCGGGCTTCGACGTCGACCGCAACACGGTGAGCTTCGTGTGGCCGGGCGGCGACGTGGAGTCGCTGCCCCCGCTCGGCAAGGACGAGGTCGCCGACCGCCTGCTCGACCGCGTGGCGAAGCTGCTCGGAGCGCGCGAGTGAGGCTGCGCGCGGGCCTGGCCCAGCTGGCCGGGCTCCTGCTCTGTGCGATCCCGCTGGCGGCCGGCGCCGCGCACGTGAACACGGTGGCGATCAAGGGGTCGATCAATCCCGCGTCCGCGAACTATCTCGAGAATGCGATCGCGCAGAGCGAAGCGGACGGCGCGCTGGCGGTGCTGGTCGAGCTCGACACGCAGGGCGGCCTGCTCACGGCCACCAAGGACATCGTGCAGGCGATCCTCAACGCGCGCGTGCCCGTGATCGTGTTCGTCTCGCCGCGCGGCGCGTGGGCGGCGTCCGCGGGCGCGATCGTGACGATGTCGGGTCACATCGCCGCGATGGCGCCCGGCACGAGCATCGGCTCGGCGTCGCCCGTGAGCGCGACCGGAGAGGGCGGGCCGCGCGACGAGGACGGCAAGCGCACGGACGTGGGCATGGAGAAGGCCGAGAAGTTCACCACCGCGTTCGTCGAGGCGATCGCCAGGCAGCGCAAGCGCAACGCGGAGTGGGCGGCGAAGGCAGTGCGCGAGGCCGAGGCGATCACGCAGGACGAGGCGCTCAAGCTCGGTGTGATCGACGTGGTCGCCGCCGACACCGACGAGCTCTTGCGCGCGATCGAGGGGCGCGAGGTGGACGTGGCGGGCCGCAAGGTCGCGCTCCACCTCGCCGGCGCCGAGCGCCGGCGCATCGAGATGCCGCCGCTCACGCGGTTGATCCACCGGCTCGCCGATCCGGATCTCGCGATCCAGCTCGGGGTGGTGGGCCTGATCGCGCTCTACCTCGAGTTCAGCCAGCCGGGGATGATCCTGCCCGGTGTCATCGGCTTCGTGTGCCTGGGGCTCGCCGCGATCGCGTTCCAGATCCTGCCGTTCTCGTGGGTGGGCCTCCTGCTGCTGCTGCTCGGCGTGGGCCTGACCGCCGCGGAGCTGTTCGCCACCACCCACGGCGTCTTGATGGTGGCCGGGCTCCTGTGCATGCTGCTCGGCGGCACTATGGTCTTCGACCTGCCCGAGGTGAGCGACTTGTCCGTCTCGTTCTGGTCGGTGCTCGTGCCGATCGTCGCCGCGTTCGGCGTGTTCGTCGCCGCGGTGGTGTTCGCGGTCGGGCGCACGCTGATGCTGCGCCAGACGGCGGGGGTGGACGAGCTGATCGGCGCGGTCGGCAAGGTGATCAGCGATCTGGATCCGAACGGCAAGGTGTTCATCCGCGGCGAGCACTGGAACGCCGTCTCGCTCGACCCGATTCCGCGCGGCGCGCGCGTCGAGGTGACGGCCGTCGAGGGGTTGGTGCTGCGAGTGCGGCGCGCGCCGGGCGCGCCCTAGCGCACGGCGAGGGGAGGCAACATGGGTGGGATTCTCGGTGGGCTGGTGGTTCTCGCTGTCCTGTTCTTTCTGGGCATCCGGGTCCTCCAGGAGTACGAGCGCGGCGTGATCTTCCGGCTCGGGCGATTCCGCGGCGTGAAGGAGGCGGGCTTCAAGTGGATCATCCCGATGGTCGACCGCATGGTGCGGATCAGCCTGCGCGAGATCGTGATGGACGTTCCGCCGCAGGAGGTGATCACGCGCGACAATGTCTCCGTGAAGGTGAACGCGGTGCTCTACTTCCGCGTGCTGCACCCCGAGAAGGCCGTGATCACGGTGGAGAACTATCTCTACGGCACGTCGCAGATGGCGCAGACCACGCTGCGCAGCGTGTGCGGGCAGGCGGAGCTCGACGATCTGCTGGCCTCGCGCGAGGCGATCAACCAGAAGCTCCAGGAGATCATCGACGACCAGACCGAGCCGTGGGGCGTCAAGGTGCGCGCGGTGGAGGTGAAGCAGATCGATCTGCCCGTGGAGATGCAGCGCGCGATGGCGCGCCAGGCCGAAGCCGAGCGCGAGAAGCGCAGCAAGGTGATCCACGCCGAGGGCGAGTTCCAGGCGGCACAGCGGCTCGCCGAGGCCGCGCGCGTGCTCGCGTCGCAGGAGGCTGCGTTGCAGCTGCGCTACCTGCAGACGCTCGCCGAGATCGCTACCGAGAACAACTCGACCACGTTGTTCCCGATCCCGATCGACATCCTGCGGCCGTTCTACGAGATGGCGACCAGGCGCGGGTCTGCGGAGGAGCGCTAGTGGCGCAAGACGACGCCCAGCCGCTGTCTACCGACCAGCGCGTCCGCCGCTCGGTGGCGCGGACGCTGGGCAACCTCACGCTCGGCACGGTGCTCGTCGCGGCGATCGGCGTCTGGCTCTCGCTGGGCGTGTACACGCTGGGACCCGGCCAGGCGGCGATCCTCCTGTTGCTCGGCCGGCACATGGAGACCGTCGTGGGCGACGGCTTCCACATCACACTGCCGCCGCCGCTCGTGGCGCGCGAGATCGTGCACGTCGGGATGGTGCGCAACGAGGATTTCGGGTTCACGACGCACGCCACGCCAGGCGAGGGCGGCGCAGCCGAACGCGAAGCCTCCGTGCACGAATCCACGATGCAGACGAGCGACAACAACACGGTGCGCGTGAGCTTCTCGGTGCAATACCGGATCCGCGACGCTTACATGGCGCGCTTCCGGATCGCCGACCCGAGCGCCGTCGTTCGCGCGGCCGCGGCGGCAGCGATGCGCGAAGTGGTCGGGCGCATGACGGTGGACGGCGTGTGGCGCGAGCAGAAGGACGTGCTCACCTCCGAAGCTTCCTCGCTGCTCCAGACGATCCTTGACGCATACGACGCCGGGCTCGAGATCCGCTCGATCGCGCTGCGCGACGTACAGCCGCCCGACGCGGTGCGCGCGGCGTTCGACGACGTCGTGGCGGCCACGCAGGACGCGAGCCGGCTCGTGAACGAGGCGGAGGGCTATCGCAACCAGCGGATCCCGAGCGCGCGCGCCGAGGCGATCGAGCTGACCGAGTCGGCGAACGGCTATCGCGACGCGAAGATCGCCGAGGCCGCCGGTGAAGCGGCGCGGTTCGTCGCGCTCGCCGCCGAGTACCGCAAGGCGCCCGCCGTGACGCGCAAGCGTCTCTACCTCGAGACGATGGAATCGGTGCTGCCCGGTGTGGAGAAGGTGATCGTGAAGCCGGGCCAGGTGGTGCCCTATCTGCCGCTCGAACGTCGCCCGGGGCCGGCCAAGTGAGGCGCCTTGCGCTGTTCGTGCTGCTCGGCGCCGCGCTCGCGCTGCTGGCCGTGGCGGGTGGCAATCTCGGCATTCCCCCGGTCGTCATCACGCGCGAGGGGGAGCAGAAGATCGTGCTGTTCTACGGCCAGGTGCGGGCCGTGACGAAGCCGGGACCCTCGCTCGCGATCCCGTTCGTGGAGAAGGTGCTCACCTTCCCGAACAGCTGGCTGTTCAACAGCACCGCGGCGCTCCCGATCCAGACCCGGGACGGCGAGCAGCTGTTGATCGACTACTACACCGTCTGGCGGGTCGCGAGTCCGCGCGACTTCGTCCGCGAATTCCCGGGCGGGATCGAGCCCGCCGAGCAGCAGATCGACCGCGTGGTGGGCGACGGCGTGCGCAAGGTAATCGGGCGCCACACGCTCGGCGAGGTGCTCAAGGACGAGCGCGGACCGATCATCGCGGCGATCACCGAGAACGCGCGCAAGTCGTTCGCGGCGTTCGGGATCGAAGTGGCCGACGTACGGATCAACCGCACCGAGCTGCCCGCGGGCGCGGAGGAGGCGGTCTACGCGCGCATGAAGACCGAGCGCGAGCGCCTCGCCAAGAAGAACCGCGCCGAGGGCGAGGAGCGCGCGCGCGCGATCCGCGCCGAAGCAGACCGCGAGGCGCGCGTGATCGTGGCGTCGGCGCACAAGGAATCGGAGATCGCGCGCGGGCAGGGCGACGCGGAGGCCGCGCGCATCTACGCCGAAGCGTACGCGGCGGATGCCGACTTCTACGCGTTCACGCGCAGCCTCGAGGCCTATCGCAAGACGATCGACGACCGCACCACGCTGGTGCTCTCCCCCGACACCGAGTTCTTCAAATACCTGGAGGGTCAGGGGCGCGAATGAGCGGGCGCGTGCCTCAGCCTCCGACGCGCGCGAAGCGCCAGGCGCCGAACGCGCCGAATCCGCCCAGCACGGCCCAGGGCGCGAGCACGGATGCCGCGTATCCGGCCGAGCCGATCACGCTGGCGGTCGTCTGGAGCGCGTAATACCCCGCGAGCAGCCCCACGCCGTGGATCGCCGCCGCGCCGAGGCTGCGCGCGCGCTCCACCGAGAAGCCGAGCGGTGCGCCGAGCACGGCGAACAGCAGCACCGTGAGCGGATCGGCCAGCCGCGCGTGCCAGAGCGAGCGATAGCGCGTGGTGTCGCGGCCCTCGGCATCCACGGCGAGGATGTAGGCGTGCAGGCTCCAGAGCGGGAGTTCGTGCGGGTCCGCGCCGAGCAGCGCGAGGTCACCCGCGTCACCGACCTCGAACATCGCAGTCGGGAGCGCCTCGGTGCGCGGAGCGGAATCCGGCTCGCCGCGCGGAAATTCGCGGAACAGCGCGTTCTCGAGACGCCAGCGGCGGTCGGTCTCGATGTGTGCGCGGTCGGCGCGCACGCTGCGGAGCAGCCGCCCTTCGGCGTCGCGCTCGTAGATCGCGACACCCTGGAGTGTCTGCGTGTCGCGGTCGGCACCCTGCACGTTGAACAGCGTGTTTCCGCGCCGATACCAGAATTCACCGCGCGCCTGGAACAGCTCGCCGCCGTCCTGCCCGCGGTCGAAGCGCCGCGCTGCGCGCAGCACCACTGTCTCGTTCAGGAACAGCGCGACTCCGGACAACAGGCAGGCCGCCGCGAGCACGGGCGCGGCGATCCGCTGCGGTGCGATCCCGCTGGTCCGGGCCGCGAGGATCTCCAGCGCGCGCGCCGGGAATCCCAGGCAGAGGAAGGCGGCGCCGAACGAGCCCACGGGGAGCAGATACGGCAGATAATAGGATGGGAGCCGCAGGAAGAGATAGGACGCGACGCCCGCGACCCCTTCGCCGTATTCGATCACGTGATCGAAGTTCACCATCATCTCGACGATCGCGATCACGAGGATCGAGGCGGCGACGATCGCGGCGTAGTAGGTCAGATAGTTCTGGACGAAGTAGCGCGACAGGGTGCGCACCGCGGAAAGCTAGCACCGCGCTCCCGCGGGAGATCCCGCGAGCCGCGCGTGCCGATCGCGATCGAGGCGCGCGCGTGAAGGTGCTCGCGGGCAGTGCGGCGGCGGCGGGTGCGCTGGTGCGTCCGGTCGTCACGGTGGGGAACTTCGACGGGATCCACCTCGGCCACCAGGCGATCCTGCACACGGTGGTCGCGCGCGCGCGCGTGGTGGGCGGGGAGGCGGTCGTCTATACGTTCGATCCCCACCCGCGCAAGGTGTTGCGCCCCGACAGCGCGCCGGGGCTGCTCACGACGCTCGATCAGAAGATCGAGCTGCTCGAGAGCCACGGTGTGGAGGCCGTGGTGGTGGAGCCGTTCACACTCGAGTTCGCGCGCACGCCCGCCGAGACGTTCATCCGCGAGTGCCTGCATCGCCGGATCCGACCCGTGGAGGTCTACGTGGGGTACGACTTCCACTTCGGTCGCGACCGCAGCGGGTCGATGCGTCTGCTCACGGAGCTCGGCCCGCGCCTGGGCTTCGCCGTGACGATCATCCCCGAGGTGACGGTGGACGAGGGCGACGTCAACTCCACGCGGATCCGCCGGTTGCTCTCGGACGGCCTGCCCGAGCTCGCCGCGCGCATGCTCGGTCGCCCGTACGCAGTGCGCGGCCGGATCGTGCGCGGCGACGAGCGCGGGCGCACGCTCGGCTTCCCCACCGCGAACCTCGATCCGGAGAGCGAGGTGCTGCCCGCTCCGGGCGTCTATGCGGGCGCGCTGCGCCTGCTCGGCGCGGGCGACCCGCCCGCCGACACGCGCCTGCCCGTGGTGACCAACGTCGGCCGGCGGCCGACCTTCGAGCGCGGAGAGAAGGTGCTCGCCGAGGCGCACGCGCTCGACTGGAGCGGCGACCTCTACGGGCGCCGGGTGGAGCTCTCGTTCCCGATCTGGCTGCGCGCGGAGCGCAAGTTTCCGAGCATCGACGCGCTGCGCGCGCAGATCGCGGCGGACGCGGACGAGGCGCGGCGGCGGCTCGCCGAGCAATGACGGCGTCGACCGAGGCGCGCGCGGCGGCTCCCAGCCGCATGCGCGATCCGCGCGTGTGGCTCGGGCTCGCCGTGGCGCTGCTCGCGGTGTGGCTTGCGCTGCGCGGCGTCGATCTTCGCGGCGTCTGGCAGGAGTTCGAGCGCGCGCGTTGGGGCGTGCTGCTCGGCATTTCGGTGCCGGCCTATCTCGCCGTGGTGTGGCTGCGCGCGCTGCGCTGGCGCCACCTCACCGACGCGATCCAACCGATGCCGCGCCCCGCGCTGTTCCGCGCGGTCGCCGTCGGCTTCATGGCCAACAACATCTTTCCATTGCGGATCGGCGAGATCGTCCGGGTCGGCTACCTCGCGCGCGAGACCCGCTCGCCCGCGGCGGCCGTCCTCGCCACGGTCGTGCTCGAGCGCGTGATCGACGGCCTGTCCGTGCTCGCGATGGCGCTCGGCGCGGTGGCGTTCGCGGGTGGCGAGAGCGAGGTGTTCCGGCACGGGATCGTCTGGCTCGCGCCCGTCGCGCTCGTGCCGCTCGCGATGCTCGTGTGGCTGCGCGCGGCGCCCGAGAACGCGCTCGGATTCGCCGAGCTCTTCCTGCGATTCGCTCCCGCCCGCGTGTCGGAGTTCGGGCGGCGCCAGCTGCGCGGCTTCGCGGACGGCCTCGGCGCGCTGCGCGGCGGGGCGCACCTCGCGTGGATCGCGGTGCTCTCGATCGCAATCTGGCTGGTCGCCTCGACGCTGCCGATCATCGCCGCGATCTGGGCGGTCGGCGTCGACGTCGGCGGACCGATCCGCACGATCGCGGCCGGATGGACGACGCTCGCCGCGCTAGGCGCCGCCGTCGCGCTTCCACAGGCGCCCGGCTTCTTCGGCCTCTACCACGCCGCCTGTCGAATGGCGCTCCAGCAGTTCGGAGCCTCCGCCGAACAGGCGCTCGCGGTCGGCACACTCTGCCACGCCGTCTTCTGGGCCACCCTCACCGGCCTCGGAGCGCTCGTGCTGCGCAGCCGGCACGCGCACCTGAGCGATCTGCAGGACGCGGCGGAGTAGCAGCCGCGTTGAGACTGGACCCCTAGCGCTGCCATCGCGGTCGCAGGTTCGCACGGCGGGTGGGTGCGGATCCAGCCGCGCGGCAAGGCTCGATCGCCGCTGCAACGCGCGCGCGCGGTGACGGTAAAGGTCACTGCTCCGCGGACCGATATCTCTGCGGCATCTCGGCGGAATTGTGCACGCGCACAGATCCGCTGCGGCTGCACGGTTTCGCGCGGAGGGTGCTGTGAACGAGCGGATCGGCGAGCTCCTGGTCAAGGAGAATCTGCTGACCAAGGAGCAGCTGCGCGACGCGCGCGCGAAGGCCAGGGGCACGGGCAACCGGCTCGGCGCCGAGATCACGAAGATGGGCCTGCTCGACGAGTCGGAGCTGGCCGACTTCGTCGCCAAACAGTACGGCGTGCCGTCGATCAACCTCGACGAGTTCGAGATCGAACGCGCCGTGATCGAGCTGGTTCCCGAAGAGGTCGCGATCAAGCACAACGTGATCCCAGTCAACCGCGCGGGATCGACGCTGATCCTCGCCACGAGCGACCCGTCCAACATCTTCGCGCTCGACGACATCAAGTTCCTGACCGGCTACAACATCCAGGCCGTCGTCGCCCCCGAAGAGGCGATCCGCCGCGCCGTCGACCGCTACTACGACAAGACGTCCTCGCTCGAGGACGTAATGGGCGATTTCGACGACTCCGACATCGATCTGATCCAGGAGAGCGACGAGATCGATGCCGCGGAGCTCGCGAAGGCCTCCGAGGACGCGCCCGTCGTCAAGCTGGTCAACCTGATCCTCACCGACGCGGTCAAGAAGACCGCCTCGGACATCCACATCGAGCCCTACGAGAAGTCGTTCCGCGTCCGCTACCGCATCGACGGCGTGCTCTACGAGGTGATGAGGCCGCCGATGAAGCTGAAGAACGCGATCACCTCGCGCCTCAAAATCATGGCATCGCTCGACATCTCCGAGCGGCGACTCCCTCAAGACGGCCGCATCAAGATCAAGGTCGCAGGCAACAAGGAAATGGATTTCCGTGTCAGCGTCTGTCCCACCCTCTTCGGCGAGAAGGTGGTGCTCCGACTTCTGGACAAATCCAGCCTCCAGCTGGACATGACGAAGCTGGGTTTCGAGGAAGA
>DATFWW010000228.1:0-12903 GCA_035258825.1 Myxococcota bacterium
GATCCGCTCGAAGCCGTGGCCGGTCCTCGGCATCGCGGCGACCTGCGCGGCTGGGCGGTCCCAGAGGTGGTGGTGCGGATCGACGATCGGCAGAGCGGGCTCGAGGATCGGTTCGCGGGTCTCCATGGCGGCCCCCGGGGAGTTCCCCGCCCCATGGTGCATCATTGCAGCTCCGGCCGCGCGATCCGGATCCTCCGCTTGAACCGCCTGGGCGCCGATCCTATGTTCGAGCGAGCAATTCGGACTTAGGAGTACAGTATGCCCCTGATCGAAGTCACCGAGCCCGCCGCCCAGCGGATCCGCGAGTTGCTGGGCAAGGAGGGCAAGGCGGAGACGCACGGTCTGCGGATGCGGGTGGTGGGGGGCGGCTGCTCGGGCCTGCGCTACGAGCTCGCCTTCGACGACCAGATCCGCGACGTCGACACCGCGATCGAGGTGAATGGCGTGCGCGTGATCCTCGACGAGAAGAGCGCGCTCTACCTCGCCGGCACCACGCTCGATTTCGTCGACACGCTCCAGGAATCCGGCTTCAAGATGCACAACCCGAACGCCTCCTCCACTTGTGGCTGCGGCGAGTCGTTCAGCGCGTAGGGCGGATCAGGCCTAAGGCCGTGATCCGCCAGGTCCTCCGTGACCCGGCGCCCGATCTATCTCGACCACCACGCCACCACCCCGGTCGACCCGCGCGTGGTCGCCGCGATGGCGCCGTACTGGACCGAGGAGTTCGGCAACGCGTCGAGCGCCACCCATCTCTACGGATGGCGCGCCGAAGCGGCCGTGGAGCAGGCGCGCGAGGAGCTCGCCGCGGCGATCGGCGCGGCCGATCCGCGCGAGATCGTGTTCACGAGCGGCACCACCGAGAGCGACAACCTCGCGCTCGCTGGGATCGCACGCGCGCAGCGCGGGCGCCGCGATCACATCGTGACGACCGCGATCGAGCATCCCGCGGTGCTCGACACGGCGCGCGCGCTGGCAGAAGACGGCTGCTCGGTCACCGAGCTGCCCGTCGGCGAAGGAGGTCTCGTCGACCCGGAGGCGGTGCGCGCGGCGATCGGCGAGCGGACCGCGCTCGTCTCGATCGGCGCCGCGAACAGCGAGATCGGCACGCTCCAGCCGCTCGCGCAGATCGCAGAGGTGTGCCGCGCGGCGGGTGTGCCGTTCCACTCCGATGCTGCGCAGGCGGTCGGCAAGGTGTCGATCGACGTGCGCCGCGACCGGATCGACCTGCTCTCGTTCTGCGCGCACAAGCTCTACGGGCCGAAGGGGATCGGCGCGCTCTACGTTCGCCGCGGGCGCCCGCCGCTCGCGCTCGCCCCGCTGCTGCACGGCGGCGGCCACGAGCGCGGCCTCCGCTCGGGCACCACGCCGGTGCCGCTCGTGGTGGGCTTCGCGCGCGCCGTGTCGCTGTGCGTCGCCGATCTCGAATCGGAGTCGGCGCGGCTGTGCGCCCTCCGAGACCGGCTGTTCGACGGTCTGTGCCGGGAGCTGCCCGGGCGGGTCGCGCAGAATGGCGATCCGGTGCGGCGGCTGCCGGGCAACCTGAACGCGTCGTTCGCGGGTGCGCGCGCCGACGGTCTGCTGACCGCACTGCACGACGTGGCGCTCTCGACCGGGTCGGCATGTGCCTCCGCGCGCGGCGAGCCGAGCCACGTGCTGCGCGCACTCGGCCTGCCGCCCGAGCGGATCCGCGGAGCGCTGCGCTTCGGCCTCGGCCGCGGCACGACCGAGGCGGAGATCGACACCGTGATCGCGCGCGTCGCCGAGGAGGTGCGTTCGGCGCGGGCCGACACCGGACCGCTGCGGGTCCGCACGTCGTAGGTCGGGGCGCTATTCTCCGCGCTTTCCGGGCAGCGATCGGGCAGGGGGAGCGCGAACTTGGCCGAGCAGAAGGCGACCAACATCACCTGGCATGCGGGCCACGTCGAGCGGCGCGACCGCGAGCACCTGCTCGGCCAGCGCGGGGTGACGGTCTGGCTCACGGGCCTGTCCGGCTCGGGCAAGTCGACGATCGCAGTCGGGGCGGAGAAGGCGCTGCTCGAGCGCGGGCGCCACGCCTACGTGCTCGACGGCGACAACATCCGCCACGGCCTCAACAAGAATCTCGGGTTCTCGCCCGCCGATCGGACCGAGAACATCCGCCGGATCGGCGAGGTCGCGAAGCTGTTCACCGACGCGGGCGTGATCGTGATGACTTCGTTCATCTCGCCGTACCGCGGCGACCGCGACGCGGTGCGCGCGATCATGGGAAAGGGCGACTTCATCGAGGTCTACGTCGAGGCGAGTGTGGAGACCTGCGAGAGCCGCGACGTGAAGGGCCTGTACAAGAAGGCGCGCGCGGGGGAGATACCGGAGTTCACGGGGATCTCGGCGCCCTACGAGGCGCCGGCGCGCCCCGAGCTCGTGCTCGACACGCAGGCCCAGTCGGTGGACGAGAGCGTCGCCGCCCTCGTGGATTATCTGGACGCACAGGGTTATCTCGGGAGATCCTGAGGCGGGCGGGCGCTTTGCGTCCGCCCGCGGGCGGACGATCAGATCGGTGGGATCGAGACCGGTTCGGGAGACAAGGTGATCCGCAGCGGGCGCATCAGAATTTCGCGGCGAAGCCGGCTCGTCGCGCTGTTCGCCATCCTCGGGATGTCGGCGGGATTCGGCACGGGCTGCGCCACGTTCGGCGCCGCGCCCGAGGGTCCCGGGCGCGAGATCCGGCCCGAAGCCCCGCCCGAGTACGACGTGCTCGT
Organism: Myxococcota bacterium; assembly: GCA_035258825.1. Taxonomy (GTDB): domain Bacteria; phylum Myxococcota_A; class UBA9160; order UBA9160; family SMWR01; genus JAHEJV01. Next base: position 2,739 of record DATFWW010000228.1, read on the forward strand.
CTACAACGAGCACCTCGCCGACGGCCATCCGCAGGAGGCGATCGCGGCGCTCGAGCGCGCGCTCGCGAAGGACGAGCAGTCCCCGGTCCTGCACCGCATGATGGCCGAGACCCTCGCGCGCAGCGGCGAGCTCGATCGCGCGGTCGAGCACGCGCGCCGCGCGCGCGAGCTCGCGCCCGACGATCCGGAGGTGCGCAGCATCCTCGCGCAGCTGTTCCGGATCCAGCAGAACTCGAACGAGGCGGAGAAGCTCCTGCTCGACGCGCAGGGCCACCCGATCGACGACGACGCAGCCTGGCTGCTCTACCAGATCCACCTCGAGACCAACCAGCTCGACTCCGCGCTCGACACCGCACGGTGGATGACCCAGCAGAAGCCCGACGAGCCGCGCGGCTGGCTCGCGCTCGCGAACGTGTACGAGAAGCAGGAGAAGCCGCTCGAGGCGGAGAAGGCGCTGCGCAAGTCGCTCCAGATCGATCCGGCGAACCTGCGGATCTACGCAGCGCTCGCGCGATCGATGCGCAACCGCGGCGACAAGGACGGCGCGATCGGCGTGTATCACGAGATGCTGCGCCATGCCCCCGACGACCACGCCACGCTCTCCTCGCTCGCCGAGGCGCAGATCAACGACGAGGACGTCGAGGGTGCGACCGAGACGCTCGAGCGGATCGAGGCGAGCTATCCGAGCGATCTCGAATCGGTGAAGCGGCTCGGCTACCTGCTCTACGAATCGCACCGGTTCGCCGAGGCCGTGACGCGGTTCGAGCGCGTGCTCGCGGCGTCGCCGCGCGAGTACGAGGTGGCGTTCTTCGACGGCGTGGCGCTGCGCCGCGTGAACCGCGACGCCGACGCCATGCGCGCTTTCGAGCGCGTCGCTCCGCAGCACGAATACTACGCCGAGGCCCGCACGCAGATCGCGGCGATCCACGAGCGGCACGGCCGCTATGCCGAGGCGCTCGCCGAAGTCGAGCGCGCGCTCGCCACCGAGCCCTCGCGCGAGCTCGAGCTCTACAGCGCGACGCTGCGCTCGAAGGCCGGCGACTTCGAGGGCGCGGTGTCCTACCTCGAAGGGCTGCTCGCGAGCAACCCGGACGACGACGAGCTGCTCTACAACCTCGGAGTGGTGTACGGCGAGAAGGATCGCGACGACGAGGCGATCAAGTACATGCAGCGCGCGCTCGAGAAGAACCCCGACAACGCCGACGCGCTCAACTTCATCGGCTACACGTGGGCCGAGCACGGCGAGAACCTCGAGCAGGCCGAGCAGTACATCACCCGCGCGATGGAGCTGCGCCCCGACAACGGCTACATCGTCGACAGCCTCGGCTGGGTCTACTACATGCGCGCGCGGCCGCTGATGGCGGCCGGCGACGTGGCCGCGGGCCGCAAGTGGCTCAACAAGGCGATCGCGGAGCTGCAGCGCGCGCACGAGCTCACCGGTGGCGACCCGGTGATCTCCGAGCACATCGGAGACGCCTATCTCCTGCTCGACGAACGGCGCCGCGCGCTCGCCAAGTTCGAGGAAGCTGCGGTGATGGGTCCGCGGCCGGAGGAGCAGCCGGAGCTGAAACAGAAGCTGGAATCGCTGCGGCGCGAGCTCGAGTAGGCGTGCGCCGGCTGGGCGTCTGGCTCGCGCTGGTCGCGCTCGCGACCGGATGCGTGAGCTCGGCTCCGGCCACGCGGCTTTCCCCCGACGACCCGCGGCCCGACGCGCTGCTCGCGGCGTGGCACGCCAGCGCCGCGCGCCGCGCCGCGCTCCAGGCCGTCGCGCGCCTCGCGGTGGATGCGCCGGGGGCCGGCGTGGGTGGGCGCGATCTCGCGCTGCGCAGCAAGCAGCGGATGTGGCTGGCGGCGCCCGCGCAGCTGCGCGTCGAGGTGCTCGGGTTCCTCGACACCACGCTCGCCGTGCTGGTGACCGACGGCGAGCGCTATGCGCTGTACGAGACCCAGGAGCAGCGCTTCGAAGAGGGCGCCGTCTATCCGGGCCTGCTCTGGGACACGGCGCGGCTCGCCCTGACGCCCGCCGAGGCGGTCGAAGTGATCCTGGGCGCGCCGGAGCCCGACGCGGGCCTTACGCGCGGCGCCGCCTATCTCGTCGGGGAGCGCGTTCGCATCGAGCTCGCCGATCCAGGCGGCCGCGTGCGGCGGGTGGTGGAGTTCGGTGCGGGCGGCGAGCTGCGCCGGCTCGCGCAGTCGGATGACCGCGGCGAGCTGGTCTGGGAGGCGCTGTTCGACGACTTCACCGAGATCGCCGGCGCGCCGTTCGCGCAGAACGTCGCGCTGCGCAGCTCGTCCGGCCGCGCGCGCGCCGAGCTTGTGCTGCGCCAGGTGGAGCTGAACCCCGACGTGTCCCCGGATATATTCCGGCTGCGCCCCCCCGGCTCGAAGTTGGATCCCGTGGAGGGGGGATGAAGCGCCGCTGGTGGATCTGGGGGCTGCTCACGGTCCTCGCAGCCTGCACCAACAATCCGTATCCGGACGCGGACGACAACGCGAAGGTCCGCTACATCCCGCTGCCGGAGTGGCCGAAGACGCTCGACCCGGGTGTCAGCTACAGCGCGCTCGACCACACGATCATCGCGAACGTCTACGACACGCTGCTCGAATATCACTACTTGAAGCGCCCCTACGAGCTCATGCCCGCGCTCGCCGAGGCGGTGCCCGCAGCCGAGCCGCGCGCGCGTGGGCGCGTCGCCTATCGCTTCCGGCTGCGACCCGGGATGCGCTTCGACAGGGACCCGTGCTTCGCGCCTGACGGCCGCGGACCCGCCGATCGCGAGATCACGGCCGCCGACTTCGCGTTCGAGTTGATGCGGATCGCCGATCCGGCCGTGATCAGCCCGGTCGTGGCCACGTTCGAGAAGATCGTCGGCTTCGAGGAGTTCGCGAAGCGCCTCGGCGAGCGGCGCGCGTCGGATCCGGACTTCGCCAAGCTGCGGATCGACCGTCAGTATGTCGAGGCCGGCGGCATCGACGGCGTGATCGCGCACGGCTCCTACGAGCTCGAGGTGGTGCTGCGCGAACCATATCCGCAGCTGCTCTACTGGTTCGCGATGCCGTTCACGGCTCCTGTGCCCTGGGAGGCGGTCGCGCGCTACGACGGGCAGGGCGGCCGCCCGTTCTTCAAGGAGCACCCGGTCGCGAGCGGTCCGTTCCGGCTCGCGGCCTATCAGCAGCACGGCCGCATCGTGCTCGAGCGCAACCCCAACTGGTACGGCGCGATCCATCCGGAGTGGCGCGCGCCCGGCGCGATCTATCCCTCGGTCGGGGAGCCCGGAGACGCGGAGAATGGCCTGCTTCGTCCCGAGTACCTCGGACGGCCGCTCCCATTCCTCGATCGCATCGACTTCCGCCTCGACAAGGAGGACATCGCGAGCTTCAACAAGTTCCTGCAGGGCTACTACGATGCCTCGGGGATCATCCAGGAGAGCTTCGACCGCGCGGTGCAGGGGGGCGAGATCTCGCCCGCGATGGCGGCGCGCGGGATGTCGCTCGCGAAGAGCGTCGAGCCCGCGATCTTCTACATCGGCTTCAACATGAACGATCCGATCGTCGGTGCGCCGGGCGGCGAGCGCGCGCGCAAGCTGCGGCAGGCGATGAGCCTCGCGGTCGACGCTGTCGAGTTCAAGCGGATCTTCAACAATGGGCGTGACGTACCCGCGCAGTCGCTGATCCCGCCCGGCATCTTTGGCTACGACGCGGACTACGCCAATCCCTATCGCAAGCCCGACCTCGAGCGCGCGCGCAAGCTGCTCGACGAAGTGGGGTACCGCGGCGGGATCGATCCGAAGACGCGGCGCCCCGTGCACCTCACCTTCGACGCCGGCAGCCCCGACACGCGCAGCCGGCTCCGCTACCAGTTCTTCATCGACGAGTGGCGCCGGATCGGTCTCGACGTGGAGCTCGTCGCGCAGAACTACAACGCCTTCCAGGAGAAGGTCCGCCGCAACGCTTATCAGATCTACATGTGGGGTTGGATCGCCGACTATCCCGACCCGGAGAACTTCCTGTTCCTGCTCTGGGGACCGAACGCGAATTCCCGGAATGCGGGTGCACCCAACACCTCGAACTTCGCCGATCCGCACTTCGACGAGCTGTTCGTCGCGATGAAGAACATGCCGAACGGTCCCGAGCGGATGAAACTCATCGAGCAGATGCGCGCAATCCTCGAGCGCGAGCGCCCGTGGATCGAGCTGCTCCACTCCGAGTCGTACGCGCTGCGCCACGGCTGGATGCGCAACATGAAGCCGGCCGGCCTCTCGCTGCCGACCGGGAAGTACGTCGACCTCGATCCGGAACTGCGGCGCGAACATCGCGAGGAATGGAACCGCCCGATCGTCTGGCCGGCCTGGGCGCTCGCGGTCGCGTTCGTGGGGATCGTGACGCCGGGCGTGGTCACGTTCTTCCGGGAGCGCCAGTAGTGATCGCCTACGCGGTGCGGCGGCTTGCCTACGGGTTCCTCGTGGTTCTCGGCGTGCTCGGACTCTTGTTCGCGCTGTTCTTCGTCTACGCGCAGCCCGTCGACATGGCGCGGCGCGCGGTCGGCGAGAAGGCGTCGCCCGAGGTGCTCGCGCTCTGGATCCACCAGCACGGCTACGACCGCCCGAAGCTCGAGCAGCTGCGCGACCACTACCGCAAGATGCTGACCTTCGATTTCGGCCGCAGCGACCTCGACGACGTGCCGATCGCGCGCCGCCTGCGTGAGGGTGCCGGGCCGAGCCTTTCGTTCACGGTGCCCGCGTTCGCGATCGGGCTCCTGCTCGCGATCCAGCTCTCGCTGTTCGTCGCCTACTTTCGCGAGACCTACATCGACCGGACGATCCTGTTGGTCGCGGTGCTCGAGATGAGCGTCTCGATCCTGCTCTACATCATCGGCGGGCAGTACGTGATCGGAAAGATCCTGTGCTGGTTCCCGATCTCGGGCTTCGCCCCCGACCCGGCGCTGATCCCGCGCTTCATCGCGATGCCGGTGCTGATCTACGCGCTCGCAGGCGTCGGCGGCGACGTGCGCTTCTACCGCACCGTCTTCGTCGAAGAGACGAACCGCGACTACGTGCGCACCGCGCGCGCGAAGGGCGCTGGCGACGTGCGCGTGATGGTGCGCCACGTGCTGCGCAACTCGCTGATCCCGATCCTCACGAACGTCGTGATGGCGATTCCGTTCCTTTTCATGGGGGCGCTCCTGATCGAATCGTTCTTTGGGATCCCCGGGCTCGGCGCGGTGACGGTGGATGCGGTCCAGGCCAACGACTTCTCGACGCTGCGAGTGATGGTCTACATCACCGCGCTCCTGTTCACGGTGTTCCAGGTGGTCACGGACTTCACCTACACGCTCGCGGATCCGCGCGTGCGGCTGGAATAGCGCCGTGGAGGCACACGTCGTCTCGAATACGGTGGTGGTCGGGCTCGTGGCCGGCGTGCTCTACACCGCGCGCGTCGTGCGCAGGAGCCGGTTCTGGAGCGATGCGATTCGCGAGCTCGGCCGACGGCGGCCGATCGCGCTCGCCGCGATCGCGTTCTACGTCGCACTCGGCCTTGCCGATTCGGTGGCGTGGCTCGACCGCGGCGCCGAGGGGATCGCCGCGCATACGCCGCGCTCGCTCGTCGACCGCCTGTTCCCCGCCGACTTCCAGGAGCGCAGCTACTCGGCGCCGCTCGCGTTCGAGGAGTTCTACGGCGGCGCTGGGCTGCGCTTCCCGGGCCAGCACTGGCTCGGCACCGACATCCTCGGCCGCGACGTGCTGCACATGGCGCTGAAGGGCGCGCGCGTGGCGCTGCTGCTCGGCGGTCTCACGAGCCTGATCGTGATTCCGCTCGCGCTGCTCTTCGGGATGTCGGCTGGTTATTTCGGAGGTCGCATCGACGACGCGGTCTTCTTCGCAATTTCGACGCTCTCGTCGATTCCGACGCTGCTGCTCTTGATCGCGCTGATCGTGGCACTCGGCCGCGGGCCGGTGCAGGTGTGCTTCGCGATGGGCGTGACGGGCTGGGTGAGCTTCGCGCGCGTGATCCGCGGCGAGACGCTGAAGCTCCGCGAGCTCGACTACGTGGCGGCCGCGCGCGCGCTCGGGGCGTCGGAGGCGCGCATCCTGCTGCGCCACATCCTGCCGAATCTGATGCACCTCGTGGTGATCACGTTCGTGCTGCTGTTCTCGGGCATGGTCCTGACCGAGGCGGTGCTCGCGTTCCTCGGCATCGGGCTCGACGGCAGCTGGGGCCAGATGATCGACCAGGCGCGCGACGAGCTCGCGCGCGATCCGATCATCTTCTGGAACCTCGCCGCCGCCTCGGTCGCGCTTTTCGGGCTGATCCTCTCGGTGAATTTCGTCGGCGACGCAATTCGCGACATCCTCGACCCGCGCACGGTCCGGGAGAACGTGTGACCACCGACCCCGTCCTCGAGGTGCGCGACCTCGTCACGACGTTTCCCGCCGAGAGCGGACGCGCCGCGGTGGTGGACGGCATCTCGCTGCGGATCGCACCGCGCGAGGTGCTCGCGCTGGTCGGCGAATCGGGCTGCGGCAAGTCGGTGACTGCACTGTCCATCCTGCGCCTGGTGCCGAAGCCGGGCCGGGTCGAGTCGGGGCGGATCACGCTCGCGGGTCGCGACGTGCGCGCGCTGCCGGTGTCCGAGATGCGCGCGGTGCGCGGCGCCGTGGCCGCGATGATCTTCCAGGAGCCGATGACGAGCCTGAACCCCGTGCAGGCGGTCGGCGCCCAGGTGGTCGAGGCGATCCGCCTGCACGAGAAGGTGAGCGCGGCGGCCGCGCGCGCGCGCTGCGTCGAGCTGTTCGGACGCGTCGGCATTCCCGACGCCGATGCGCGTTTCGAGAGCTACCCGCACCAGCTCTCCGGCGGTCTCAAGCAGCGCGTGATGATCGCGATGGCGCTCTCGATGCAGCCGAAGCTCCTGATCGCCGACGAGCCGACCACCGCGCTCGACGTGACGATCCAGGCGCAGATCCTCGACCTCTTGCGCGAGATCCGCGACCGCTTCGGCACCGCGATCCTGCTGATCAGCCACAACCTCGGCGTCGTGAACGAGCTCGCCGACCGGATCGCGGTGATGTACGCGGGCCAGGTTGCGGAGGAGGGCACGCGCGAGGATCTGCTCGCGAACCCGCGACACCCGTATACGCAGCGGCTGCTCGCGTCGATTCCGTCGCGCACCCGCCGCGGCGAGCCGCTCGCGGAGATTCCGGGCGTGGTGCCGTCGCCCGGCGAGTGGCCGGCCGGTTGCCGCTTCACCACACGGTGTCACCGGGCCTTCGAGCCCTGCGCGGAGAACGTCCCGTGCGCGACGCAGATCTCCGATACGCACCGCGCCTACTGCCACGCTGTGGCGCGGGAAGAAGAGGGTGCGACGTGAGCGCCCGCGAGGTGCTGCTGCGCGTCGCCGGCCTGCGCACCTGGTTCCCGATCCGCAAGGGGCTGTTCCGCCGCACGGTCGGTCACGTGCGCGCCGTGGACGGCGTCGATTTCGAGATCCGCCGCGGCGAGACGCTCGCGCTGGTCGGCGAGTCGGGCTGCGGCAAGACCACGGTCGGCCGGTCGCTCCTGCGGCTCGTGGAGCCCACCGCGGGCCAGATCTGGTTCGACGGCGTCGATCTGGCGCGTCTCTCGCGCGCCGCGCTGCGCCCCTACCGCCGTGCGATCCAGATCGTGTTCCAGGATCCGCTCGCCTCGCTCGACCCGCGCATGCGCGTGCGCGACGCGATTGCGGAGGGCATGGAGACGTTTTCGATCGGCGCGACCGATCGCGAGCGCACCGAGCGCGTCGCCGCGCTGCTCGAGCGCGTGCAGCTCGACCCGCGCCAGATGTGGCGCTACCCGCACGAGTTCTCGGGAGGGCAGCGCCAGCGCATCTGCATCGCGCGCGCGCTCGCCGTGGAGCCGCTGCTGCTCGTCTGCGACGAGGCCACCTCGGCGCTCGACGTCTCGATCCAGGCGCAGATCCTGAACCTGCTCCAGCGGCTCCAGGACGAGCTCGGCCTCACCTATCTCTTCATCGCCCACGACCTCGGCCTGGTGCGCTACCTCGCCGACCGCGTCTCGGTGATGTACGTCGGCCAGATCGTGGAGGAGGGCGACACCGAGCGGATCTTCACCGACCCGCGCCATCCCTACACGCGCGCGCTGCTCGCCGCGGTGCCGTCGGTCGACCCGGCGCAACGCGGCGTGTCCGCGCGACTCTCGGGCGACGTCCCGTCGCCGTCCGCCCCGCCGTCCGGCTGCCGCTTCCACGCGCGCTGTCCCGATGTGTTCGACCGGTGCCCGGTCGAGGAGCCGGCGAGCTTTCCGGTGGCGGACGGCGTGAGCCGGTGCTTCCTCTCCGACCCGCGCGGCCCCGGTGGATCCGCGGCATCGCCGGCGCGAAGCTGATATACGACACGGATGCGGATCGACCCGGCGCAGATCGAGATCGCCTCGCTCTCCGACACCGGGCGCCAGCGCGCGAACAACCAGGACGCCTTCGGCGAGGGCTACGCCCGATCGGGGGCGCGTTGGATAATGGTGGCCGACGGCATGGGCGGTCATGCGGGCGGCGCCACGGCGAGTCGCGTCGCGGTGGATACCGTATCGTCGGCGGTGGCGAGCTCGGAGCTCGCGGCCGGTGCTGCGCTCCGCTCGGCACTCGAGGCGGCCAACCGCGCGGTGCACGACGAGGCGCAGCGCGACCGGTCGCTCGCGGGCATGGGCACCACCGGTGTGGCCGCACTGTTCTCGGCCGACGGCGCCGCGTTCGTTGCGAACGTCGGCGACAGCCGCGCCTATCGCCTGCGCGACGGCGCGTTCGAGCAGATCACGTTCGATCACTCGCTCGTTGCCGAATTGCAGCGCCGCGGGATCATCACTGCGGAGCAGGCGCTCGTGCACCCGCGCCGCAACGAGGTGCTGCGCTCGCTCGGCGTCGAGCCCGACGTGGAGGTCGACCTCCACGAGCTCGAGCTCCGGCCTGGAGATCTGTTCCTGCTGTGCTCCGACGGTCTGTCGGGGGTGGTGCGAGACGCGGAGATCGCCGAAGTGGTGCACCGCGAGGCGCCCGAGCGGGCGGTGCGCACGCTCGTCGACTTCGCCAACCGCCGCGGCGGACCCGACAACGTCACGGTGCAGATCGCGCGGATTCCGCCCGCGGCGGCGGCCGGAGCCGACGCGCCCAACACGCGCTTGATCGCCCTGATCGCGTTGGCGCTCGCCGCGATCGCCATATGGGCGCTGTTCAGGTAGCTACGATCGGAGCCGCCGGTCGTCCGAGGCATCTGCGATCGCGAGCGCGCGTGCGGCGAGCGGTTCGGCCGCGCGATTCATCTTCTCGAAGCCGCGGCCGGCGGTGTGGCCGAGCTGGTGGCGCTTGAGGATTCCCTCCGAGATCACCGCGAGCTTCGTGAGCGCGAGCACCTGGTAGAAGTCGATCTGCGCGAGGTCGCGTCCGCTCGCGGCGGCGTAGGTCTCGGCGACCTGCTTGCGCGAGTAGAAGCCGGGGTGCGCAGTGACGGCGCCGACCTCCTCGATCGAGCCGCGCGTCCGCGCGTCGCCGGGCTCGACCCAGTAGATCAGCGTGTAGCCGAGGTCGGCGAGCGGGTCTCCCAGCGTCGCCATCTCCCAGTCGTACACCGCGATCACGCGGCCCGGATCGCGCGGGTCGAGCGCGAGGTTCCCGAACCGGAAGTCGCCGTGCACGAGCGTGGCGTCGGAGTGCGCGGGCAGCGCGCGCGCGAGCCGCTCGAGCAGCGCGTCGACCTCGGGCAGCGGCGCCGTGCGGTTGGCCTCCCACTGCGTGCGCCAGCGGCGGAGCTGCCGCTCGAGGTAGCCGTCGGCGCGGCCGAAGTCGGAGAGGCCGGCGGCGGCCACATCGACGCGGTGCAGCGCCACCAGCGTCTCGACGAGCGCGCGGCTCGCGCGCGCGCGGTCGGCCGGGACGTCGAGGTAGCCGGCCGGGATCTCGTTCTGGAGCACGACGCCGGGCCGGTACTCCATCACGTAGAACGGGTAGTCGTTGACCGACGCGTCCTCGCATAGCGCGATCGGCCGCGGAACCGGCACCTCGCTGTCCGCGAGCGCCGCGAGCACGCGGTATTCGCGCCGCATGTCGTGTGCCGTCGGCAGCACGTGGCCGAGCGGCGGGCGCCGCAGCGCCACGCTGTGCCCGCCCAGGTCCACGCGA